>CAZOUM010000043.1:0-26026 GCA_964582985.1 uncultured Pirellulales bacterium | reverse complement strand
TGCTCACCGGCCTGCGGGAGGCCGGCGCTGACCTTGACTTCATCATCGCCAGGAGGGCGGCGGAAAAGCCCGGCACGGGGGTCGTGTTTGTCACCCCGCTGCGTGGGGATAGGGAGGTCGCCGCGGCCGCGGACTTAGGCTTTAACGTCACGAACAGCGTCCACTCGGTGCGAGTCGAGGGAGAGAATAAACCTGGCGTCACAGCCGAATTAACGGAAAAGCTCGCCGCAGCGAGAATCAACCTTCGAGGACTTTCCGTGGCTGTGATCGGGGCAAGGTTCATCCTATACATTGGCCTGGACAACGCCGCGGACGCCGTAAAGGCTGTCAAAATCCTCAAGCAGGCATAGAGCGCCGGTTGCCCTGTGTCCTCGGTGGCTAAAAAAATCTGCGCAATCTGTGAAATCTGTGGCCGGTAATACTCAAAAACCACAACCCGCACCGTTTGCAATGGCCGACTTGCAGAAAAAAAACGGCTAAACCCCAACCGCCAAAAAGTCGATTTTATGCTAAAGACGCACGATTTTTATAATCATAGAGGGCAGTTTTTCTTTGACAATCGTCCTATATAAACCGATAATCAGCCCGACAGACTTTGTTGACGGATGTGGGAACAAAACCTATGACTCAGCTTTAGGTCTTCCCGAATTCCCTGCATTGTCTCTGGTGCTTTGCTTAGTGTGTAGGCCTTGAGTTGCTGAATCGAAATCAGGTATTTCTGCCACCTAAATCGGGAATATCCTGATGGCTAACCTGGCTTAGCGCACGTATGATACGTATATGAGAGGACCGATGGGAAACGAAACCAACTACGACACGATTTTCGGCAGAATGGCCATCGACCAGGGCCTCTGCACCGATGAAGAATTGCGCCGCAGCCTTGAAGAGTTAGGGTCCCGCCGTCAGGTCGACCCCGTAATGCTCAAAGACCTCATGGTCGAACTCGGCTACATCACCGAAACCCAAGCGGAAAGGTTAAAGACCGCCATCAAGGAAACCAAAGCCGCCGTCCACCAAATCCCCGGCTACAAAATCCTCGGCAAGCTCGGCGCCGGCGCCATGGCCGTCGTCTACAAGGCCCAGCAATTAAGTCTCGACCGCACCGTCGCAATAAAGGTCCTCCCAAAGCGCTTCAGCGAAAATCCCGAATACGTCGAACGTTTCTACAGGGAGGGCCAGGCCGCCGCAAAGCTAAACCACAACAACATCGTACAGGCCTTCGACGTCGGCGAAGCCGGCGGCTATCACTATTTCGTAATGGAATATGTTGAAGGCAAAACCCTCCACGATGATTTGGCTGCTGGAAAAATCTTCTCCGAAGAAGAAGCGCTCGACATAATCATTCAGGTCGCCCACGCCCTCGCCCACGCCCACGCCCGAGGTCTTATCCATCGAGACGTCAAGCCAAAGAACATAATAATTGACAACGCCGGCGTCGTCAAACTCGCCGATATGGGTCTCGCCCGCGCAACAACTGATATCGAAGCCGCAAAGACCGAAGAAGGCAAAGCCTACGGAACACCTTACTACATCGCCCCCGAACAAATCCGAGGAAAAATCGACATCGACGGCCGTGCCGACATCTACGGCCTCGGCGCAACTCTTTTTCACCTTGTCACCGGCCGAGTCCCCTTTATGGCCGACGACCCAGAGGAGGTTATGAAAAAGCACTTAAGAGACCAGCTCATCCCGCCCGACCATATAAATACTTCGCTATCCGCCGGTGTGTCCGAAGTCGTCGAAATTATGATGGCAAAGCGCAAAGAGGACCGCTACAACAACGCCGAGGAGCTGCTCGAAGATTTGGAGGCCCTTCGCGACGGTCAGCCGCCACTCCGAGCACACAAAAGATTCGACATCTCCGAGCTTGAGGAGCTTGAAGAGGGAGCGTCAATCGACATAGAGGAAAAAATTCACAGAGATGGAAACGTGGCCCGCTACCAGGTCGCAATCCTCGTCCTGAGCGCCGTCGCCGCCATATCGCTTTTAGGCGTCGTCATTTTGATTTTCTACTTGCTCAAATAATGCCATTAAAGCATTTGGCCGCATTTTTTATTGACCAAACCGCCTCAAGCAGTAATCATTATCCAATAGCCGTCTTCGTAACCGGCGATTTCTGTATTCGGAGTAAAAAGGTTATGCCCACACGTGAACATTTTTCCTCACAGGAGCTGGACCAGGTCCAAAGCCACTATGACATCGGCCCGGTCCATTACGCAAAGCCTCTCTCTGCCGGCAACCGCCGCGTGCCCAAAATGATAATCACATCCGACCAGGGCAAATTCCTCCTCAAGCGCCGCCCCAAAACCAAAGTCCTCCTCCAGCGCGTCGCCTTCGCCCACGCTGTCCAAAATGACTTGGCACAAGTGGCCTTTCCCGTCACCTCTCTTATGACCACTCACGACCACAAGACAATCTTGCAACTGGAAAACAATATCTACGAGTGCTTCAGGTTTGTCCCCGGTGGCCGCTACGACGGCTCCGCCGCCGCCACCGTCGATGCAGGCCGACAATTAGCCAACTTACACGGCTACTTGGCCGATTTCGCCTGTGAATACGAGCCGCCAACCGGCAGCTTCCACGATTCTTCTATCGTCCGCAACTGTCTGGAAAAAGTAGCCGACCAACAAAAAACCAGCCCGGACGCCAGACTTCAAGAAACCATCCAGGCCCTTACCACCCTCTATAATAACTCCGGCGCCTCCGTAATCCGCCTTGGCTTCCACTACTGGCCTAACCACGTCGTTCACGGTGACTGGCATCCCGGCAACATGCTCTTTGCCGAGCGAAAGCTTACTGCTGTCCTTGATTTTGATTCCACAAGGCTCGCTCCGCTGGTCACCGACGTCGCCAACGGCGTGCTCCAATTCTCCATTGTTACCGGCTCACCAAACCCCGCCGATTGGCCCGAACATCTCGACCAGGCAAAGCTCATCCAGTTCCTCTACGGCTACCTGGAAATAATCGAGCTGGACAGAAACGAGCTTCGCGCGCTGCCAGCCTTGATGATTGAAGCGATGATAGCCGAGGCCATTGTCCCCATAGCCGTCACCGGTTCTTTCGGCCAGTCCACCGCCCTCGATTTCCTAAAAATGGTCCTCCGAAAAGCACAATGGATTAACAAAAACCGCAATAAACTCACCGAAGCAATGCAAAGCTGACCCTTCGCACAGATTATGGCCCGAACTTGGCAGTATTGCCCAAAGCCTTCTCCACGGCCCACTTGATTGCCTTGCCCTTCAGGTTGCGCGCAATCACTTTTCCATCCGGCCCGATCAGTATCATGGACGGCCACCTTTGCACGCCGTACTTCGAGGCTAAATCGCTCTTATCTTCCCCGTTTATCACGGCCTGTCCCCAGCGCAAATCGTGGCTACTGAGGTATTGTTTCAAATCTTCAACTTTTCTCTTTCTCCTTACCAACCCGAGCATCACAAATCGCTTATCTCCGCCGAAAGATTGATACACTGAATTGATGGCCGGAAGCCGAATCTCACTCGGCTGGCTTCCTGCGACCCAGAAGCAAAGCAGCACAACCTTACCTTGATGCTCAGCCAATTTCCACGTCTTATTATCAACCGTCTTGACCTCAAACAGCGGCGCCTTGTCCCCAACCTTAAGCTCGCTCAAAGGTTCGGCCGCTTTTGTTGGCCCGGGCCTGCAGACGCTCGGCCCAGGGCGTCCCAGCCTCATAACGGGCCGATGGCCCCTTTTCTTCTCCCAGTCTTTTACCTCAAATTCCAGATGTGCCGTCTGACCGCCGACAACAGTGATTTGTCTTTCGCCCAATCGTGCACCCCCTCTGGACGAGCTTTGATGACTCCTTATCTTTAGGTTGCACTTGCCCGTGGGAACATTACCAAGGGCAAACTTGCCCTCACTAAAGGCAGCCCTGATGCCCCATCTTTTGTACCAGGGCTCATTGACCCGGTCAACGTGCACCCACGGCTTGTCGGGACGGATATCCACATAGAAAGACGGTATCGGATTGCCGTTGGCGTCCACCACAGTGCCCTCAATCCTCCCACCAACTGTTTTCTCGGGCAGCCACGGCCCAAATTGGAAATCAACTCCCTGCTTGCCTTCAAAGACTTTGTTTCGCCTCAGATATTGCCAGCGCCACCCCGCCGCATCTTTCAGATGCTCATTAACCATAGCTCCCACAAAATAGCGATAGTCCAAAGGCCTCAGGCCGTAATAGCCTTCTGCATTTGCCCGCGCGTCCGGTGACTTGATACTGCCCCACTCGGTTCCACTGGGCTTGAACTCTCGCACCTGCACGTGGGCATAAGGCACAGGGCGTCCTTTGGCATCGGTAACTCTGCCATACGGCCCTAATTTCTCGGTAGCAATATTCTCCGCATTCAGATGCCCCACGCCATCCAGGAAACCCTGCACATTCCAGAACCACCGGGCCTTCTTGCTCAAAAAGGTGGAGATTTCGATTTCGACGTAAGCAGGCTTGCCATCGGCCGTTATCTTCACCGGCTTGGGCCAGCCAACAGGCAAACCTATCGATTCGATGTTTCGGGGATTGCTCGTCTCCACAGTAAACAGATAGTACGTCCCCGGCGGAATGCCGGTAATCTCGAAAGACTCATTAACGTTGGCAAGGTACCAGAAAAACGGTTTACCCGGCCACTCTTCCACCGGAACAAAAAACAAAGCCGTCCTGTGCCCCGAAGTATCAGCCGAATCTTTAATAATCCCTTGCAGAACACCCGGCCCCGGCTCGCTGTGCAGTCTCGGAATCCTCGGTCTTTGTTCGCCGACTTTGCCTTCCACCGCCAGCTTAATCACCGGCATTACCCCCTCAAAGATATTACGGTCGTCCATCAATTTGGAGCCTGAAATTGGCTGCGCCGTGGGTTTCGTTGTCGGTCTTACTTTTGCAGGTCGAGCCTGCGCGAATGCAACACCGACAGCCATACACGCTGCCACTACACTGACCACCAAAGCCCACCTTGCCCCGGTCCGGGGATTGCCACACTTATCCTGCAGAATACGACGTACCCTCGCCCCCAAGCCTTTCTTGCTGCTGAGCACCGCCGGAGCAAACACCATCTGTCCCTGAGGCGCCAAATCAAGAAGTGACTCCGCATAGTCCGTACCAGACTGACCGGCCGCCACCACCCAATCATCACATGCCTGCTCGCTCAGCCTGACCAGCCGCCGTTTCCCCAGCCACAAAAGCGGATTCCACGGCATAATGCACACCACCAGCTCCGCCAGTAATCCGCTAATATGGTCGCGACGTTTCCAGTGCGCAAGCTCATGACAAACTATACTTACCCAATCCAAACTGCCGTTTGTCTCTCCGCCGGAACTCGGCACCAGCAGCACAGGCCGCTTGCCCCAGCACCATATCACAGGTCCGCGAACCTTACTACTGCCGCAAACAACCACAGGCTTATCAATCCCAAATTTCACCACCGCCGCGTTTGCCGCTTTCTGAATTCTTTCACACTTCGCAGGCGCTGACCGGCCGAGCAGCCGAATACCCAGCGCGAATGTCACTAACAATCGCGCATACAGAATCAAACTTGCTGCAGCCCACCCCCAGATTGCCAATGTCCCCAACCGCAGCTTGGTCTTTTCCGGCCGAGCTATAACGACCGGCCCGGCGGCTTCTTCAAACACACTCATCGTCGGCTCAGCACTTTCCACCGCCGCAATATCAGCCATTTCGTAATTGCTGATTTCGAACCGGCTCTCAACCACCGGTTCGCTTACAACCGGCTCAGCTACGAACATCCCCCACTCGAAATGTTTCACCACCGCGCTCATCACCGGCACAATCACCGCTGCAATCATCGCCAACAAAAGCATCTGATGCGCCCGTGCCGGCCGGCGTCGCAGAATGAAGCTGCCGACAAGCCCAACACCAACGCAGACCATGCCCTGCCATACACAACTCCACAGAAAAGTGTTTTCGCCCATCATTTTTTCTTCTCCTTTCGCTTCTTATCAATCGTTTTTCGAAGCTCCACGAGTTCCTTATCACTTAGCTTGCCCTCGCGCATAAGATGCTGGAACATCAAAACGGTGTCCCCGTCGAACATCCGTTCGACAAACTTCAGCACCGACGTCGCGCCCGCCTCTTCACGGCTGCGCGTCGGAAAATAAATATAGACCTTCCCCTCCGCTCGGTGTCGCAGCCAGCCTGCTTTCTCCAGCTTTTGCATCGCCGTGAGGATCGTCGTATATGCGAGCTTCTTCTTTCGGCCGAGCTGTCGGCGGACCTGATGAACGCTTGCCTCACCAAGCTCCCAGATAATCTCGATTACCGCTCGCTGCAGCTCGCCCAGTTCATCAAGCAGCTTCCTGCTCATTCTTCTGCCTCCATATCTAAAAGCAAATCGCGAAAACCATTACTCTTATCCAAAGTACTACGTACCATAGTATTTGTCAACACAAAAATAAAATTTTTTCAAAAAAAATTTTCAAATCTCGCTTTCACCCCCAAAAACTTAAAAAAAGACGCCATTGCCGTCATCCTGAGCTTGTGCCCAAGGTGCACAGTCCGCCGCAGGCGGACGGAGTCGAAGGCTCCGGCCCTCGCATGTCGTAGCAACCAAATGTAGGGTGTGCTATGCACACCGATCCTACTTCCTCATTCGATATTCCTTGTTTGATATTCGGTGTTCCTATTCCCTTATACCCGGATACCCTGTTGCCCTGCTCCCTGCTACCCTAATCCCCTGGTACCCTTTTTTCTTGACATCCCCCATTTCCCCATCTATTATGGCCGGAAGAAAGCAGAATTAAGGTGGTAATTCCTAACGGCCGTCAGGCCCACCGCATCGGGTATAATGAAGAGAAAATTTCAACACAGGCGTCTATGGCAGGCGAGACTATTAAATAGAAGGCTCAGGAGGGATGCTATACCAATAGATATAAGCTCATTTAAGCACATTAAGGGCACTATAGGATTGCATGGTTACAGGAGGATAAGAAAAGAAGATAAAGATGATGTCAGGGCGTATAGAAAGGACTCTTTCGGAAGAACGTTAATGTTTATCAATCTCCAGGATAGTACAATTGAAGGAAAAGCGCAAACCTGGTCAGGATTAATGGCTGTCTGTAGTGAGTTTAATCTCAGGTCATACAGGGGTGTTTGAATCAAATAAGTTTAGCCCGACTTCCTTCGTGGAATACAAGGCTTGCCCTTTACCCTGATACCCTGTTGCCCCAAAAAACTATTAACTTATCAAAGAGCCCTGCACAAGGGTAAATTTCGTATCTCGTGAAGCGTATCTCGAAACGAAAATTTCTAATAAAATAGGGATGGCGGGGCTGTTGAAAAAGTCCCAAAGTAGTGATTTGAGATTGCCACATGATTCTTCGAATCGCTCGCAATGACCTGAAAATGTACTTTGTGTTATTGTGAGGTGTGTGGCGACTAAGCAATTTTACCTTTTTCAACAGCCCCACAGCCGCCTATTTTCCGCTAACCATACTTCGCCGCTTGGCCGAAAAATAAAAAACACGCCTTGCCCCGCAGGAAATCCGTAATTGAGCATAAATTTCTTATAAGAAGAGAAGCTAAAGTTTTTTCTTGACGTAGCTATAAATAGCTTGTAAGATAGATTTTGGACTGGAAGGACGACCTCAGCTATGACTTTGGCCAGGGATGGCCGAATCCAGGTTTCACTTTGGCAGGTGGGACGTAAATGAAAAAACAGAGCGACAAAACCAGAAGAATCAAACGCAAGCGTACAGTACACAGGCAGCCTGATTCTCACAAATGGGCAAGCAAAATGGAAATACACTGCCTTCTCTCAGGCAAGCCTGACCTGAAATTAAAAGCAGTTGAAGGACAAGCTGGTTAGCGTTTGCTTGAGACTATCGCCGCCCGCAAGCCGATCCCATTAGAGGGTACGACACTCTAAGCAATGGGGCGAGCTAAGGCGGGGACCCACTATCTCTTCTTCTTTGCTTTTTTCTTTTTCTTTTTGGTCTTGGCCTTTTTTTTCTTTTTGCCCGACATACAGCCACAAGTCTTACACATCTTCTTTCTACTTCAAATGAATTAAAATCCACCCTAAATGTTTACCCGCGGCTTCAGTCTATACTAATCCTCCACGGCCCATAAATTAACCAGGAATTCTCCGCTTTGCCGGCGTAATTAGTCAAAGACGGCCAATTCAAGGCATTGCGAATTCACGGCCGATTTGTTACTATCACTCAATCAGCCCAAGTAAGGAAAAAAGAAGTTATGGATTTGAACCTGCTCAGGTGTTTTTTCACCCGCCGTCTCGGCGTCATACTATCATTGTGCATACTCACACCTTTAAGCTTCTGGGTCTGGTCTTGTTATAACGGCCCAGCCAAAGTATGGGTCAATTTTTATCTGTCTGCTGTGTTCTACGTTGTGTTTTGGTGTCTATTCGTGTTCCTCTTTGCGCCTAAAAGGAAATGCGCGTTAAGAATTGCGCTCGCCGTGCTGGCCGGGACCTGCTTATTGGAATTCCTTCAGCTTTGGGAACCGGTCTTTCTTGAAAAAATTCGGGCCACATTCCTCGGCAAGGCCATCTTAGGCACTTGTTTTGTCTGGGGTCAGTTTCCATATTACATCGCAGGAAGTCTGATTGGCTTTTTCTTGTTGAAGCTGCTCGCTGCTGAACGGTAGTCAGTGCCCGGAAAGTTAAGTACTGCAAACTCACCGTGATATTTCTTCGCCGCCGAAATCCTAAAGCAGGCTACACCCGGCAACCGCTTTATTGTCGGAGTATCTGAAGACATCTCCGGCCGCGGCCTTAAAACCCTCGTCCCCCTCGCCGAGGCTGTTCACGACCTCGGCCAAACCCCGCTACGGGCGTCATCCTAAGCGAAGCCGAAGTATCTGGCCCGGCAAAGAATGCAACCTTCACTACCGCCTGCTTGTCACACCCGCCTCCCTTTTTCCTCTTCCTCCGGTATCTCAAACTCAGTCTCTTCTTGCTCTATCTCAACAAATCTCTCCACACCCAATTCCTTGGCCTTCGCCTTGATGGCGTCTGCTATACGGGACGCCAAGTCCTTGCTGTCGGCGTCATATTTTATAATAAACTTCCTCGGCAGCCGCTTCGGCAAGCCCACCAAGTGCTTTATCTCGTCAAAAACTCGCAGTTCTTCTGTGTGGCGCTGCTGCCGTCTCATACGATCCTCACTGTCATATATCTTCCCTTCTCGTACGAAATACTCCGACCCCTGCTCTTTGTGACGTATCTCATCATCCAAATACACCTCCGCGTCAAGCTCGACCTTGGCGTCCTTGAAAACCTGCACAAGCTTTTCATAAAGCTCTTCGGAGAGTTTGATACCCGATTCATTCCTGAAAATATCAACCCGCACCGGCAAACGGTACTTCTCCTTCATCAAATCCTTTATATGCCCAAGCGCCGCCTTCCGAGACATCACCCCAACCGGCTCGCTCTGCCAGTAGCTCCGTCCTTCTCGATAAGGCCGCAGGTAATTGAACACATAAACAAAATCACCTATCACGTCAAAAGACAACCAGGTACCGAGCGTCTCCACACGTTTGCGTCCAAAGGCGTGCTTCGGCACTATGCTCATAATCTCCCTGAGTTCAGCCAGCTTCGTCATACGTCTGGCCTCCAGTTCCGCCCTCGCCAAAATCAGCTCCGACCGAATGGCATCTGTCGTCTTTGCCAAGCCTATTTTCTTCTCTATCTGCTCAATCTGCGTGTCCAACAATTTTATCTGAGCATACGTTTCTGTTATAGCCCGAACCACCTGCGGTTTTCTCGCTTCTTCTCGCGTTATAGCTTCGTCATACTTTTTCTGGTACTCTTCACGCAGTTCCCTCTGCCTACTGCTCGTTTGGCTCGTTCGCTGCCATCTCTGGTAAAGCCGAGCCGCTTCTTTCGTCTCCAGCAAGTTCGCCAATGCTATTCGGACCAGCTCTCCCAATTCGGGGTCCTCGATCACCTGCACCCGCTCCAAAATGCTCTGTCCCTCTTTGGCACACGCCGAACTCGCCAATCCTGCCAGCATCAAACACAAACAACCAATGCAAACGCTTGTTTTCCTCAACTCACTGCTCATGATTCTAACCTCCCAAATACTGCCCAATAATCTTACTTAATATTCTGTTTAGGTTTTCCGTTTTACTCGAGCGCCCAACTTCAGCCATCCCGCAACGCGCCTGAACGCTCGCCTCTCGACATCGCCTGACGCCCTGCGGATTTGCCAAAAGCCCGGCATAAATTCTGTCACCATATAACCCGGCCTGTATAATCTCTGCCGCTTCCTGAGGAATCAACTCACCAGCCTTCTTATATGCACGCTCCGCTCGCTCATCCATCCCCAACTGTTCGAAGAACCTCCCAGCATCCAGCCACGCCACCAATTCCCTCGGCACGTTCGTCCACTCCTGGTCATCCGTCACACCGGCAACACCTTTATCAATGTCACTTTGAGCAGCACCCACAATCTGCCCACAGATAAACGCACCAACCGCCACCAACAAAACTACCAGCGTCAAGCCGCCCATCCGCAGCCGCCTTCGCACCACTCTACCCCGCATCAAAGCCGCTGTCGATTCCTTCAGCACTCGCGCCCGCAAATCCTCGCCGGCCGCTTCTGACTTCAAACTCTGACCAACCAACTTGTCTATATCAAACTCATTCATAATCCAACCCCCGTTTATCAAACCGGCCTTTCCTGCATTTTCTTATAAACCTCTCCAAACTTCTCTCTGGCTCGGCTCAGAAGTGACTCCGTCGCCTTCGCCGTACTCCCCTGATTTTCCGCAATCTCATTCACCGTTAGCCCTTGCAGGTACTTCGCCTCCAACACCCTTCGGTACCGCCCCGGCAGCTTCGCAAGCGCCTCGTACACAAAAACTTCTTCCGAACCACCCTTTGTCCCTTTGGAACTTTCTGTCGACACCCGTGCCTCATACCGCTTCCGCCTCCGCTCCTTAGAAGCAAGTTTCATAAAGCGATTCTTCGCTATCCCAAGCAGCCAGCTACGAAACATCCCCTTCTTTGCCCTGTACTTGTTTATCCGACGCCCGGCAGTTACAAACACCTGTTGTGCAATCTCCTCAGCCACATCCTGTCGTCCGCAAGCCAGCCTCACGCAATAGCGATAGACCGGCTCAAAATGCCACTCAAACAAATTACGCCAAGCTTCCCTGTCCCCCCTCTGAGCGTTAACTATGGTCAATGCTTCAAAATCGATATCCATGAACACATTTTCTTCAGTAGTCTGCCCAATTGCAATTGCCTTTCCATATACTATTCCCCCACAAACCGACAAATCCTTCGCAAATTTTCTAAGAGGTTTGCTATTTCTTCTGGCCGCTATCTTCGACTCTCAAACCACCCTATTATCAAGGCCGAAAGCCATCCTCTGCCTATCCCAGCAACTTGCCCATTTAGCTCAATAAGCTGCCCATTTACGAGCCCCATCACAATTTCTCGTTATAACCTCCTTATATGTAAACACTTAGCTCGAACAGGTTGCTTTTTTTTCAAGATTTTCCAAAAAACTGGGAAAAAACTTGACAAATTCAAACAAATGTTTTAAACTTTCGTATGAAACGATTGTTTAGGAGGTTAAAAAATGACCATTCCGAGCGATAAGAGTACTGATAGTGACTTTGTCAGGAGTGTTCACGACCGATTATTGGACGCTGCCGAAGAGCTGTTCTGTGAACAGGGTTTTGAGGGCGCGAGTGTTCGCGATATTGCGGCCGCCGCGGACTGCAATATCGCTTCTGTGAACTACTACTTCGGCAGCAAAGAAAAACTGTACGCGGAGGTCTGGCGGCGGCATCTGGGCCTTATGCGCACTACGCGCATCGCGAGCATTAAAAGGGTGATGGCCCAGAAGAACGGTCAGCCTACGCTCGAAGACCTGCTCAAATCATACGCCAACGCCTTCATCGAGCCAATGGTCAGTGAAAGTAGCGGCTGCACATTCATTAGACTGATGGCACGAGAAATGATTGACCAGCACCTGCCTCAGAATCTTTTCCACGAAGAAATGATTATACCTGTTATGACGGCACTGCAGAAGGCTTTGCTCCGAACCTGCCCGGGACTGGATGAGTCAAGGGCGCAGCTGGTCATACTTTCAATCGTTGGTCAATTAATGCACATGGTCTGCGCAAGAACTATGTTTGAGCAGACCGATAATCCGCAATTGCCAAAGTTGGACCTGACCGAGGCGGTGAACCACGTTGTCAGGTTTTCGGCCGCCGGAATTCGAGCCTTTGTCAAGGAAAATAGCGAATGAAAATAAGCCCGACTCTAATCTATTGGTTGTCTCTGGCATACACTGTCGTAGTACTTCCCGGTTGTATGGTGGGCCCCAAATATTCGAGGCCGACGACCGCCGCCGAGTCTTCCGACGCCTACGTATGGGCCGGAGACCATAACCAGGATGCCAATGACCTTGAGGCGATTGACAGATGGTGGGAAGGATTTGGTGACTTGACCACGACCAGCCTGGTGCGCCAGGCTCTAAAAAACAACTACGACCTCAAAGCAGCCGCAGCAAGAGTGCTGCAGGCCCATGCAGTCCTCGCCGAAACTCGCGGACGACGCTTACCCGATGTATCCTACAGCATTAACCGTGACAGAAGCAAGCGCTCCTTTACTTTCGGCGGCGCACAAAGATTGACCATTATGAGCACAACCTGGTCACAGGGGATTTCCGTCGCCTATATACTGGATTTGTTTGGCAAACTCAGACGTTCAGAGCGCGCAGCCTGGGCCGATATGCTCGCCGCCCACGCCGCCGAGCAGACTCTGGTCAATTCCATAATCGCCACCGTAATCAAGGCCAGAATAGATATTGCCACCCTCCAGAACCGCCTCGCAATAGCTAAGGCAAATACGCAAAGCCGCCAGGACACGCTTGGAATTGTCGAACGCCGATATCGCAGAGGACTTGTCGCCCCTGTCGATGTGCGCCTGGCGCGCGAGAACTTAGAAGCGGCGAAAATGCTTGAGCCGGCCATTGAACTGCAGCTCGCAAAAGCTCATCATGCACTCGATGTCCTCATCGGCCAAAGACCCGGTGAATCGGAGTACCTGCCGCAGACATTAGCCGATTTGCCGAATCTCGAGCCTGTCCCCATCGGTGTCCCCGCAGCACTTCTGGACCGCCGGCCGGATGTGCAGGCCGCCGAGCTGTCTCTGCTGGCAGCAAACGAACGAATTGGCGTCAGCATAGCGCAACTATTTCCCGACTTGACCCTTTCCGCAAGCTACGGTGGCAGCGCGGACAGATGGCGGGACATCTGGGAGCATTTTGCGGAGACATACTCAGCCGTGATGCGTCTTACTCAACCTCTGTTCAAAGGAGGGCAACTGTTTGCGCAAATAGATGGAGCTAAAGCCCGCTACGCAGAATTAGCAGCCGACTACGCCGGAACCGTGCTGAACGCTATGCGGGAAGTAGAAGATGGCTTGGCAAGTGAGCAGATGCTGCAAACGCAACTTGGGTACGCCGAGCGGCGCTTCAGCGAAGCAAAAGCCGCAGAACAGCTATCAAGCCAGCGATATCAGCAAGGCGTGGCAGGAATCCTGATGGTTCTCGAATCGCAGCGGCGGCGCAGAATGGCTGAAGAAGAGCTAACCGTCCTCAAGGACCAGATTTGGACCACACGTGTGAATCTATACCTCGCTCTCGGCGGTGACTGGGATTATCAAGATGAATCAAAAGACAAAAGTTAAGAATAGATGGTGTCAGGAAAATGACTCAAAGCAATTTAACAAAAGGAAAGTTTAACAAACCAGCCGGCAGACTTAACAGAACAGCGGGGGCTATGTTGAAGGTGGTACTGCCGCTTGCAATTGTAGTTATGGGGATATTGATTGCCATCGCTTTTGTCAAACTACGAAAACCGCCCAGGCGAAAAGAGCACCCAATTGTGCCGCCGCTGGTTAAGGTCCAGCAGCTCCACACGCAGGATATTCAGATGGTCGTTCGCGGCTACGGAACTGTCAGCCCAAAGGCCCAGGTCGATTTGGTCCCTGAAGTCTCCGGCAAGGTAGTTTCCATCAGCCCCGCGTTCAAGGCAGGAGGATTTATCCCCGCCGGGCAGCAAATATTGCAGATTGACCCGCGCGACTACGAGTTGGCCGTGCAGGGGGCCAGGGCCGCTGTCGCCGATGCCAGGCTCGGGCTCCAAATTGAGTACGCCGAAGCAGACCTCGCCCGCCGGGACTGGGACGAGCTGCATCCAAACGTCGAACCGAATTCGCCACTTGTCTTTCGTCAGCCGCACATTCAGCAGGCCAGCGCCGCACTGCAGTCCGCAGAAGCACAACTTGCCACCGCCCAGTTGAGGCTTGAACGAACGAGCCTTTCGCTGCCGTTCGATGGTATGGTCGTCAGTGAAACGGTCGACCTCGGCCAATACGTAAACGCCGGCCAGCCAATTGGGAAAATTTACAGCATTAAGGCAATTGAAATAGAGGTTCCGCTGGAGGACTGGGAGCTGGCCTGGTTCAATATTCCCCCGAATCCGGTCTCAATTAACGGACACAATCACCTCGGCGCCGGCTCAGAGGCCGAAGTTCACGCAAAATTTGCCGGCGGCGAGCACGTCTGGCAGGGACGGGTTATGCGTACTACCGGACAGGTCGACAGGACCTCACGAATGGTTTCGGTCGTTGTCGAAGTACTTGAGCCGTTCAAAGGCGCCAATGGTCGGCCTCCGCTGGTGCCTGGTATGTTTGTTGAGGTCTTGATAAAAGGCAAAACCCTCGCGAATGCCATCGCTGTTCCACGTTTTGCTTTACACAATAAGAATCAGGTCTGGGTGGTAAATAACGAGCGGCTGCATATCATCGAACTCGAAATTGTCCGGCGCGACAAGGATTACGCCTACGTTATATCGGGCCTTGAAGACGGTGCCGTTGTCGCCATAAGCGCATTAGACACAGTCACGGAAGCTATGCGGGTAAGGACGGAAACTGCCGAGCCGGCACAACACGCCCTGCCGGACGTCCAAGGCCCCAACCAACGCCAGGGAGATAGATAGGTGGAAGAGCCGAGTCAAAGAAAAGGCCTGCTTGGGTGGTTTGCTTCCAATCACGTGGCGGCAAACCTGCTGATGTTTCTGATAATGGCCGCCGGGCTCCTCACCGTTTTTTCCATCAAGAAAGAAATCTTTCCCGAAATGAGCCTCGATATGATTACAATCACCGTACCTTATCGCGGCGCTTCCCCAACCGATGTCGAGGAAGGTGTCGTGCTTCGCGTCGAAGAAGCGATAGCGGCCGTCGACGGCATAAAACGGATTACCTGCACAGCTTCAGAAGCGGCCGGAATAACAATTGTCGAAGTTGAAGAATATGCCGACCCAACCGAAGTCCTTGACAACATAAAGGCCGAAGTTGACAGGATTATAACCTTCCCCCAGGAAACTGAAAAACCTGTAATCTCCGAGCTGACAACCCGTCACAAAGTAATCACCATCGTAATCTACGGCGATGTCTCCGAGAAGACACTAAAGAAACTGGCCGACCACGTCCGTGACGACCTTACCGCTATGAACAACATAAGTCTGGTCGGCATTGCAGGTGTAAGGCCTTACGAAATTTCAATCGAGGTATCGGAGCAAACGCTCCGCCGCTACGGCTTAAGTTTCGACCAGGTTGCAAATGCGGTGAGACACTCATCCCTTGATGTCCCCGCAGGTTCGGTAAAAACCCCCGGCGGTGAAATCCTCGTTCGAACAAAAGGACAAAAATACTACGGCCCGGAGTTCGAAAAAATCATAGTGCTGACAAAAAACGACGGCACAAAAGTTAGACTCGGCGACATCGCCGACGTAAAAGACGACTTTGAAGACACCGACCTTTATTCCAGATTCGACGGCAAAAGAGCTGCCCTCGTAAAGGTGTACCGCACAGGCGAACAAAGCGCGCTCGATGTGGCCGATACCGTCAAAAAATATATAAGTGAAAAGAAAGGGGAGTTACCTGAGGGCGTTTCAATCGCCTTGTGGGACGATGATTCACTCTTCCTGCGCTCACGAATGGACCTTCTAAAGAAAAACGGCTATATCGGCCTCATCCTCGTCTTTCTCTGTCTTTTGCTGTTCCTTGATTTGCGACTGGCTTTTTGGACCACCTTGGGCATCCTCATATCCTTCTTAGGCGCCTTCTGGCTCATACCAATCTTTGACGTCTCCATCAATATGATGTCGCTTTTCGCGTTCATTATGTGTCTTGGCCTGGTCGTCGACGACGCGATTGTCGTTGGCGAAAATATATTTGCGTATCGGCAGAAAGGTATGGACGCAACCGCCGCCGCAATAAAAGGCGTAAAAGAAATGGCAATGCCCGTCACACTCGCCGTCCTGACCACCGCTTTTGCATTCCTCCCGCTCGCCTACACCAGCGGCATAATGGGCAAAATCCTTCGCGTTTTCCCAATAGTGGTGATAAGCGTACTTTCGATTTCACTGCTCGAAGCCTTATTGATTCTCCCTGCTCATCTTTCTTCAAAACGCTCTCTTGGTAAGAACCCTATTACAGCTTTAACCGGCAAACTTAGCGGCTTTACAGAACGAAGACTTGAGCGGTTTGTAAACGGCCGTTTCGCCCGCGGTGTAACCAAAGCAGTAAAATGGCGTTATGTAACTCTGGCCTGCGCGTTCGCCATATTTATCGTCACAATCGGATTCATAGCCGGCGGCTACATTAAATTCATATTCTTCGACGCCGTTGAAGCCGACAACATGATTGCTGCTCTGAAAATGCCTCAGGGAACTCCCTTCGAGCAGACCAAAGAAATTGCGGAAGACATCGAACAGGTAGCTCTCCAGGTCATAGCAGAGTATGATAGCAAGCGAAAAGACAAACCCTCGCTTATGAAGCACATTGCAACCACGGTCGGGGCACAGCCGGCAATGGCACAGCGGGGGCCGGGCCACACTGAAATTGCAGGCGTAACCGAAGCACACCTCGCCGAAGTCAATGTTGAACTACTCAGCGGCGAAAAACGGGATGTCTCAAGCATTGAGTTGAAAAACCGCTGGCGGGAGATTGTCGGCGAGATACCAGGAGTATCGTCACTGACATTCATCTCAGAGTTTATGACGGCGGGCGAACCCATAAACGTCGAACTTTCACACGAGGACTTTGACATTCTGTTGCAAGCCGCCGAAGAGGTGAAATCCATCCTGCGTCAGTACGCCGGAGTCAGTGACATCGCGGACAGCTTCGAATCGGGCAAGACCGAACTAAAGCTCTCTCTCAAAGACACCGGAAGAACACTCGGATTGACTCTTTCCGACCTCGCCCGACAAGTCAGGCAGGGCTTTTACGGGGAAGAAGCCCAACGCATCCAGCGAGGACGCGATGATATCCGTGTTATGGTGCGTTACCCCGAAAGCGAACGCAAGAGCCTCGCTGATGTCGAGAATATGAGAATCAGACTGCCGGACGGCACTGAAATACCTTTCAGAACTTTGGCTGATGTTAAATACGGGCAAGGTTACGCAAACATTCGTCGCGTCGACCGCAGACGCGTGGTAAATGTCTCCGCCGATGTAGATGAAGCAGCCGCCAACGCAGGCGAAATCAACAGAGAACTATATTCACAAGTCCTTACTCGTATGAAGCGACAGTATCCGGGCCTGCAATTCCGCCCTGCCGGAGAGCGGCGCGAAAGGAACGAATCTCTCGGAAGCCTTAAAGTAAACTTCGCAATTGCAATGCTGGCAATCTACGGCCTGCTCGCTGTGCAGTTTAGAAGTTATGCACAGCCGGCTATCGTTATGTCTGCAATACCGTTCGGAATCGTCGGTGCAACCTTCGGACATCTGTTGATGGGCTTTAACCTCAGCATTCTTTCTTTGTTTGGAATAGTCGCCCTTTCAGGTGTTGTTGTCAACGACTCACTCATTATGATTGACCTCATCAATCGCGAACGCAAAAGCGGCATTGAACTTAGCCAGGTAGTCCGCGACTGTGCAACTCGAAGGTTCAGGCCCATAATGCTGACAACTTTGACAACCTTTTTCGGCCTTGCCCCGATGCTTCTTGAACGAAGTTTGCAGGCGCGCTTTCTCATTCCAATGGCCATAAGCTTGGCATTCGGCGTGATGTTCGCCACCTTAATAACACTGTTTCTGGTACCGTCACTATATATGATTCTCGAAGATATCAAGGCCAGAATCTTTGCAAAACCACAGAGTTGATGCAAATAGTGTTCGCCGGAGCCAAAGGCAATCGTGCCGAAAGCGGCGATATTGCACCGCCGGACCAGTTCAAATATCAAATCTCAACTCTCTAAGTGCTTTTATGAGCAAGAATTAGAAAACTGTACAAAATTTTATCCGTTCGGCAGTTTTTTCTGGCATGATTGCCCTCAAAAGCGGATAATGATAATAGTTCGCATCGGGTCAATTAGTAAGGGGTGAAAGCATGGAAACTTCTGCAAGTTACGAAGCAAATGTTGAAGTCGCAGGCGACGCTGAAAGTCTTGCACTCCAATGTGTCGAGCTTTTTGTTGCCGATGCGCAAAAAGCGATAAAAGCAAAGGATGCTTTTTGCGTGGCGATATCAGGCGGCAACACGCCCAGGCGTTTTTTTGAACTCTTGGGTTCAATGCCACAGGCAAAATCTCTGCCCTGGGACAAAATACAATTATTCTGGGTTGACGAGCGATACGTCCCGGCGGATTCACAATGGAGCAACTATAAGCTCGCCGCGGACACGTTCTTAACAAAAGTTGCTATCCCCGATGAAAACATTCATCGGATTGCAACCGAATACGCCGACTCGAATGCTGCCGCTCAGTTCTATGAAGAGACGATTCGAGAGGTTTTTGGACTGCAGGAAAACCAACTTCCCGAATTCGACTTGATTATGCTCGGTATGGGTGCTGAGGGACATACGGGCTCGCTGTTTCCAAACTCCTATGCGCCGTTTGATACGCACAACCTGGCGTGTGTCGTTTATGTTCTGGATGAGAAGCTCAATAGAATAACCTTGACCCATCCCGTCTTGCGCGCTGCCTCACGTTTGGTTGTATTGGTTTCTGGTCAAGAAAAGGCCGACATCTTAAAAGAGGTTTTGACCAGCGAGCCGGATGAAGTGCAGTACCCTATTCACGTCCTTTGGCCTGTTCTTGATAAGGTCACCTGGCTGATTGACAAAGCAGCCGCAACGCTGCTGTAATTTAAAGCGTATAATACTCTTAGTTTCAAGAACGCGTAAGTCTTATTCACCGGCCCCTACTTCCTGTCGGCCTCTTTGGCTTTGCCGCCAAGCAAAAGTACAGGTGCCGCTATCGCAATTGACGAGTAGGTCCCCACGATAATCCCGAAGCCAATCGCGAATGTAAAGCCCCTCAGAGCTTGTCCGCCGAAGATATACATTATCAGCACAACTATAAAAGTTGTAAAAGACGTCAACAGCGTCCTGGAAATAGTCTGGTTGATACTGTTTGTAATTATCCGCGGGTTGAGCTGGTCCTTGCGCCGATTCTCTCGGATGCGGTCGAAAACAACAATTGTATCGTTAAGCGAATATCCGATTAGCGTCAGGAAGGCGGCTATCATCGCCAGATTGATTTTGAAATCTCCAATCAGAAGTTTTTCGCCGATTGTGGTCGAGGCGATATAGGTGCAAGCGGTAACGGCGCCAAGCGTGATGCAAACATCGTGTACCAGCGCTATAATCGCAGCGATACCGTAGCGGAAGTCTCCGAACCTCAGCCAGATATACCCTATGATTGCAAACAGCGACAAGATAATGGCAATCAGCGCGCGTGTCTTTTGCTCTGCGCCAACGGATGGGTCTATCTGCGTCACCCGCGGCAGCGATGTCTCCAGTTGGCCTGCAGCCAGCACTTTAGCCGTCTCGTTTTCTACAAATCCTGTCCACTCATCCTCGGTCAGTTCCCGGATGCCCGCCTCCGGCTCGGCGCTAACATAAACAAACGATTCCACCGGCACGTTCGGCTCCAGCGACGTCAGACCCGCACCGAAGATTTCATAATCATAAGACCAGTTGAGGTTTTGCATATCCGGTTTAAACCGCAAATCTTTGAACCTCCGCTCGATTTCCTCACCCGTAGCAGTTCTTTCGATTTTGCATATGATTTTGATGCCACCGAGAAAACCGGCAAGCTCAGGATAGTCCGCAAGCTCTTCAGCTATTTTTTCCTGCGCAACGATTTCCGGCCGAAGATCCAGTTGAAGTTCCAGATTATCACCAAAGGCTGCCAGTATCGCATCATCGACCGTCCTCTCAATTTCCGGCTCAGAAACCTCAGCATCTGGAAAAGCTGTGGAAAGCACCTCACTTACCACAGATTTATTCATCTCGCTCGTTGTTACGACGAATCCTGCAGGGCTGCTGTGCTGTGTCACTATAAGATTGTTTAGTTTAGCACCAACCTTGTCTGCGGTCTTTTTGATTACCGATATTGCGCCTTCAACTGTCGGCGGCTCACCTTGGCCGAAAGTCACCGTCGTGACAGTTTTATTTGTTTCGGTGGTGTTGATTTCATACTGCTTGTAGAAGTCTTGCTTATATGGTTTTCCTACGCTGTAAACTCTAACCGTTGCAAGAGCAGCATTGTCTGTACTACTTCCAATTTCGCGGATTCTGTCGACCACATCCTGCCTGCTCAGGTCAATGCCGTCTTTTAGATTGATAACAGCAGCGGTTCCGCCGGTAAATTCAATGTCGTATTTATCCTTTCTCGTAAAAAAGACAAGAAGCCCCGCGGCTATGAGCAGACCGGAGATGCAGAAGAAGATGGGCCGTGAGCCCATCCAGTTTATATTTGGCTTGTGTATCAGGGAAAGCATTAACAAATGCTCCTTGATAATCCTCCTTGCCAACAAATAATCGAAAATCACTCGCGTTACAAAAAGCGCCGTGAACATACTCGATGCGATACCGAGCATAAGCACAATAGCAAAACCCTTTATCTCTTCCGAAGCAATCCAGAAAAGAATGGCAGCAGTAATGAATGTAGTCAGGTTCGCATCGAAAATAGTCCTGAAGGCCCTTTGATAACCGTTTCTTACTGCGATTCTAAGAGATGAGCCCTTCTGCTGTTCCTCACGGACCCTTTCAAAAATAAGAACGTTCGCGTCAACGCTCATACCAATGGTCAGTATGATACCGGCAATGCCGGGCAACGTGAAAGTTGCTCTCAGCAGCGCCATCATTGCCAGAACAAACAGAATGTTCATAAGCAGCGCCACATCAGCAATGCCCCCGGCAAGCATATAGTAGACAAGCATGCAGAACACCACCACGGCCAGGCCCACAAAGCCGGCCCTGACGCCTTTGTTACGATTATCAGTGCCAATCGATGGCCCGATTGTCCTTTCAGAGATGGGCTCTTCTATCAGCCTGGCAGGCAGCGAGCCGGCGTTAAGCTTGTCGACCATATCCTGCTGCTCCGCCTCACTAAAACTGCCGCTTATTATCCCGCGTCTGCCTATAGCATCTTGGATATTTGGAGCCGATATAGCCAGAGCGTCAAGCACTATACATAATGGCTTTTGCAGATTATCTTTTGTCAGCCTGTAGAACCGCTTCTCTCCTCTCTCATCAAGCAAAAAGCCTATGGCTCTTCGGCCCATACCGTCTTGCGTGCGATAGGCTCTTTCCAGCTTCCAGGTTCTTTGTTCGCCGGCCGTGTGCAATAAGCTCTCATTTCGCTTGTTGCCCGCCAGAACGTACCACTTGTCGCCAAATTGTGCGATAAAAGGAGGACGGTCTTGGGCGTCCATTACCCTGTAATAAAGGCGCCCTTGTCGTCGATATATCCATTCCTCAATATTTTCTATTTCACACCATACATATTCCTTGGTGGAGGCGTATTTAGGTCCTTTCTCTTTGAGCATCTCAACATAGCTGTTCATCTCGTCATTATCTATGTCCGGATGTCCCAACGTCGGCAGAACTCTAAACTCCAGTACTCCCGCACCTTTTAGCATTCGGCGCAGGTCCTTTGGGTCGTCCAGCCTGCCCTGGAACTTCCGGTACTTACCAAACGCCTCTACCACTTTGTCAATCTTATCCGCCCGGTCGGCAAACTGGAGCTTTAGCTCCTTAATTGTCCGGCTCCTTCTGGCCGACTTGGGCGACATCGTCAGCACCAGGTCTATCTGGTCTTCGCTAAGGTTTAATTTGTCCAGCTCCTTTTGCGCATTATTGTATTGCACGTTCTTCCCGGTCTCGGCGTTCGTTAGCTGCTCGCGAACTTCCTCCCGCTGTGCATACATCTTCACGTGTCCCGTCAGCAGCTCGAGATTATCCTCCGAACCGAGAAACTCCTTCAGCGATTCTGTAAGCTGCTGGTCGTTCACGTCCAATGCCGTCCATTCGCCGAGCTTCTGCTGTATTTGCTCGAGGTCAAGTCCCGCCGTGGACATTTTGTCTTGGGAACTCTTAAGTTCTATTTTGAGACTATCTCTTTTGTCTCTGAGCTCTTTGCGCTCATCGTAAGCCTTGGCAAGGTCCTCAAGGATGGCCAACCTGTTAGGCTCACCTCTGGCGAAGTCGTTGAAATCTGCGGTCCGCTCTTCTATCGGTTTCTTAAGAGAACGTAAAATACTCGGTCGGTTGATGTTTTCCTTCAATAGCTCATCCTTGGCCTTGTTGTAGTTCCGCCGTTTTTCGAGCGCCTCTGCACTTGCCAGCGGCATTTGTATTTCGAAGCGTGTGCTGCCATGCGACCGCCATATAAGGTTTCGAACATTCGTCGGGTCTATTCGCCTCCGCAAGACTGTTATCATTTTTGCGGACAGACCTCTAATGTCCTCCGGCTCGAGCCCGTGAGTGTCAATCTCGTAAATAAGGCTTGTTCCGCCCGCCAGGTCTATGCCGCTCTTTAAGGTCTTCGTCGGCGGATATAAAGTCAACGCTGCTACAGCTACCAGAACAATAATAACAACAGATTTCACCGTCAGATTTTTATCCATAACTACTTCCTTCGCTGTCTGTCATTGACAGTTTCCGGCCTATCAAATATAGACTATTTATCTTTCGACAAATTTTTCCCTACGGCTGAAGAGATAACCTTTATTTTCGTGTTATTTGACTCGTCCACCTTTAACGTAATCTCATCGCCCTTGACATCGACAACGACTCCGATAATCCCGCCTATTGTCCGGACCCTGTCATTTTTTTGCAGCGTCTGCACCATTTGTCTGTGCTTTTGTTGTTTTTTGCGAGGCCCCCTGAAAAGGATGAGGTAAAACATTACGAACATCAAAGCAAGAAAAATAAAGTTTCCATAAGGACCAAAAAAACCTCGTCCCCGGCCTTTGCCTGGAGGTGTATTGGAATCCGACACTTCCTGCTTTGTCTGGGCCGCGGTCTCATCGGCCAGTTCCGAATCAATGCCACCGGATGTTTCTTCACCCGGCGCCTGGGCCAAAATCCATATATTGTTCATTTGCATTTTCCTTTCGTAGTCAATTACTGGTAATGACTCACCACACGTTTGGCTAAGATGTTAAACTATCAGTTATCAATTATCAAGCCGGATTTCCCATATATCCGAATGTTATGGAATGTTACCAGGCGACTCTGACAAAAAGCCTGTCATTGCGAGCCAACCGCAGCCTCGCCTGGCAATCTCGTCCTTTCAACAACCAGAACCTCGTTTTGTTAGACCCTTTAAGCCGCTTATTTGCGAAATCTACGTTGAAAGTTGTCCTGCCAATGCTATGATATAGTAGGGTGGGGTTTACCCCACCTTCTCGCTGTCAAGCCTGCGTCCCTTGACAAAACGATAAGATTGTAGGCTGGGCCGTGCCCACCACCCCATTGTCATCCTGAGCGGAGCGAAGCGGAGTCGAAGGATATGGCCCTCGCATATAATTCACCTTTGGCTCTTGTCACCCGATTTTTGCCTTTTGCTCTGTAGTTTTGCACTTTACATTTTGACTTTTAATTCTCCCTTCTATCCGCCATACGCTATTTGCCCAGCATCCAGCATCGAGAATCCAGCATCGAGCATCCCGATTTAACCAATCGCCACTCACCACTCACCAATTTTTACTTTTCTCCTTGCCTTTACCGACAATCCCGACCATAATAGAACCCGCTGCGCACGGACGCTGCTGATGCGGCGCCACCGTTCGCCCGCGTTAGCTGTATATTTTATAATAACAATGTTGAGAATTTATGACTGAATCTTTACACAAATCCGAAAAAGAGAAATACACGACTATTTGGAAATGC
The DNA here is from genome assembly GCA_964582985.1 of uncultured Pirellulales bacterium. Lineage (GTDB taxonomy): Bacteria > Planctomycetota > Phycisphaerae > Sedimentisphaerales > Anaerobacaceae > CAZQYB01. The sequence goes on along the minus strand of CAZOUM010000043.1, from coordinate 1,832 downwards.
GATGAATACCGTTTGTTTTCTCCCGGTGAAAGAGCAATAAAAAATTTGAAAATAATAGATTTCCTTAGAAAATGCAAAGTAAAGACCGTTCTTGATGCCGGCTGCGGAACAGGAAAATTTATGCGCGCTTTGATAGAAGAATGCGGTAATGAATTTTCTGTTCATGGCTTTGATATTGCGGAAAATTGCTTAGACCCCTTTTTTGATAAAATAAAAAATGATATTCTAACTGTTGGAGTGCTGTGGAATGCAGAAGATTTTAATAAAGAATACGACGCAATAATTTGTAGTGATGTTCTTGAGCATATTCCAACAGAAAAAGTTGGGTTGGTATTAGATAATTTTTACCGTTGCACAAAAATATTTTGTTATCTCTCTATAGCATTGCTGCCTGATGATTTTGGTCCCAAAATTATTGGACAACCTCTTCATTTAACAGTCAAAGAGCCAAATTGGTGGATCACCCAAATTGAAAAAGCAGGATTCAAAAATCCGCAGCATATTACTGAAAAGCATCCTAACGGCTATGAGACCTGGTTACATGTATTTCTTCATAAATAACAATGTAAATAGAAACTTTGGGGATGATGTTAGAATACCGGAAAAACATTTTTTTCTAACCATGACCTCAATTATCTGTCGCTAATTGAGGCAGGTTAACTCAATCGTTAGCTGAGATTTTAGTCCGTCGTGCCTAAGGTGGCAAATTCGTTTTTTTCAATGGCTTGTCTTATGTTCGCCATAAGTCTTTGGTAAAACCTGAGATTATGCAGCGACACTAACATCGGCCCAAGCATCTCCCCGACATTGAAGAAATGCCTGAGCGTGCCCCTGCTGAAATTCTTACAGCAGTAACAGTCACAACCGGCCTCAATTGGCCTGGTGTCGTTTATATGAGCATTGTTCCGCATCCGCACAGGCCCGTTATCGGTAAAAGCATAAGCGTTTCGTCCGTTGCGCGTCGGCAAAACGCAGTCGAACATATCAATCCCGGCCCTCACAGCTTCTATTATATCCGCTGGCATACCAACTCCCATCAGATATCGAGGCTTGTCCTCCGGCAAAAGCCCGGCCGTGTGAGCAACCGTTCTTATCATATCATCGCGCTGTTCACCTACGCTAAGGCCGCCGATGGCGTACCCGTCGAAATCTAACTTGATAAGTTCTGAGGCACAGTGACTCCGCAGATCGAGGTCCGTTCCGCCCTGAACAATCCCGAACAAAAGCTGACCGGAGTTACCGTGCGCTTTCTTACTGCGCTTCGCCCAGTTGATAGTTCGCTCCACAGCTTTTTTTAACTGCGAATCCTCACAGGGAAAAGGCGTACATTGGTCAAAGCACATTATTATATCGGCACCCAGTCGATTTTGTATTTCGGTGGCAAGTTCGGCATTCAAATATATTTTCGCGCCGTCGATATGGCTGACGAATTCGACGCCCTCATCGTCGACCTTGCTCAAGGGCGGCGCCCCCGGCCTGGCTTTACTGCGCTTTAGATTCCAGCCCAAGGAAAAGATTTGATACCCGCCGCTGTCGGTCAATATAGGTTTGTCCCAGGCCATAAATTTATGCAGACCGCCAAGTTTTTCTACAGCGTCGACACCCGGACGCAGCAGCAAGTGATAGATATTGGCCAGGATAATCTCGGCACCGGTCTCTTCCAACTGCCGTGGACTAATTCCCTTCACCGCGCCGGCTGTGCCGACCGGACAAAATGCCGGTGTCTCAACCTTGCCGCGCGATGTGGTCAGAACGCCTCGCCGCGCCCCGCAGCCCCTGTCTGTATGCAGAACCTCGAAACCGTTCATTTCGAATTAAAATCCAGCATCGAG
>CAZOUM010000042.1:0-27388 GCA_964582985.1 uncultured Pirellulales bacterium | reverse complement strand
GAAAAACGGCTGGCTTGCATCATATGCATAGTTTGCACCTCTGCTGAAATTCGCATATGCTGGGTCACTGTCACTAAACAACGCGCCACTCACGTCTCTAATTTGCCCCTGCGGCTCGTCGACATATCCTCCCCCGCCGGCCACAATATCCTCGAACGGAGTATTGATGAACCACTCCATCAAATCGCCCGCCAATTTGGCCGCCAACGTCCGATGCGCACCTTCAGCCCGCATCTGCGCACCGCTCGTAAACGGCAACAACACACCGGCTGCAGCAATACCCAATACCACTGTTGCCATCATCGCCTCAGCCAGGGAAAATCCACCTTGATTTTTCCGATTGCTCCCCATTTGAGCTTCCACTAATCAATAATCAATCAATAAGGGCTGACCTGCCGTCTTTTAGGTTGACCGTACAGCCGGTCATTAACTTTTTCGAAAACCGCATAAGTCACAAACCCACATATACAGGACTATCGTCGGCCTGGAACAGACCGGTCTCAGTGTTAAGTCTCCAGCCGGCCTTGCCGGCTCCTGCCGGCTCGCCGTCGAAACGAACAGTATTAAGACGGTTAAAAGGATTAACTGGAATCTTCTTAACATACGGACCGTACTTTCCGACTTTCTTTGTCATAGCCGTTTCAAAACTTTCGAATGAATCAGAAGGAGGAAAAGAATCATTGTGCTGGGCCCGGTATAAATCAAGCTGAACCCGCATGGTTTCAAGCCCTTCAATTAGGTCTGAAACCTTTGATTCGGTACTGGCTTTGGTAAACTTTGGAACGGTTGTAGTGCCGATTATGGTTAATGCAACCATAATGACCACGACGTCAACATACAATAAACGAGTCCTCTCTCCCATACTCTCCCCCGGTTTTTCAAAAAGGCTGACCGGCTCCGGCTATCCGCCGAGCCTGGTCAGCCTTCATTTATCTGTTACCTCGCCTTAACAACCGGCGTTTTTTTCTTCTCGGCCCAGTGGGCCCACAATTATCGCAGACCTTACAGCTCCGAATGATAGAGGACACCATCGCTGGATAGCTGAGCATCATCAGCCTGGAACAGACCGTTGGCAGGGTCAAGGTTCCAACCAGCACCATCAGCGCCGGGGTTGGTAGGCCCAACAGTAGCATTGAACGAAACCGCACTTAAAGGCAGCGGGTCGTTGAATGGATTCGTCGGAAGCTTCTGCATATACGGTCCATATATGCCGGCACCGGGTGCAGGTTGAACATTGCCCCACTGGTCCGTATAGCCGGTCATACACTGCTCAAATGTAGCATCACCATCGCTACCCATTGGTCCAGCAACAGTTTCCGAACCCGGCAGCCTGTCATTGTGCTGAATCTTATACAGCTCAATCTGCGAACGCATCATCTGCAGGTCACTGACCAGCCTCGATTCTTTGGCCTCGGTGCTTGCCTCAGTAAACTGAGGAATTACAATAGCTGCCAAGATGCCAAGGATGACCACTACAATCAGAATTTCCACCAATGTAAAACCACTTTTAGCTCTCATCTTTATTCTCCTCTTTTCTTTTCAATAAAAAATTCACAAATCTCTAACAATGGTACTTTCCTCATTTCAAGCTATCGTCCCAATCAAGACAGGACTTAACTTGCCGAACACTTTTCTTTGAGTTGCAAACCTCCCAACAAAAGGTAATCTGAAAAACAGTTATAAAATACTTCAAAAATTGCCTTGGACACTCGATCCGGGATGAAGCTTCAAGCAGCACGTCCGAGAAACACTTCGTGCGGCCACATACAAAGGCCCATGGAAGCGTCCAACAAAAATATAAGAAACAAATGTGGCACTGCCAAATTTTTCAGGCGTGAGAATATAGGATGTGTCTTATTAGCTCAACGCTCCCGCATCATTGGGAGGTGAGTATTTGCTCTCTGCTACGAACTATCGGCTATCGTCATATATTCGGGCGTATTTTCAATGCGTATCTTCCTCGTAGTTTCTCCTGCGTGAAAAAGTTCTACCCGAACATAATCTATAGACTTCAGGGCGGATTCGATTTTATCGGCCCACTCAATCAGAGCCACCGACTGTGGGTAACAGAAATCGTCAAAGCCGAGCATTTCAAACTCGCCGATAGAATCCAGTCGATAGGCATCTATATGATAAATGTCCAATCGCCCCACATATTCCTTTACTATAACGAACGTGGGGCTGGTAACGTCCTTGCTATCTTTTGCGCCAGCGCCTTCTACGATTCCTTTGATTAAATGCGTCTTGCCACTGCCCAACAGGCCACAAACAGCCACAATCTCACCACCTCTTAGCTGCAGACCTATTTTGCGCCCAAGTTCAATCGTCTGTTCGGGTGACTTTGATGTAATTTCTAAATTCACAATCAGGCCAAGACAAATTACTGGTCTTTCAAATGGTCGTATCCGGCTGGTTTCAAATCCTCAATTTGGCCGTCGGGCATTCTTATCTGCATCTTCCCGGTGTCGGTAATGGTGCCGATTCGTGTAATGGCTGGTGGCCCGCGCCACTCTTTCAGCAAGCTCTGACAGTCCTTTTCAGAGAGCGTAAAAAGCAATTCAAAATCTTCCCCGTCGTTCAGCGCTGAATTCAGCGGGTTCTCACTTTTTTTAGCTTCCTCTGATATCGGAATTCGCTCTGCATCCACAAGGGCCCCGACCCCACTCTGGCGACAGATTCGGTTCAAGTCGCTGCTGAGCCCGTCGCTAATATCAATCATTGAATTTACCGTTACCAGTTGAGCGATTTTTATCGCCTCCTTAACCCTCGGCTCAAACTCCAGATGTTTTCCAGCAACTGCGCCGCCCAGTGAGCCGGTCACACAGACGCTATCACCTACCTTCGCACCTGAGCGCTTGATTGGCTCACAGCTTGCCCTCCTACTAAGAATGGCAACACTTATTGCAAATAGCCCTTCGTTATTCCATCTGGTGATATCGCCGCCCACAAGTGCACAGCTAAATCTCTCGGCCGCAACAGTAATCCCGGAATGAAGCTGCTTCAATTCTTCCTCGCCGAAGCCTTTTGGCAGTGCAACGCTGACAACCGCAGCAACAGGTACCGTCGCCATGGCCGCACAATCGCTGAGGCTGACCGCGATCGCTTTATAGCCGACTTGCTTCAGAGTCGCTTTCTCAAGGTCAAAATGCACGCCGTCCAGAAGCATATCGGTGGTGATAAGAACCGGTTCATCTTTGCCCAACCGAATTTGGGCCATATCGTCGCCGATGCCAATGGGAAAATCAGCTCCCTCTAAATTACTCTGGCGGGCAAACCACTCGGTTATTTCATCCTCACACATACTCATCGCTGCGCCAATTGTTTGTTCCAATATGCGATTTGCTCTTTTGCCTGCCCAAATCCGGCCGCCCCTTCGGTGACATATTTGCTCACAACGTTTGCCGCCCCGAGGTTCTCATGCACATCTGTCTCAATCGAGGAGCAATGCCGCTTGAAATCATCCAAGCTAAGTTCAGCTAACTTCTTATTTTGCTGCTCACAGTAAGCAACCAATGTTCCTACGATGCCGTGAGCTTCACGGAAGGCGATGCCCTTTCGAACCAGATACTCAGCCAAAGCTGTGGCATCCAAAAAACCCTCTTCCAAACCAGTTGAAATCTTCTTCGTATCAAACTTCGTGTGCAAGACAAGCGCTCGCGTCATATCCAAACAAGCCTTGACTGTGTCGCTTGCAGCAAAGATATGAATCTTGTCTTCCTGCAAGTCACGATTATAACCGGATGGCTGGCCTTTTAGAATCGTTAGCATAGCCATCAATGAGCCGTACATTGAGCCGGTTTTCGCGCGAATCAGTTCGAGCACATCGGGATTTCGTTTCTGTGGCATCATACTCGACGACGTACAATAACTGTCATCAATCCGCACAAAGCCGAATTCGCTCGACGAATAAATTATGCAATCCTCGGCCAGGCGCGACAAATGCGTCACAATAAGCGCACAATCAAAAATGAACTCTGCACAGAAGTCTCTGTCGCTGACTGCGTCAATCGCATTATAGCTGATATCGCTAAAACCCAGTTGCTTTGCCGTGCTCTTTCTATCTAACAGCAATGTCGAGCCCGCCACCGCACCACTGCCCAACGGTGAGATATTAACCAGTGCACTACAGTTCTTAAGGCGGATAAAGTCACGCTCGATTTGTTCCACAAAACTTAACAGATACACCGCAATCACTACGGGCTGCGCACGCTGAAGATGTGTATAAGCGGGCATCACATCTTCCGAATATTTGTCCGCCAATTTGACAAACGCCTTCTGAAGCTGCGTTATTTTGGCCTGCAATACCTCTATCTCATCCCGCATCCAAAGCCGAACGTCGGTAGCAACCTGGTCGTTGCGGCTTCTGCCGGTGTGAAGTTTCTTACCGGCCTCGCCGATTTTAGCCACCAGTGCCGCCTCTATAGCCATATGGATATCTTCGTATGTCTTATCGAACTTGAACCGCCCTTCCGCGATTTCCTGTGATATTTCGATAAGCCCATCCTTGATTTGCTTGAACTCAGCTTTGGTTATAAGTTTCTGGTCAGCGAGCATCTGGGCATGGGCAATTGACCCGACAATATCATACTTGTAAAGACGCTTATCGACAGACAGCGACTCTACAAAATCAACCATAAGCTCATCCGGCTCGCCGCCAAGCCGCTTCTCCCAACTTTTTTCTGCTTTGGCCATTTTATTTGCTCCCAAAAGAAAATCCCTTTGCCGGCAATAATAGATTCAGCCGCTCCAAATGTCAACCCTCTCTGCAGTTACCTTATCGGTATTCAGATTAGCTGTTCCTGCCACTTGCAGTATTACTAAACAGCCGCTATTCTATGTTCACATAAAACAAAAAAAGAAAAAATGAATTTAATGGTTTTTAGCATGAGGGCCCGGTTATGGAAAAAGAGTATGAAAGTATACACGACGAACTCAAAGACCTAAAAGAGGAGCTGTAGCACTTCCAGCAGGAAAAGGAACGCGTCAGAGCCATCATCGGCAAAATCGGCGGCGTGCCAATATTTCGCACAAAGCTTATTAACGCCATATTTATTGCCGTAATTACAGTCTCCGTAGTCCTCTCAATAGTCGGCGGCGAAAAATGGCGAGTCTTGATGATTGAGTTGGCAACGATAACACTTTCGGCAAAAATCATCTATCTAATACACTGCCAGATGCGTATAAATCATTTCGAGTTCTGGATACTTTCATCGCTCGAATGGCGGCTTACCGAGCTAATGAGGCACGTAAGGGAGCTGAAAAAAGATTAACGCAGACCTGCCTTTCGTCGTTCGAAATTCGCCATTCTTTCCGGTCATCTCAGCACGGCGTAGAATCTCGGCCCTTGAATCCGAATCTGTCATTACTTCTTGATATATTCAATACGAATCACCCTCCCTTTTTCTTGTTGACAGAAGAATCAAGTTTCTTATAGCCTCTGTGTCTCTGGCCGAGAGCCATCGCTGCTCGAAGTCCTTTTCCTGAGCAATCTGAGCTATGGCCATCAAGGCGCGCAGGTGATAATTGCGTTCATCTTTGCTGCCTGCCAAAACGAACATTATCTTGACCAGGTCGGGAGCGTGCGCGAAGTCAATACCATCACAGGCCCGGACAAGCAAAATTTCGAATTTGTTCTCGCCTTCGACTACTATGTGCGGTATTGCAAAGCCCGGCTGGATAACTGTGCCTCCTTCTGCTTCGCGATGGAGGAATTGCTCAAAAAGTACATATTCATTTATGCCCAGTTTCTTTTCCAGTATTTTAGAGACCCGGCGGAAGACCTCCTCGGCCGATTTTCTCCCCTCTACATCCAAGATTTCACATTCCCTTATAAGTTGATCGAACCTATCTTCAACAATCTCATCTCGCTCTCTGATAATATCTCTTAACTCATCGGGCAAAGTAGCATCGACCAGTTCCCTGTCGGTAACTCTTTCAATAACATGCACGAGTGCTGCGCGGCGGTCTACCCTGTTTCTTGCGTAAATCAGATACCAAGCCAAGGCACAGGCGATGAAAATTGCGGTTATCGAAAGAGGGATTGTTCCCATTTCAAAAATAAGAAATCCGTATCCGGCGATTCCTAATATCTGAATCCAGGGATAGAGGGGCGAACGAAATTTCGGTCGATAACTCTGTATCTTGCTTTCTCGCATAACAATAAGGGATAGATTCACAAATAGAAACAACAGGATTTTTAAAGTAGATGCTGTCTTGACCAAATCCTCCAGACTCAGGAATAAGATAACTATAATCATAAAGGCAGTGGTAAAGATTATAGAAAAATGAGGGGTCTTAGTTCTGGCATTTACTCTCCGAAAGAATCTTGGTAAGAGGTAATCCCGGCTCATTGCCATAGAACACCGAGAGGCGGTTAGAATACCGGCATTGGCTGTGGAGACAAAGGCCAAAAGGGCAGCCACAGCCAGAATCAGGCCTCCTGAATTCCCCATGAAAGTACGGGCACCAAGCGAAATCGGGATAAGAGAATGTGAAAGTTCTGTAGAATCGAGCACTCCCACTGTTACGAAAACAACTGCGGCATAAAGAGCCATCACAATGGTAAAAGCAAGAAGCATTCCCAAGGGGATATTCCGTGTTGGATTTTTTACCTCTTCCGCAACACAACTTATTTTTGTTAAACCCCCGAATGAAACAAAAATAAGACCTGCAGTGGCAAAGACCGAACCCAAACCAAAAGGCATAAAGGGGGTATATCTCTGCGGTTGAACGAATTGAAATCCGCGAAGGACATATAGCAGGAGTATAGCGATGAGTGAAAGTACCAATGCTACCTGAAATCTGCCGGTGTGTTTGACGCCGATGATATTAACAAACATAAAGAAAAGGCAGCATCCCACAGCGATAAGTTTTACTTGCATCTCTGTAATACCGGGGTTAACCAGCGTAGCAATTATGCCCAAACCAAGCAGGGCAAAGGCACCTTTAAAACTCAAGGAGAACCAGCTGGCAAATCCCCCTATGGTACCTATGGGGGTCCCCATACTTCTCTCAATGAAAAAATATACTCCCCCTGCCCTGGGCATAGCAGTAGCCAACTCCGCTTTAGCAAGCAGAGATGGTAAGACCAAAATGCCGGCTAAGATGTAAGAGAAGACCACAGCAGGTCCGGTTTTCTTATATGCCAGAGCAGGCAAGATAAATAATCCAGAACTAATCATTGCTCCGGATGCAATACAGAACACGTCAAGCAAACCGAGTTGTTTCTTAAGCTCACCCACTCTAACTTCCCTATCGGCCTTCACCACATTATACGGATATTAGCTATCGAGCAGACTCAAGAAACGCAGAGCAAGCTGTAGATAGTCACCTATCGCCCGCCCACTTGCCAAACGCAATATGCACGACGCAACACGCAATACGAGCTATGCTATGCTCCCAATGCCTTTGCCGCAGCCTCGCCGTCAGCCGCATTTACCACAATCAGCATCTGGTACTGCCCGTCGAAAACCATCGCGGCACCGGCGACGCCGTTTATGCCCGCATCTGCAAGGCCCTTTAGGTCCTGCGCCGCCACACCCACTTTGTCCGCACCGCTGACGAGAAACCCAGCCGTTTCCGCCATCTCAATGCCCGCTTCTTGCGCACAGCCCTTAAGAGCCGCAGGGTCCTTAGCGCTTAAATACACTCGCCCGCGACCTCCGCCTGCCGAAAAAGCCGTAATACTCAGAAAATCCACATTCGCCGAAGCAGCCTTACCCAAAAGCTGCTGCAAGCTCCCCGGCTTATCCTCAACATCAACACAAACAACTGCAACCCGTTTAACAGCCATTCTCTTGCCCTTTCATTCCAGTTTTTCACTTTTGCCCTTGGCCGGACGTTTCTCTACATACTCTCCGGCTCACAGGTGCACTCATCCGGCACCTTTCCACAACCGGTGCAAAGGCCATTCTCAATCGGCCTGCCGCACTGACTGCACGGCGTACATCCACACGTCTCACACATCTTTCTGCCCTTTCAATATGAAATGACCATACCTTTCAAAAACTCTATCCCCTATACGCTATCCCCTAAACGCTGTCAATCATCAATAATCAATTACAAAAGCTCTTCGTCAAGGCCCCTTAATTTCTTGGTATTCCAGCGGGCGACCATCATAACAGCGAGCGCAGCAAACGCAACAACAGCACCTCCGAAAACGTAAAATTTCATACCGAACGTAAAGTCCGCAGCCGCATCGCTGTCGACGGCCATTACAGAATCAGCGATGTTAGACATCAGCTTTCGATAATGCACGGCGAAGCTGATGATAGTCATAGTCGCAGCGCCGCCAAAAATCCAAGCGCTTATACAGGCTGCTCGCGACCATCTTCGTGCACTGAGACTATCGCGCAATCGCTCGGAGCATACCCGCCATCGTCCGCCAATTTGAACAATCACGGGAGCTATCAGCCAGCAAAGTGGTGCTACAATTATCACCTTTAATCATTCACGCCGAAGGCCCCAATAGCCCAGCAGCATCATAAGCCCACCAAACATCAAACCATTGACCACGAAGAAAAGGGCTGAATTACCAAGCTCAAGCTCTGCTCCACAACTCGGACAATCGCGCCCCTCGATACGCTGCCGAAAAAAATCACTCAGCTCCAATCCAATAAGTGATTTACATCGCGGACATTCGAATTCAAACATCTCAATTTATCCTCTTCTTATTACGTCCCTGCCACTGAAACACATCTCAGATGACCACAAAACCTGCGCATTCGACGTGAAAAATTATTGCTTTTCTTCCTTCGGCCGGTGCCTCCATCTGCGGTGCAGCCACCAGTATTGACTCGGGTCTTCACGCACGAACCGTTCTATTGCCTTAGTGTACTCTGCGGTAATCCACTCCAGCGGGTCGTCTTTGTCTTGCCATTCTTCGGGGAAAATGATGCGGTTGACCCCAATCTCAAAGAAAAACCGATTGTCGACTCTTCTGCTGTAACCAACCCCAATCGGTACATTGTTGGAGATTGCGAGCAGCCCTATGCTCTTATAGGTACTTGCCTTGCGCCCGAAGAAATCAACGAATATCCCTTTTCTGCCGGCATCCTGGTCGGCGATAAAGCACAAAGTCGTACCGCTCGAAGCTATTTTATCCATAAGCTCAGATGCGCCTTTTTTATCGATTATCTTTTGTCCCGCCCGCTGCCGCACGTCGTATAAGTACCTGCTAATGAACCTGTTATCCAAAGGCCTCGCAATACTGTAAACATCAAAACCAAACAGCCCCAGCATATAACCCATAATCTCGAAGTTGCTGTAGTGGGCCGCAACCATCAAAAGTCCCTTCCCCTCCTGCATCAGCCATTTTGCCCTTTCTGTGGTTTTGAATCGAGAATAGTACCGCCAGTTATGTTTTTTCACCAGCCGCGGCGTATAAAGCACATCAACCGCCAGCATTGCAAGGTGCTCGCAGCTTCGCCGGCCTGTCTGCTGTATCCATTCTTCGCTTTTTTCGGGGAAACTTGCTCGCAGATTATCCAAGGCGCGTTCCCGGCCGCGATGATAGTGTTTCCACAGCAATCGACCAAGAAAACAAGCGAACTGTAGATTAGTCTCGACATCAAATACATAAAGGAAAACAACAAGGACCCGCAGCGCAATATAAGTCATCCAATCTGTTACGGGATTGTGTTTTCTCTTTTTCTTCTTTTGTGGGGCAGAGTCTGCCATAGCCCGTGATTTTAGGTTCAAAACCGCCATTGTCAAGCGCAAGAAATCCGCCCCTGGCCCCTGACTTCTGCCCTCTGCCTTCTGCCCCCTGTCTTCTGCCCCCTGTCCTCCGCCTTCTGCCCTCTGCCTTCTGCCCTCTGCCTTCTGGCCGTGGCAATCTCTAACCGCTACCCGCTAAACGCTGTCTTTTTCCCTTCTCCCTTCCCTTCTCCTTTCCCCTTTTCCCCTGCTCTACTGCTCCCCTGCTCTACTGCTCCCCTGCTCCCCTGCTCATCTTCCCCCGCCCCCTGCCCCCTTTACCCCGTGAGATGGTTTTATTCTATCTCACCGGGGCTTTTTCATCTTGATTTTTCCCTTCCTTTCTATTATTTTGTGGCCGTAAAAGTCAATGGCAGCTATGCGGAATTGCTTGTGTTAATGGCGTTTCTTCGTCAAGCGTAGCTTACGCAGCAGCAATTTTTGCTTTTTTAATTTTGATTTTTTAGTTGAATATCGCACCCGCGAGCGGAAAACTTCAACGAATCGCCTGTTTGTCATTCCGCATTTATTGCGCGGGTTACAGAGCCGCGCACGTAAGTAAGCGGTAGAAAAACGAGCGACAAGCGACCAGCGACGAGCGACCAGCGACGAGCGACGCTCAAACTGCTCACGTGCAGGCAAAAGCAACTGGGGCGGCAGGATAATTGATTCCTTCGATTGAACTCAGGACAAGTATTGGTTATTGTTAGTTTGCCACAGAGAACACAGCGCGGCTTCGGGCCCTTGGCCCTCAGCCGCAACCAAAAATAGTATAAAGATCGGCTCTCGCGAATCCGGCGAATGTTTTTCGCCTGCGCCTTTCTTTTCGCCGCCTCATTTTCTTGCGAAGGCAGCGAAAAGCGGACTACGGCGAAAAACAAAAGGCCAAAAGTTCTTTTTTGAAAAAAGTCTCATAACATATTAAATATAAATAGGTTACAGTCGACTGTTTTAAAAAACACGCATAAAAAACAAGAAGTTAACGGATTGTAGTACAGAGGAAAATTTATAGATTAGTTAGTGAGGAATTTATTCGTGCAACAGGACGATTTCGGTAGTGATGAACTTACGAAACGCATTAGTGATGCGTGGCATAACATCAGAGCTACATGGAGCCAACATAAACCTATAGTCCATCTGTTGATTAGTATAAACGATCTTTTTATGAAATACGTGGAAGTGTTTTATAAGCTGTCCAAGGAGACTAATATAGAGTCATCACCAGCAGCATTTCTTGCACGTGCTTATGGATGTTATTTGGCTGCCGTTCGCATATCTTCAAGCGGTCAAATTGCCGAGGCATTTGTGATGTTTCGGGCTTGTATTGAAAATGCTTTATATGGATATTATATTAATAAACGTCCTGAGCAAGGAGATATTTGGGTCAAAAGGCATCAGAGCAAAGAAGCTGAAAAACTGGTGAGGAAAAATTTCAGCATTGGTGCTATTTTGATATTTCTTGCCGAACAGGAGCCCAAAGTTGGCCCATGGATCAAGGATATGTATGATAAATCAATTGATTATGGGGCTCATCCCAACGTGTATTCGATTGGTTTAAATTTACGGTATATTGAAAATGAGCGGAAAGATGTCATGGATATATTCAATAACGATGCTTACATTTTAAAGTGTTGTCTCCTTGCCAATGTACGTTTTGGCTTGGGATGTCTTTCAGTCTTCAGATTGATATATCCTGAAGAACTAAGAACTCGCGGAGTTCCAGAAGAATTGAAGAGTTTGTTTAACAGGTTGGATGAATTGAGTCAAAAAATAAATGATGAATAATACAGCCTTCCAGCGTGTGCAACTTGTTTGCACACGCGGAATCATTTAATAAAAGAGATTGGCTTAGTCCGCCATAGGCGGAAAATGAATGAAAAGAACAGAAAAATGTATCTATTGTACTGCTTCTTTTAATCCAGCTAAGGGGGCGGGAGACCATATCCTACCTGTCCAGTTAGGGGAATTCAAAAACGATGTCCGTTTTCGTAGAATCTGCGCCTCATGCAACAATAATATTGGCAGCTCTGAACAGCAATTACTATTGTGTGGGCCAGAAAGTTTTTTCAGAGACTTGGTTAAGCCAAAGGTTCCCAAAAGACGAAAGAGAGGTCGTTCTCAAGTCGCGGCTATAGGAGCACCGCCTCCCCAATCTACAATTGATCATGGAGATCATAAGCAGTTAGTTAAGCGTTCAAGGGACAATCCTAAAGATTCATTTCCAGTAGATCAAATCGTAATACATGATGATCAAGGCGGAGAGGTTTTTATAGAACTTTTTAGCGGAATGAGCCCAAGACAATTAAAGGACCGCATAAAAAAGCATGGCATTAAGAAGATTGATAAGATGTGGTTTCATTTCGACACGGAGAATTCGTCTGAGTTTCAGTTGCTTATGAAGGAAACGTGGCCAAAGTCAGAACCACACAATTTGCCTGACACAGAAGCAGGGATCACGCAGGTCAATGGTTGTGTGACATTTAAGGTGACCGATCACTACTTCCGATCACTTGCAAAAATAGCATTTCATTACTATTTGGTCCATTCTCGTCGTGGTTTTCGAGGCGACGAACAATGTTTCAGCCCAATCCGTGATTTCATCATGAATGGCGGTGATGACAAAGGTTTTTTTAAGCAGCCGGGTCCCAAATTTGCCATGCCATTTGGTGAGATTCCTTCTGGTGGTGTAATAACACCTAAGCAGTGGTCGCATATAATAGCTGCTGATGAAACCGACAAAGTAGCAACTGTCTATATTCAGCTATTTGTTGGACCTGGATGTGTTCCCAAGCCTCATTACATTAAATTGGCAGACATAAATAGCAATGTCATTATACCAAGCTCAACTTGGAGCCATGTTTATTTGTACGACGAATCACAGAAATCTGGTCGCTATGCAGGAGAAGTTAAAGAGGCTCAAATAACAAGGATACGATAGGACAATAAAGCAAATAATTAAAAAGGAAGATTAAACCTGTCCGGCCATATAACCCCGCACTTGCCGACAAAAACAAAATCCGTGAAATCTGCGAAATCTGCCTGCCCCGTGAGATAGTGATACGTTATCTCACTGGGGTCTTCCGCCGCCTGCCCGAGTCCCTGCATGCTTTAGGTAGGGATCCAGCTATTTATGTGCTTATAAAGCACCTTATAAAGCACTTTTTTGGCCGTTTTTTTGTCCCTTTTGTGCATTTTGTCCTTTTTCGTGCCTATTCTCTCTAAAAAGAAAATACTCTTCTCTGGCTTCACCAACGCCGACATCGAGCATCGAGCAACGAACAACGATCAACTAACAACGAACAACGAGCTAAATCAATCAAAAGTGCGGGTAGCTGGAACCTGAAATCGGAAAATTGCAAAAAATTTTTACTCCTTTCATATAAACGAGTTACGAGAATCGGGTATCGAGAATCGAGGACTTTTTTCGACCAAATGCGCAAGTTCGCCCAATTATAGAAGGCGTGTTTTTTTAAACCGCCCGTAGCTTGCCCCCAAGGGGCGTGGCACGGCCAGCAGGGCCCGCAGCCCCGGTCAAATTTAGTTGTTTTGAATTTGGGTCATTTAGATTTTGAGATTGTTTCGGATTTCGATATTAGGATTTCGGATTTCAAACTATCAGCTACCTGATTGGGGTGGCGGATACGCAATACGCAATACGCTATACGCTATACGCAATACGCAATACGCTATACGCAATACGCAATACGCTATATGTTATCCCCCCTGTTCTCCTGTTCCCCTGGTATCCACTTCCTGTTTACCTGATTACCTGATATACCTTTTTCTCCCTGCTGACAGCCCAAAAAGTGAAAATCTACGAATTCTTACGTACGAAATTATAAGAAAAATATGCAAAACAAAGCCAATTTCCTGGATGCTCAAACGAACCTAAGTTATTCCTTTACAATGAACTACGAACAAATAACTGCGAACAATGCTAATAAAAACAAACCCAAACAAACCCAACTTGTCGCGGCGTAGCCTCTGGCGAAGCCGGATCAAACCCAATCAAAGGCAAAAAAATGCTGCTGCATTTGACGATTAACGACGGACGTTCTTGTCCATACTCACCAAACCATCTCAGCAGAAATAAGCAGCTCTCTTTGTTGCACGCGTTTAACCGTGGCTGGCCGGGACAAGCCGGACCGCATTTGGCCCAGAAGCCTCGTTGTAAAATGAACAAATATCATTCATTAGGGCTCACTATGCTATAAACTATCCAATATTTTTGCGGGAATCTTGGAAAAATTCTGTTACTTTCTGGGCTGTTGCGCTCCTATAATATTATAGGAGCTGCAATCCCAGGCTATCACCGTGCAAATGTCTTGTGCTTATTGGGAATTGTCGGCTGGACGTGTAATTTAGCGTTATTCGAAAATCTTGTTTGCTTGAATTGGGAGAAAAGTCAAGATGAAGAGCAGATTAGAAAAAATAGTTCGAGCGTTTGTATTAGGGATTTTGGTGTTTGCCATACCCTCTTCTGAACCCGAGACGGCTTTGGGAAGAACAAGAAAACGCTACAAAGTCCAAGCGAAAGAAACAGTTACCAGATTTTTGTCTTCTGTAAGACTTGTGAAAAAGGGGTATGATTTTGACCATGATGGGGACGGTCTTGTTGATATGTCTGTCTATCTTCTAAAAACGGAAAATCCTGACTTGGAAAGTAAATACCTTACTGTGGAGGAAGCTATTAGTAAAAAACAGCTTATCATAAAAGAAAATCCAAGTCTTTCCGTTGTTCGAAAGGACCCACCAAGCAGCTACAGTGTCTTTGGTCAGTATTCGGGCAGTCGGCCCCTTTACTCTCCTCGCGGGGGGCAGCTTGGAGCAGGTTGGCAAAACAGAGGCTTTAGAAGAGGAGGGGTTATAGGGGGAGGCTCTTACGGTCGAAGATATTACGAAGGCTATGGCCCCGGCAGACGACGATACGGCCGGGGATACGGCAGAGGCTACAGACATGGGGTCTTTAGCGGAATTGGTTCCGAAGATAGTGGCTTGAGCGGGCTTGGTTTCGAACGTAAATTTCAGCCTGGACAAAATAAAAACACTGTTGAACCTGTGGAGCAACCGGGATTTGAGATTGATGCTTTGTGTTTTGAAAAATGGAGATTGATAGAAGATTCGAGAAAATTAGGAGAGCCGGAATATTTTTATTATGCCGGTATGGCAAGTCCATTCGTGAGAAAGGAACTTATTTTGTTCCCCAATCAAATTAAAGCTCATATAGCTATCGAAAAAGAACTGAGAAGATTGGGCATTCATAGTAAAACTAAAGCATTGGCCGATGTTTTCAAAGACCGAAACATAAAAGAAATCATTGATTATTACGTTGCTAATTCTAAAGAGGTGCTTGAGAAGAACAAAGGCATATCGGGTATGATTATAACAAGCAGGAATAGAATTTTATGCGCTGATATTTTCCCCTCTCCTGATTTGTTTAAGCAAATGTTTTCTCAACTTATGCAAAGCGCTGCGCTTGGAGTATGCCAAACGCATCAGAAGAGCAGGAAACACTCAGGCGAAGCTGATGTTGAGGAATTTTTGCACAGCCTTAAGAGCGTTGAGAAACTGAAAAAAGAGACGTCGCAGACGTACAGGCTTTGCTCCCCGAGGTTAGTGAGCGAGGCTGTGCTCTATTCCGATGAAGACGGAATGAGGCTTGTTCATATAGAAGCATACCCTCGCTCATAAGCAAACAACATTAAATGCCGGGCGCGGACTTCAGACTGGTAACACACAATCCCCCGTTATCTGCTTGGCGCCACAAAACTGACGGCCAAGAAATGAAACCTTTTGCACGTCCTAAGCGTTAAAAGATGGCTACCGGCTGCTCTAACAGGGACTGTCTGTCAACAAACAACGCCTTCAAAAAGCAGAGCAAAACGCTGCCACCGGAAAAACGAGCGATTCGACCAGACAAGCAAAAAACTATTGGGCGATACAGGATTCGAACCTGCGACCGGCTGATTAAGAGTCAGCAGGCCGAAAACTATGACAACAAGCAAAATAAGGACTCACCACAAGCCGAAAGACGCGCTTACAAACCAGCTTACAAAAAAAGTTAAAAACAACTCAAAATCAGCCTCAAAACCCACCCCCTGATTTGGCTAAAATCGTAGCCGTCTGGCCGCAACTTCCGGAGCATATCAAGGCTGCAATCAAAGCCTTAATGGAGAGTGCCAAACAAAAACGCAGTATCCTATTTCGCAAAGGCTGGGGTTTTTAGATGAGGTTAAATTACGGTGGCAATGAACAGCAACAGAGCGCCAATGACGGCACCGGCAAAGGTGATCTGGGACCACCTTATGTATCTCGCGTAATCTGGATGCTGGTCTTCAAACTCGTGGTAATAGTCGTCCAAATCTGAATCGTTTTTCGGCCGCAGACGGACTCTTACATACAAATGTGCGGCGAGGGATATTAGAAACAAAGGGCCGGAGATGATATACAAAATCGTATCCATAATACATTGAATTTGCCGTAAAGGCCTGCGTCTGTTGCGAAGTGCCTCTACTCTAACGAGGCGAATTCGTAAAGTTTATTTGCTCTGCAGTTGCAACGCATATATTGTAGTATCGCCACAAGGGCTGTCAATTACAATTTCGTTTCTTCCTTCTGTGCATCTGCGCGTTCAAGGCGAACAGCAAGCGCGTGATCGACACGTCAGCAGCTTGACTGTACGCTGTCAGAGCCACAAATGAAGGAATAATGGTCACAGATATTGCCTATTAAGTCGTTGAAAGCTACAATATAGGCCGAAGATGAAGGCTGAAAATGTTGCACTTTCGCAATCAAAAGAGCAGAAGCCATAAGATAAGCGAAGATTATGACAAGCCCCTGCTTTAACGGGATGCGAAAGCCGAGAAAGGAGTAGAGAATGGATGGGCAGATAGATGAAGTCGCACGAGCAATCTGTGACCTATTACAAGCACAAACTGAATACAACAAGGCTAACCAAGTATACGATGGACGTTCGTGGGTTTGGGCTGGTAAAAATGTTATTGAAGAATTAGATAAGGCAAAGAAACACTTAAAACAAGCCCTTGATAATTATGTCGATGACCGGATTGCCAAAGCGAGAGGCTAAATGCCTTTCCAAATTATTTTATGGTTCGATATAGTGGCACTTGTATGTTGCACCATTGGTTTGCTGCAAGCGTCGGTCGAGAGCAAAAACGGTCTGGTGTTAAACAAAATAGCGCGGACACTAAGCGTTTGCGAATGGCGAACTTAGGAACAGAGATAGGCCCCCTGTCATCAACTGAAAAAGGCCAAGAAACTAATGGGCGATACAGGATTCGAACCTGTGACCGGCTGATTAAGAGTCAGCTGCTCTGCCAGCTGAGCTAATCGCCCGACTATAGCCGTGCAAAGTACAAAAGTAAGACACGGCCAAAACAGATACGCATTTACTTTACGTCCTGTTGGGTAGAATTGCAAGAAAATTGGGGGCAAATTTAATACTGCGAGCAGACAAGCAAAAACGCTGCAAAGATTTAACAATGTGGCTATCTAAATCACTGAAAATGAAATGGGGTGCGCAAGTCCTGCGCACCCCATAGCCTAAGGGCCAATTTACTGGCTTTTCCGGCGAGGCTGAATCGTCATGTTCTTATCGTACTCCATGGTGTAGGTATACTTTACGACAGTTGCGCTCTCGTCGACAGTGTTTGGTTTTAGGTTGAGGTCCCAGCGTAGAATGCCTTTCTTGCGGAGAGCACGCAGGTATTCGCTGTCTTTGCTCAACTCTGGCTCGGTTCTTTCAAGTTCAATCTTGATTGAATCGCTGTCCGAATACGGCAGGCGGTCCAACAGCCGCAGTTTAACGTCAGCGTCCTTGTAGTTATTCAGAGCGATGCGGTAGTGATAGGTGTCGATGCGGTTGCCACCCTGGACGCGCGTCTTTTTCTTTTCGAGCTCGTGGGCGACCTGAACCTGAGAATCAATGCCGAAGCCGGCGGTGAATTTTTCGCCGATGGTAACCTGCGACAATTGGCTCTTGCCGACGAACTCGCCGTTGCGGAACATACTGGCCGGGCCGGGCAAAAGGATTGGACCACTTTCGTTGAAGAGTTCTCCCTGCAGATAGACATAGTCAGTGAGCAACGGTGTGGCGACCAAGGTAAACTCGGCCTTGACCGGGAAGGAGGCGATGGTGACAAGCTGCTGGTCGCTTCGGCTGGGCAGGGCAAGCTTACCATGCAAGTCGTAGGTTACGCTGATGCCCTCGTTGCGTACAATTTCAGCGAACTGTTCCTGGAACTGCTGGACTTGGTTACCGCTGGCATTACACATGAATATCTGATTATCGATTGCAAGCGTGTTAAGGTCATAATTGGCACCAAAACCCATTTTGATATTGGCCTTGCGGGACCGTTGAAACTGTCGGATTCTGTCAGCATCAGTAAAACGAGTCTGCTGCTCGATTTGCTGGGCGCGGTCAGCGCGGGAAAGACCCACGAGCATAGGTTCGAGGACAGGAGGTGCAGCGACCATACTCGGCTCAGCGGTGGAGAGACTCAAAGCGACTCCGTTCCAATCTTCGCCACTGGTTTGGTTAACGACGGCGTTGTATTCAATCAAGACAGTTGATTTCTTGGGGTTGGCTCGCAAGTTATACTGCTGCTGCCAGTTGGCGTTGTTGACAAGGTAGTTGAGTTTGATGGAGACCTTTTTCTTGTCGTCCTTTCTTACGAACAGGACCACTTCGCGCTCGGTGCGAGACCGGCCGGTGTCAAGCTCTCTGCGCTTGCGGTTAAGAAGCTCTAACTCCTTCTTAAGCTGAGCTATGTGGTCCTCTATTTCCAGTGACTTTTCGTGCAGCTCGTTCCACTTGCCCTCCAGATACTGTGCCAGCGACTGGATTTGGTCAGCCTGGAGCACTCCGCGATTTAAATCGACCTTTGAACCATCAATAGCCAGTTTCCAAAGACCTTCATACTTGGCCCAAAGATTGCCGCCATGTTTGTGATTCCTTTCTGCGTGACGAATTTGATTTTTGAGGATTTCAATCTTCTCATCGAGTTCCTTGACCTCCTGCCGCGTGTCCTCTTTGACCGCCCTTTCTCTGTACCTAACGCTCAGTATCTTGAGGTTACCGGAAGTCTGGGCGTAGAGACTTTCGGGCACAATTCTGGCCGGCAGGTCCGTGATAATTAGCTCGGAAGTACCCTGCGGCAAATCGACTTTGACGGCGCGGCTTACCAGGGCCTGACCCCGGTAGACCGTTACCTTGGTGATGGTGCCGGTTGTTGTCGGCCCGTCGGCACAAGCGGCTGTGGCCAGAAGGCAAATCACCGCAAATGCCAATGTGAGGGTCTGTGTTTTCTCTCTCATCTTTTTGCTCCTTAAATTACGCTACTATTAATTATGTTCCGGCCTTTTGATTAAGACCGGCTCGCCGTCTATCTGCAAAAGCACATCGCCGACAAGGGCGATACTGCCTTGGCGGTTCTCGCTCGCCAGTTTTTCTGCCAATTCAATGAATTCTCTGGACCCAAACTCAATAACCTTTTTGGGGCTGACTTGGGCTTCATTACCGACCAGTCGACTGTCAACCCAGCGATTGCCTCTGCGATAGTATGCCCGGTCATTGATTTGCTGCACCGTTGAAATCGAGACCCGATTCATATTGGCATCGAAGAAATCATTACGTATATTCAGCGTCTTTTGTCGCTTCTGCCCTATCATATTGAAGCTTTGGTTGACCGCGCCCAAGCCGGCGCGGCTGCGCATTGCCCGACTCTCAAGCAGGTGCGCGCTTTCACGTAACACTGCGTCTCTATCTGCAAGGTCGGTCCCTTCCTTGGCGAGAAATGCTGTGTATTCCGTCAGTATGCCGAACTCAGTGGAAAGACGCACAATTTCGTCAACGAGTTCCTTAACTTTGGGGTCGTCCTTTGATACGGCTGAGTCGGCGCCCATCTGGCGAACAATGTCAATAAGCTGCGCGATTTTTCTGCTCGCCCACAGGCGGGGAACAAAGCCGTTGCGCACATCAGCCTTATCAAACTCGAACGTGAATTTGAATGTACGTTTTCTGCCGAGATAGTTGCCGGAGACTTTGAAAGTAACCGGCTTTTTGCCGACATATTGGCCCAGCAGCACAAGCTGGTCGCCATCAAAGAGGTCCGGCAGCTTGTCGGGTATGATGTCACGTGTGCGGCCGATAGCGGGCCTGCCTGCCACTTCCACGACCTCCACCTCCACATCAGCAAGTATCGGGCCCGTCAGTTGCTTGAAGACCTTACCTATCTTGACCTCAACGTCTTCGTTCGGCAGCACAAATTCCGCTGCCGCCCGCGACTCGGCCGCGATTTTTTCCAGCAACGGAGCATTGACATTGACACCGACGCCGAAGGTAAACACGCGCCGATTGTATGGGTTCGATTTTATTACAACGTTACGAATAGCGACCTCAGAAGTCTGTCCCGCAGTCGGCAGGCCGTCCGTGAGGAACAAAACTATCGGCAACATCCCTTCCATTGGCTTTTGTTTGAGCGCCTCGAGAAGAGCATCGTGTATGTTAGTGCCGCCGGTTGCTGTGATACCCTTGATATATTTCCGCGCGGCATCCTGGGTCCGGCCCGTCTTGAGTACCGGCTGTTTTGAAAACCACTCAATCCTGTCGTTGTAAATGACGACATTGAAGGCTTCGCCATCTTTCAAACCAGCGATAATCTGCAGCGCCGCTTCTTTGACCTGCTCGATTTTCTCGTTTCTCATACTGCCCGAGCGGTCAATCACCAATGTCAGCTCTCTTTTTATCGCAGGGACATCTTCGACCCTTAGCGGCTTTGCAGGCAAGCCGGCGAGCAGTAAGAAGTACCCGCCGCCGACTTTATCGTCAGGGTAGGCGAACATTGAGGCGGTCACCCCGTTGTCGGCCAGCAGATATGAAAGCCGGAACGGGCCGGGCTCTTTCATCGCGTCAGTGGCGATCTTGACAATAAACTCTCTGTCACTGGTCCGCTTTTCCTCGAGCTTGTGGCTGGGTGAATAGACCGTTGATATCGGCCGCTTCGTTTTGATATTCACCGTAATCTTCCATGGGACCGCGTACTCCAACGATTCGGTCCGCGGCAGTATGTAATCAACTCGGTTACCATCAACATCAAGAAGATGCTCGTATGTCAGCCGAATCTTTTGCTTACCGCGGGCTTCTATGGGAAAGACGCTTGAACGAATTAGATTGTATCCGATAAACTCTACCAGGGCCGGGTCGCGGATCTTCGCTACCAGCCGCTCATATATTCTCCTGGCTTCATCTTTTGAAAGTACCTCCGCGGTTATTTCCCCTCCGGGGCCGTCATAAGCAAAGCCCCGCACAACCGCCCCATCCGGCACCGGGACGATCAACTCGGCTTCCTGTCGCCGGCCGCTGGTGTTGCGCAGCCTTATCTCAATCGTTGTAGTTGCCGTGCCCTCGAGAATATCAATCAGTGCGCCGATTTCAGTAATCTCAATGGCCCCGCGACGCTCAGGGGCGAACGCCCTGGCCCGGCTCTGCGGCACTATAACATTCGACGCCGGAGGCCTTACGCGTATGTGATGCAACTGTCCCCATGTCTGTCCGACGGCAATTAGAATAATCCCGACAATAAAAAAGGCTGATACTTGATTCTGTTTCTGCTTTTCCATTTTCATCTCCTTTCAAAAAAGTTTTAGAACTACTTATGTTCCCTAAGTTAACTATACGACTGAACCGAGTGAGAACGAAGTAAAATGGATGTAAAAAACAGGTGGGATTTTTTACAAAACTTTTACAAACGTTGTGCCCGGATTTTGCTTATAATATATAGTGGCATTTATACGTTATGGAGCAAGAAGCACACATACTGATAGTCGAAGATGAGCAGAAGATCCGGACGGCATTGCGGGACTTTCTGGAGTTTCACGCATTTAAGGTTAGTGAAGCTGTAGATGGGCTCGACGCGGAACGGGCCGTGGCTGAGAAACAGTTTGATCTGATATTGCTCGATTTGATGCTGCCGAAAATAAGCGGCGAACAGCTATGTACAAAATGGCGTCAGGAGGGCTTACAAAGTCCTATCATAATGCTGACGGCCAAGGGGCAGCAGAAAGAAAAAATAGTGGGACTGAACCTGGGTGCCGATGATTATATCACCAAGCCGTTCTCGCTTGAGGAGCTGCTGGCGAGGATAAAAGCGGTGCTGCGACGGACGGACCCGGCACGGGCAGTCGGGCATAATTTCAAGTTTGCGGATTTGGATGTTGATGTTGCAGCATTGAAAATAAAACGCAATAACGAGGAAACAAACATTACAAAACGCGAAGCAGAGATAATACAGTATTTTGCGGCGAATCCGAACCGTGTTATCAGCAGAGAAGAACTGTATAAAGGAGTTTGGAACGAGACTATGACAGAGATAGGCACCAGAACGATGGACATGCACATAGCGAAGCTGCGAAGTAAAATCGAGCCGGACTCGGCCGAGCCGGAAATAATAAAAACCGTGCGCGGTGCGGGCTACAAATATGAGGCCTGAGCGTAATCAGGCAGCCAAAAGCAAATGTACAGACGACTTATTATATTATCGGTGATAATTGCTGCAGCCCTGGGTGGGTTTGCGTTTCTGGGGTACCACGCCACCGAGAAATGGGCGAAAGGCCTGAAGTTGGCGCGGCTGGGCGAATTTGCCGACGTAGCAGAACAAATCAGACGCGATGTCAAGAAGAAACTCGATGATTTCATAAAGTCAGAAGAGGGCCGGCGCTACACGGATTATCGATACTTTCAAGCTGATGATAACATCAGGGCCGGTCAGCAGGAAATAGCGGTCTTTACTTCGCCGCTGAGTGGTCAACTCGAGCACAGCCTTGCGTACGGCCACTTCCAAATCGATGCAGGCGGTAATGTTCTCACACCAAATGACTACTTCATAATGAACGCTGATGTTCAAATTGCTAATAGTGAACTCTATGCCAAAGCAGTGTCCAATACTAAGTACATCAAAAGTAACGTGGTGCCAATGCTCGGGGGGCTGACAGTAAATTCATATAAAATGGGTGCTGGCGGAAAAGCCCCTGCGTCGCGACGTACTCGATTGAAAGCGGTTAAGGCAGTAGAATTGGCCAAGGAAGAAAGTCAGAAGAAGCAAAACAGAAAAAGCCCTGCACTTCAACGCCGAGCGAGAGCGAATTATCCTATCGGAAGTTTAGAAAACGTGGACCGTGAGGCCCAGCTTATAAAGCAGCACCGCGTTGTCTTCCAAACCAATATGTCCGCTAATGCCAGTGGTGGAGTACAAATACAGGATGGGCCATATCAACGTGACGGGCAGCAGCAACAAGCACAAATGTCCAGCCAATCGCACCCGGCCTGGGAGCAACAATTAGTAGACAGTGATATGAATATAGATCTTTCGTTGGCCAACAGTCAATTATTGGCCGTCCAGCCGCGTATGGACGAAACCGTACAGGTCAGGATTGAGCCGTTTGTGCCGCTAATCGTCCCCGGAGGCGGCGGCGAGCAGTCGATATTTGATGGCCAGGTGTTCTTAGTAAGGCACGTGCAAATTGAAGGCAGGCACTTCTGGCAGGGATTTCAGCTCAATGAAAAGAAGTTAATTGAGGAGGTCAAAAAGTCCGCCAACCATTTTATGCGCGAAGGTATGAGCTTTGAACTGGTGCAAACAGAGAGAGAAGGCGAGGACATCGCCTATAGAGCGACTTTGGATTTCGGCTTTGGCGATTTGCTGTTGGATTTTAAAGACAATCCCGTTTTGATCAGCGGGCAGATAAGCGAGTTGCGAAGGTGGTATTTTGCCATCGTTGTGATTGTGCTTTTGGCTGTGACGCTGGGCCTGGTGAGTTTGTGGCGCCACGCACAGGCACAAATCAAGCTGGCGCAAAAAAAGGACGATTTTATATCCGCCGTCTCACACGAGCTTAGAACACCGCTGACTTCGATACGGATGTACTCAGAAATGCTCGAAAGAGACTGGGTCAAATCCAAGGACAAGCTCGCCGAGTATTACAAAAGTATGCGGCAGGAAAGCGAGAGGCTCAGCCGGCTGATTGAGAATGTGTTGGATTTTTCGCGCATCCAAAGGGGACGGAAGAAATATACCTTCAGCTTTGGTGATTTAAACGAGTGCATCAAAGGCGTGGTTGAAATGATGAGGCCTTACGCAGCGCAGAACGGCTTTTCGATAAGGGCGGACCTCGAACAACTTAAGCAAACTGCTTTTGACAGCGACGCGGTCAAGCAGATAGTCGTCAACTTGCTGGACAACGCAATCAAGTATGCCGGCAATGCGAAGGATAAGACCGTTGCGGTCCGGACCAAGAGTGACGGCCAATACGTTTTCATCGAGGTTGAAGACCATGGGCCGGGCGTGCCTCATCGGCAGCGAAAGAAAATCTTCGAAGAGTTCTATCGCACCGAGGCCGAAGCTACGCGTGAAACGAATGGGACGGGCCTGGGGCTGGCACTGGTGAAAAAATTCGCCCAAGCTCACAACGGCTTTGTGGAGATACTGACGGCCAAGCCGGCAGGGGCAATCTTCAGAGTTGGCTTGGCTGTGCAAAACTAATAAGGCATACGTTTCATTTTCAAGGGTTAATCGGCTCGATTTCAAAATGGTCGATATCAACCCTTCCATTGCTCATCATAATATAGGCGGCGGTAGATTCGCTGAAAGGCTTACCCAGATAAATTCCCGCCTTGCTGTGCGGAAGCTCGGTGGCTGCCTCGGCGCCGTTGATGCCGTAGAAGATGCGTATCTGCTTTGCCTTTTCGTCGTAAGCAAACTTCAGCTTGGCCGAAGTTGGCGGTTTGTCATATTTTATGTCGCGCGGCCAGCGCATTCGTACCGGGTCTTCCTCGTCCGCCAGGCCCAGGTCGATACGGTCGTCTCTGACGTAAAAGTGCAGCCTGCGCATCATAGCATCCTTAATCCAGATGGTGATGCCGGGTGACGCCGTGTCGCCGCGGGGATTGAAATAAATATTCTTGAAGGCCATATTCATCTCGAAGGACCCTTCGCCTATAAGCCGGTTCATACCCTGAAAATGCGACCGCGAAATCATCGTAAATTGTCCCTTGCCGTTGAATCCTCCGCCGTGACCGTGATAAGGTTCCCAGTCTTTAAGGTCGAATTGTGGTCCGTCGAATGTCCCGATTTCATGTTTGACGCGGATCGGGGGGTACTTCAAAGGTTCGTTGGGCCTCTTTAGCCAGGCGAGGTTGAACGTGTAATGAGAGAAGCTGGTTATCAGGTGGATGAGCCCATTGGGCGCCTGGCACACGGACATATACCCGCGGTATTCGCTGTTTCGCTGACTGAAAGCGAAGTAGCCGCCGTTGGTGGTCATGCCGGGCTCGCCCGGCCCGTCGTCGGTGACAAGCTTTACCAACCAGGTTTCGCCTTCGTCTTCCGATACCGCTGCAAAGAGCCCCCGAACCTCGCGCTTCGCCCCGGACTTATCGGTTATAATGATACCCCTGTCGGCAAACGAGGCAAAGAAAATAGGCCCTTCCTTGAGTCGCATCATTGCCAGCCTCTGCCCGCCGCCTATATCCTTGAAAATGCTCGGCGTCTTTTTCCACGTTTTGCCCAGGTCATCCGAAACACATTTAGGCATCCAAAACGGACGCTTCTCGTTCGAATGAACCTTGGTCGTGCCCAAATCGTCGTACTTGGTG
The DNA here is from genome assembly GCA_964582985.1 of uncultured Pirellulales bacterium. Taxonomy (GTDB): domain Bacteria; phylum Planctomycetota; class Phycisphaerae; order Sedimentisphaerales; family Anaerobacaceae; genus CAZQYB01. The sequence continues at coordinate 2,022 of CAZOUM010000042.1, read as the reverse complement.
ACAATGACAGCCCCCCGGAGGTCGCCGCCGCGGGTGAATCCGAGCATCCTGCCGTCGCGCAACTGCACCACGCCGGGGTGGTTACCTTTAATATTTCCTTCGCAGCCCTGCCAAGTCATTCCCTCGTCGTAACTGTACCAAAGAGTAGGCCAGCCGTCGGTGACAAACGCGATTGCCCCGTCGTTGGCTCTAAACACCGGCCCTGAAAGCCAGTGACCGTGCGAATGCGGCGCCGGAGAACGATGCTCGGGGTTGAACATTCGTACCTTCGACCAGGTCGCACCGTTGTCGGTCGAGGTCCGCAAACCCAGCGAATGATACGCGTATGTCGCTCCAACATCGGTGCCGACGAAATGATACATCTTACCTTTCTCGTCGGTCCACAATGCACACACGCTGTCGTTTCTGTCGGGAGCATCCCAGAAAACCGAAGCATCGTCCCACTCTTCGTTGCCCCAGCGAAGCCTGCTTCCGCCTCGACCCATCTCGCGGTCCTTTTCCGAAACACAGGTAAACCATGTCGAAAGAAGATCACCATTGGGACAAGCCGTTATCATCGGGCTGTGATTGTGCCCGGCAAACAGAGGACCTATTTTGCCTCTGTCGATCTTCATGTACTTGCGAGGGCCCTTGAAGTAAGGCTTGGTCGGGTCCGGACCCTGCTTGACGGTCTCCGGGTCGCGCTGGATAACGTTCTGATAGTTGTCCGGTTTCGGCGCCATCTTCATTGGCCTGGTCTTCGGCAACTCTCCTATCACTACGCGAAAGCCGGTCGCCCATTGCCTTTCGGTCGGCAGTGTGGCCATGCGGTTGGCCGAACGCAGGAAATATGCATAAGTGCCGAAACTTCCTCCGCGCGATACGCGGAAGTCACCATCGACGTATCCGACCGGGTCCTTCTGCGTTTTTTTCTGATAAGGTCCATACCAGTCGTAGCACCATTCTTCGACGTTGCCGTGCATATCGTAAAGCCCCCACGCATTCGGCGGCGTCTTGCCGACATGTATCGTGGTCTTGACCAGGCAGCTATTGCCCGGCTTGTTGGTGTATTCCTTGGGCAGCACGTCACCCGTATAGTAATTGGTAGTTGTTCCCGCCCGGCAGGCATATTCCCACTCAGCCTCCGTTGGCAGCCGGTAGGACAGACCTTCTTTGTCCGAGAGCCACCGGCAAAAAGCAACGGCGTCGTACCAGCTAACGTAAATTACCGCCTCATCATCTTCTTTGGATAGGTCATACTTGCCGCGCAGTTTCTTGTGTTCGGGTCTGAAGAGTTCGTACTGCTTATTGGTGACCTCGTAAACACCCATGTAGAACGGCTTGGTAATCTTGACCTTATGCACAGGTTTCTCGTCGTAGTCACCTTTGGCCAGCAGGTCGAACCGGCCGCCGCGGTCACCGCCTTCGATGACTGGCAGAACCTCAGGGTCCAACCTTTTCAATTGGCCCATCTGGAACTTACCACGCTTGATTCGCACAAATTTCATACCTATCGAGTTTGTGTATTGGTCCCCCCGGTAAGAAGGGGTCTGCGACTGCTTCGGCATTGCAGCGGCATGGGCAGTTGCGACGGTTGCAAGTATGATTGCTATTGCCGGCATCAGGTTCTTCATAACTTTACCCTTCGGTTTTCACACTTGGTCAAATATCTTCTTATTCCTAAGGTTTAATCGGCTCTATTTCAAAATGGTCAATGTCAACCCTTCCGTTGCTCATCATAATATAGGCGGCAGTGCATTCGCTCAGAGGTTTCGCGAAATAAACGCCGGCCTTGCTTTGCGGAAGCTCCGTAGTGGCCTTGGCTCCGTTCAGGCCGTAGAAGACACGTATACACCTGGTTTTCTGATTATAAATAAACTTGAGTTGAGCCTCTGTCGGTGGTATCGAGTACTTAACATTATACTGCGGACCTTCCGGGAAAGGACCGCTTTTTACTCCATCGCCCACAAACATAATCATATCAATTTTGTCATCCCTCATGTTAAAATGGAGCCTGCGCGCCATTTCATCTTTGATCGAGAA
>CAZOUM010000041.1:0-28251 GCA_964582985.1 uncultured Pirellulales bacterium | reverse complement strand
CCGTCTTGATAATCTGTTCACGAGTCAATACCTTGCCGAGATTGTCGAGAAAGAGTGCCTCGATTCGCCTCTTCACGCTTTTCTGTCTGTACGACCCTTTCAGCTTACCGTAGAGCTTACGGGGCGATGCCTTCTTCTTCGCCATCCCTGATCCTTTCTTTCTTTACCCTGCGTCCAACAGAATATTATACAACACTTTTTTAGCAATTTAGTCTACCGGAAATAAAATGTCAACGATTAGCTTAGTGGACCACCGTTTTCGGCGGGTCTTCTGGAGTGGTGTGTTCCAACATGCCGCTTGATTTAAAACTATTCAAGATGACAATCGATTGATCATTGCCTTGAATTGAGCAGTCTGCCTTTTAGCTTCGGCAATGAACCCTTTTATTTTCTCTTCGTGGCCACTTTTAAGCGTATTGATTAAGGGTGCAGCAAGAAGCTCACCTTGAAGGTTAAAAGCCTCTTTCATTGCTTCGCCATATTCAACAAAAGCTTTTATGGCTTCATCTCTCAATCCTTCTAATGACATTACCAAAACCTCTCAATTGATTTTCCAAAAAAAATATTCCAAACAAAGATAATACCAAACCCGCAATTCCCGCCTTTTAATTCGTATGTCGTATCTGGGCCCAGTTAGAAAGTAGACAAGTGCCTTTGGCAACTTACTTCTAACGGGCTAAATCTTTAGTATTTAGCCGGTTGAGGCCGGGAAGGCCGGCGTTTTATATTAAAAGAAACTCAGTCGCCGGGCCGGGGGTCAGGGGTCGGTTAGCAGCGGATTGTCAATCAAGGACCCGCCAGGCTGGAGGTGTTAGTTCCGGGACGAACCATTTGCTGCCGCAGCAGTGGCATTTGTCCATATCGGGCCTTCTCAATCGGCCGCAGTTTGCACAGGTGACCAGGGTCATTTTTGGCCTGGTAAGTCTGTAGGTGATGTAAGCGCTTAAACCAAAGGCAATGGTTGCGATTATCCAGGGGAGTTTTGCATTTTTTGAGAGTCCGACGGCGGCAGCATCCTTGGTGACTCGCCGGGCGAGGAAGCCTGCCAGTATTATTGACGGTGAAATAAGCAGCAGCGCGGAGAAGTATATGCCCACGACATCTTCGCTGACTTCTCGGCCCTTCATTGCTATAAATGAGTTCGGCAGGAAAAAGAGCGCTCTGTGTCCGGCAGCAGCATCGAAGCTGTCAGCAGCAAAGAAGGAGGCGATGTTCAGGATTGGGGGATGAAGATTTTCCAGCAGGTATTTTGCGGTCGTCAGTGCGGGTGCCCAGGGGACGTGAAAGAAGACGGCCTTGCTTGAAGGTATGTAACTGGCCCCTCGGTGTCGGTGTTCATCTTCTGTGATTTTGGTATGTCCTTCTCTGAGTAATCTTCCCTGACTGTCGAAGACGGTGACGGCCATAGCAGTTCCTTCTCGGGAGGTCCCGGCGACGCACATTCCTATGTATTCTCTGTCGATGGACAGGGGCAAAACGTTATAACCGAGCAGGTCTTTCGGCCTTACAGATGTCTTTGAGGGATAGAATGTTTCTGGGGCGGGTAAGTAGCCGGCGGTTCCGGCGAACTGAAGCGTTTCTCTGTCGAGCAAATCAATTCTGCCGGATTCGTCAAGTACAAGTATGTACCGGCCTGCATAGTTCAGGTAAAAGTTTTTTATGATTGATTCGAACTCTGGTTGGTAGCCGTGGCGCGAATAGCGACTTTTGTCTTCGTTTTCCTCGGCACGTTTTGGGACCTTTATCATAGGGGGATTACAATCCAGTTCTGACAGCCACTCACTTGCACCTAAGCGGTCTAAGCGGCCTACCTGAATGGGATTGTGGGTATTGTCTTTTGCAAGCTCAAGTCCTTTGAGGATGGTTTTTTCTTTAAAGTTAATTGTGAAAAAGCGGCGCAGCTTTTTGTCAAATAATGTTACCGGTAGCCAGTAATCTGTGATAAGGGCGGAGAATCTGCCGAGCGCTTCATCAGGGGTTTCTGAGATTCCTTCAGGACCGGCGTAAAGATGGAGCGTCCTGAGCACGGTCATTTTGTCGGGCAGCTTCTGTTTATAGGTACGGTGATATACGAGTAAGCCAATGCTTTTGTCAAAGTAGAGCATTTCATTGTGACGTTCATCTTCGTACGAGTAATAATAAACGTTTGAAAGCCGGCCTTGCAGGGCTCTGGCGGCAAAATAATCTATGATTCCAAGGGTAAGGGAGGTTTCCGACGGGGAAAAACGGGCTGAAATGTAGGAATGGCGGGCCACGTTAGGGTCGTTTTCAATTTCCTTAGGTATGAGTCCGGAAGGCCGTATGAGGACTTCGCGTGCTTCCCGGGGCATAATCTCTCTGAGGGTTATTTCGCATAAGAGGCGGGCCCAGAAGAATACTATGGAGAGCAAAAGCAGAACGACAAAACCGGCAGCGATTACTTTGGCGAGATAGTTTCTTGAGGGTTTCATAGTTATTTTCCTAAAGAGGGGTTGAGGTAAATTTTTGCCAGGTTCGGGTCAGGGAGGCGACAATCAACAGCAACATTATTATTACAGTGCAGGCACCGAAGCCCTTGATAACAATAAGCGGCACAATGACGGCGGTTGAGCCTATGCTACCCAGTACCCGAATGACCTTGTTTGAGTTCCAGCCGAGCTGCAGGCCGAGGCAATAGCAGGCAAAACCCGTTAGAAACACTGCTGTGAATATTTCAGAAACGAAGTGGGGGTAAATTGGGTAAGGCGGCGGGAAAAGTCGCAGCAGAACTGCGGCTGTAACGGCCAGGGGGACCAGCAAAATCAGAATGGTAAGAATTCCCGTGACAATCCTGGCAGCCAATATCTGAGCTCGCGTAACGCGCAGGGTCGATAAGAGGGCGGAGATTTTCCTGGTTTTGTCTGTGTACATCTGGCTTGCGCCCATCGCAGAGAAACCAAGTATGGCCAGTACAATAATTGGAATCGAAAGCGACAGGGCGACCTCGGAAAGTTCTTCGGCATTGTATGCAAGGGAAGTAACCGCAATGACGAGCGCTGTTGAAAAAAGGGCTGCCGCGGCGAAATATGCTATATTGTCTTCGATTTCTCTTTTTATCAGTGTGAACATCTGGTACCTCCTAATTTATGTGTTCGTAATCGGCGTCGATTTGAGTCGTGTGCATTCTATGAACATATCCTCAAGCGACATTGGTATTTCGGTGCAGCTTTCGGGTTTGAAGGTTTCGATGAAGGCCTGTTTCTGCTGGTTCCAGTTTGCGACGGTTATAGTCAACTCGCGGCCCTGGAGCTGTTGATTCACTATTTCGGTCATATGCAGATTGGCTGGTGCGTGTTCGGGGAAGATGAGCCTTAATTTTTTGACGCGCTTTTTTAGTTCTTCAAGTGGACAATCCACGATGAGCTTTCCGGCGGCGAGTATGCCTATGCGGTCGGCGATTCGTTCGACGTCGCTGAGGATGTGTGAGCAGAACAGGATAGTTCGGCCATCTTTTTGTAGCAGGTCAACGGCAAGTTCGAGGAACTGCCGGCGGGCGACGGTGTCGAGGCCGAGCGTCGGGTCGTCGAGGATGAGCAGTTCCGGGTCTATGGCCATAGCGAGCGAGAGGTTTAGTTGTGCTCGCATACCAATGGATAGCTGCTTTACTCTGCGCTGCATCGGCAGACGGAATGCTTCTATAAGGCGGCCAAAGAAGTCGTCATTCCATTTCAGTGAGAGGTCTTTGCAGAGCTTTACGAGCCGGCTGACCTTATAGTTCTGGATTAGGTTGTGCGCTTCCGCGACGTAGCCGATTCTGCCGTGCGTTCTTGCGGAAAGCTTTGCCGAGTCTGCACCGAGCAGGGATGTTCGGCCGCGTGTCGGCGAGTCGAGCCCGAGGAGAATCCGTATGATAGTTGTTTTGCCGGCACCGTTTCGTCCGAGCAGGCCGTAGATACAGCCCTGTGGGATATTGAGGTTAATGCCGTCCAGGACGCAGCGGCCGTCGAAGTATTTAGCCAGGTTTTGGATTTTGATGATGGTATCGCTCATAGGTTATCCTTTCTCGTCAGCGAACTTGAATTTCTCGATTCGCTCTTTGACCCAGCGGATAAGCAGCTGCTTTTCAATCTGCATGTGGATTGCGTCCACGATAAGGTGTTCGATGTCTTCGCAGATAAGTTTTTTTCTCACGGTTTTGCTGAGGTTGCTGTCGAGGTTAGCGACGAAAGCCCCGGCGCCCGGCTTGGTAGTAATGATGCCTTCCTGTTCGAGCCGGCGGTAGGCCTTGGCTATCGTGTTGGGGTTTATCGCAAGCTGGACGGCGAGCTGTCTTACAGTGGGGAGCTTTTCGTCCTTTGTGAGCCTGCCGAGGGCAATGTCACGTTTGACCTGGTCTATTATCTGCTGGTAAACGGCCCTGCCGGATGCGTTGTCTATACGAAACTGCATTGTCTTGCCTCAATACTTGTACTATGCTAACTATTACAAGTATAACAGAGTCTAATTTTTTGTCAAGTTTTTTTTGAAAAAAATGAAAAAGCCACAAGGTACGAGTTGGCCAAGGTGGCTGCCAGGGTTTTGAAATTGATTCCGCCAGAGGCGGATCTGCGTATCCGCCTGCGGCGGACTGCGCACCTTGGGCACAAGCTCAGGATGACAGGATGGGGCCGAGGGAAAGGATGTAAGTTGCTTGTGGTAAATGGGTTAGAGAAAAAGCGGCTTCAAAGATGGCTGGTGGGCAACTTTTTGAAAAAAATTTAAGAATTTTTGAAAAAAGTGCTTGCAAAATTGGGGAGGGCAGGTATAATAGGTATTAAGAATATTGCTCTTTTCTTCTTTTAAGTGTCTTGGTGAAGTGAGACGGTTGAGATTCTTATAAGTTTGCAGTATATTCTTTAATTGAAGGCTGTCTCACAAGGCTGAAGCCAGTTTTGGCTTCAGCCTTTCTTTTGCGCTTTGGGGAGTCGTTGGCCGGGAAGAAGGGTTTTCTCGTGAGACGGGCGGCTTTTCGCATCAGTTTGTGCTTGTAAATGGTTCGACGCTTTCTACATACGATTGGCTGGTGAGTTCCGGCTGGCGAACTCAATGATGAGGAGGTGGTTTCAGTTGTGGGGCTTTGAGTTTATGGAGGCGGCCAAGAGGATGTGTCTTAGCCTGTCAACAGTGAGGTTGTTCAGGTAATCGTCAGTAAAATCCAGTTTGAATCTGCCCTTGAAGTGTTTGATTCGTCTTTTAAGCTCGTTCCTGCCCAGCGAAGCGATTGAAGTCGCGGTTTGCTCAAAATATTCTCTCGAAGCCATTGGCCGTACCCTTGAGACGCTATTGTTCTTAATACATTTGTGTTGTTCGTATCGTCCGCAACGTTGAGCGACTTTTGTAAGAAATTTGCGGCGGGGTGCAAACGTGTCAAAATCGAGTCATTATCAAGTCAGAATTTTTTTGTCATTCTGCGGACGGTCTGATAAGTTTTGGTTATGAAAACGGAGAGTCTAAATTACGAGTTGCCAGTTGAGTTGATTGCACAGCAGCCGGCCCGCGTTCGAAGCGATTCGCGGCTGCTGGTTCTCAATCGTGAGAATGGTGAGCTTGTCGACAGCGGTTTCAGCGGGATTGGTGACTTTTTATCGCCCGGCGACTGCCTGGTGCTCAACGACACAAAGGTCCTGCCGGCCCGCTTTTTTGGCAGGCGCAGCAGCGGCGGCAAGCTGGAAGGATTGTTTCTGACCGAAAGGGCACCCTGCGTGTGGGAAGTGATGCTCAAAGGCGCCCGTAGAGTTAAGGTCGGCGAAACCATACACTTGAGGGACAAAGAGAAAGAGGATTTTTGCCGGGCAGAGGTGACGGAGAAATTGGGTGGTGGCAGATGCCGATTGAAGGTAGGGACAAAGTCGGATGCCGGAACTGCGCTTGAGAGAATAGGTTTTCCTCCGCTGCCGCCATATATCAAGCGTGGTGACGACCTGTCCGTAGCGGCGATGGATGAGGTACGGTACCAAACGGTGTACGCTCGAAAGGCCGGGGCGGTGGCTGCTCCGACGGCGGGGCTGCATTTTACGGATGAGCTGATAGAGCAGTTAAGAAAAGCGGGAGTTTTCTTTGCATATATTACGCTGCACGTGGGGCGGGGGACATTTAGACCGATAACTACGGAGAATGTTGAGGAGCACGAGATTGAGCAGGAGCGGTTCTGTATCGCGGAAGAAGGTGCTCGGATGATAAATGCAGCAAAAGAGAAGGGCGGGAGGACAATCGCGGTGGGGACAACATCGGTGCGGGCGCTGGAGACAATGGCTGTGGGCTCAGGTGTGGAAGCTGGCGGTGGAGAGGCGACGCTGTTCATAACACCCGGGTATAAATTCAAGTTAGTCGATGCTATGGTGACGAATTTTCACCTTCCGAAGTCAAGCCTGCTTGCGCTGGTTGCGGCGTTTGCCGGTTTGGAAAGCATTCTGGCTGCGTATCGGCACGCGATTGAGCAGCGATACCGCTTTTATTCTTACGGTGATGCGATGCTGATAATGTAGCTGGTGCCTTTTAGGCCAAGTAGAGTTTATCGTTCGGTTTGATTTCGGGTATCTGGGTCAGCTTTGCTTTGACATCATCTTTTTCCAATGCGAAGCTCGGTGCTATTTCGATGAGGCAATCGGGTGAGCCATCCGGCTTTTTGGGGATAGTGACGCCGGCTGATTCGAGCCAATCGGCGGCACGTGCAACCATCATTCGCCTTGTTGTTTCGACGCTGTCAAGGCCGGCGGCGTTTTTGGTGGGAGCAAATTCCTGGCTTCGGAGGATATGTAAGATTATTGACTTTGAGGCCAGAGGCAGAGCGTCAAAGACGAAGGTCTCGAGTTTTATGCCGTTTGCTTCTGTGGGTTCAACGGGATTTGCCTGCTGGTCGATATGTGGGATTTTTTTGACGGCTTTGTGCAGAGGCAAAGAAAAGCCGGCGGTGTTAAGCCTTTGAACAAAAGTGCGACTGATGATATGGATGGCGATGCTGCCGAGGCTAAAGGCCAAAGAGCCGTCGGGATTTCGTTTCTCGGCGAGCTCATCGGGCAAATCGCTGTATTCGATGACGGTTACCCTACCGTCGACCAAGCCGAAATTGCCGACTTTTTCCTTTGGGCCGGTTTTTATCACGGCCTTTGAGGACATTTCGGCCTGGTCGAGGACGTGGAGGCCTATGAAGAGCGGGTCAAAAATATTTACGAGTGGATTATCTACCTGCCAATAGCTAATGAATTCTACGCCGCGTTTTTTCATATCGTCGAGGGCAGCAGTTTTGTAGAGGGCTTTGAGGCTTCCGCCGTGGCCGTCAGGTGAGCAGGCAATGTTTGCTTTGTCGGCCAAGAGGATTTTGCCATCAAGACTGAAATTGGGCAGAGTGCCCTGCTGGAATATAAATACGTCTTTTTCGTTGAGGCCGTAGTAATCGTTGGAGCGAAAAATTTCTACGGTCTCAGCGTGGTTCAGGGGGCTTGTCATAATATACCAGGGGCATGTGGTGTTATATTTTTGCGAAACTGCTGCGATAGTTTCTGCGAAGATTCGAAAGAGCGTTTTGTTTTTGACGGGGCTGATGGGGAAATTGCCTTTTGGGCCGTCGAATCCGAGTCTGGTTGCCTGTCCGCCGGCAACGACAAAGGCGGCCACCTTGCCGGCTGAAATTAGCTCTTTGCCTAATTCTTTGGCGCGGGCATATTTTTGCTGCTGGTCAGGGGTGGACGGGGCGTGGCCGTAGGATGGAGCAGGGGCAAAATCGGCTGGTACGGCAGCGTTAGCGGTTTTTTCGGTGCATTTAGCCACCCAATCGTCTATTTTTGAAAAATCGAGGTTTTCGATCTGGGCAAGCAGATTCTGCCTCTGTGGCGGCTTTAACTGCCCCCAGAAGGCCAAAAGATGGCCCTGATTGTGTTTTTGGAGCAGTTTTTTTGTGTTTTCAAGCGTTTTTTTGGTAATCATATCTGTGATTCCAAGCCGAAATTAAAGATATAAGGCCAACTGCGAAAATTTTCAAGAAAGTTGGAGAAATTTGGCAGAATTTGTTTGACAGCGGAGGGACTTCTGTAGTAGTATATATGTGATAGATAGATAGGTAGGTTTTAAACGCTTTATAAGTATTTAACAGTCATCATAATTTTCAAGAGTTTTTATATTCCCACCTTAAACCTGCCTGTCAGAAATGATGTCTGTCAGAAGTAAAATTCTGTCGGTGCAGTGTATGCCATTGAGGCCATCGAGGCCGTAGCGGCCGGGCGTGAGGTGTGCGCGCACTGAGTAACGGGTACGATTTCTGAATGAGAATTTAAGGCAGCCGTTCTTAGGCGAAAAATGAAATGGTAAAGGGATTCGCGAGGAAAATAGTTGGTATATGGCAGGAGAAACTGCATTTATCTGTTAAGACGTAATCAAAGCGTGCTTAAGAGCGGCTGGGCCCGCGAATCTCGAAAAAGCGTAAGGAGAATAATTATGAAAAGGAAAGGTTTCACATTGATTGAGCTGTTGGTCGTGATTGCGATCATAGCGCTGCTGATGAGCATCCTGATGCCCGCTCTTGCAAGGGTGCGGGAGATGGCTAACCGCGTGGTGTGCGGGACAAACCTGAAGGGTATCGGGACGGCGTCGGCCATCTATGCCGGGAATGATGATTCCGGCCGATTCCCGTGTGCCGGGTTCAGGGCGAGCATTTGGGCTACGACGGACGGTGGCGCAGCTGATGCGGCAACTGCCTACGCGTCAGGCGCGAGCATTTCGTCGAGTCTCTATCTTTTGGTAAAGTACGACTATGCGACACCTAAGCAGTTTATCTGCAAGAGCGACCCTGACTCGGGAGAGTCCATGCCTACTGGTCAGCCGTTCTTATTTTGGGATTTCGGGGACCCAGTCGCACAATGCAGCTATGCGTATCATATGCCTTATGATGACGGCAGCGGGTTGCATTACCGTCTGAGCTCGGCGAGCAATCCTGCTCTGGCGATGGCGGCTGACCGGAACCCGTGGAATATAGCTGGTATTCTGCCCAATGATACTTCCTTCGGCCCTAAGGAGGTAGGAAACAGCGCTGCTCACGGAAGAGAGGGTCAAAACGTGTTGTTTGTTGACAGTCACGTGGAATTTTCAAAGACTCAAGGGACAGAAATCGAAGACAGGGGTAGCGCGTGCGGTCTCAACGACGACGATATCTATATTATGGGCTATAAGTTTGATGAAACAACAATTGCTCCCACGAAGCTCGATATGCCGGGAAATAGAGAGGACTCCTTCCTGGTGAACGAGGGCATCTTTTAGGAGGGCAGGAGAGGAATTAAGTGTTGTGGCGACTAATGTGTCATCCGGCGGCCTTATGCGAATGCGCATAAGGCCGCTTTTGGTATCGGCTAAGCCGACAAGGCGGCAGGTCTAAAATAATATAAAAAATTCGGGATTTTTTTGCATTCCGGGCCTTACCATTCGTCTTTATATAGTGGCAGGAAATCAGGGAATCTTGATTGGACGATTTTTCAGATGACATCCTGGTTGTTGCCAGTCAGCGGGGCGACAAGAGTGCTTATGCGCTGTTAGTGAAAAGGCACTACAGGGGTGTTTTTGCCGTGTGCCTGGGTATGCTCGCAAACGTTGACGATGCCGAAGATATTTCTCAAGACGCGGTGCTTAGAGGTTTTTTGAAAATAAGGAAGCTTCGCGATAATGAGCAGTTTGGCCGGTGGATTCTGCGAATTGCCAAGAACCTTTGTATTGATTTTCTTCGCAGGCAAAAATATGCGAAGGCGTTCGCGGCCAAGAAGGCAGTGCAGCGGCGAGAAGCAACAAATGAGAATTACGATTTGGAAGGGGCCATCAGGCGTCTGCCCCGGCAATATCGAGTGCCGTTGATAATGTACTACTTTGATAACAAGAGTGCAAAACTTATAGGTGAGAAGCTGAATATTTCGCACTCTGGAGCGTGTCAGAGAATCAGAACAGCAAGGAAGCTATTGCACAGATTGTTAACAGAAGGGGTGCATAATGAACAGTGATTGTGAGAGAATACGGGACCGGATTACAGACCATATTAGCGGGATTCTACCGGAGACGGAAAGGGAGATGTTTGAGGAGCACCTTAGCGAGTGTTCGAGCTGCAGCGACTATGCGCAGAAGCTGGTAGAAGAAGAGCGATTACTAACACAATTCTTTGCCAAGTTTGATATGGGCATTGCGAGCCGGGAAGATGCGGCAATAGGCGTCATAAACCGTATTGACACGTCCGGCCGAAGAAACATCCTGTCGGTCGGCAACAGGATTGCGGGGAACTTGTTTTTAAGACGCGCTGCAGCGGCGGTTTTAATAGTTTTTGTGACAGTTTACTTTGTATTAACTTTGACCTGGATTTCGGAAATAAACGAGATAATTCGCCTGTCTCTGTGAATCTTGTTAGAGGTTTATGTATCGGATATAATGATGATGAGCAATCTAAGAGACGGCGGTAGATAATTGTGTCTTGAGAAAAACAGATAACAGAAGCGACCCAGACAGGTTTTGGGTTGCGAACATGGCAAGAGTTAAAGGAGAAGTTTATGAAGAAAAAAGGTTTTACATTAATTGAGCTGTTGGTTGTGATTGCGATCATAGCATTGCTGATGGCCATTTTGGTGCCTGCATTGGCCAAGGCGAGAATGATGGCGTATCGACTGCTGTGCACAACGAACCTAAGGGGTATCGGCACTGCGATGGCAGTTTACGCCGGCGGTGAGGACGAGGAATACCCCCGGTCTGGCGGTAACAAGAGCACTACTGGAGCCACGGAGACTTGTCAATGGAGCCCGGATGGGTACATAACCGTGTGGTGGGGAATGCCGACAATGACAGAGGCCGATGCCTTCGATGGCATCCCGCGCTACGCGACGATTACGTCCAGTTTTTTTCTTTTGGTAAAATATGGCTTTGTGACGGCGAAGCTGTTTCACTGCAGGGGTGACGAGGGCTCCACAATTTTCGGGGCGAAAAAAGCCGGGGGGCCTCCGGGGATCAGTCTTTCGTGGCTCTGGGACTTTGGCTCCATGCCGTCGGGAGGAGTTGGGCTTTGGCCTGGTGAGTGTGTCAGCTATTCCTACCATATGCCATTTAACCAAGGAGACGCCGTAACGCCTGGTTTCCCCATCTCGGAATATAGCAAGGAGAACAGTCCTCTTTGTGCAGACAGGAACCCACATTTGGACTCGTTGGCTCCTGATGGCTTAGAGGCTGCTGTCAATTCATTATCGCACGAAGGGGAGGGCCAAAATGTTGTCTATAAGGACCTATCTGTGCGCTTTGAGGAGACGCCGAATGTCGGTATCGGCGTCCCGGGTAGTGACGAGTTAGACAACATTTGGACATACGGTGGCGATCCCTTGCTGGGAGGAGGCGCTGTGGATGGTACGATACCGATGCAAGTCGGAGACGGCTGGCCGGAAGGGGATATGTTCTCAAATGATGCGTATCTGGTGAACGAGGTGCAGACGGGGACGCTTATTCCTTAGGCTCACATTAGATAACATTGTGCTTTTGTTTTAAGCAGTATGTAAGCGGCCTTGTGCTATAGAGGGTACAGGGCCGCTTTTTTCACGTGCGGTCAGGAGCTGTGAACGACCGAATAGGATATAGGCGTCGGCGGGTATGAAATACGATTTGTCTTCGGGGGGCATTTATGTTAAATTGTTTGCTTTGATTTTTAGGGAGTGTGAAATTGGGGCAAACACTTACGTACAAGATACTTTGCGGACATCTGGTCGAAGGCAGCGTTGCCGCCGGTGAGCAGATTGGTATTCGGATTGACCAGACGCTTGTTCAGGACGCGACGGGCACGACGGCGTTCCTATTGTACGAATCGATGGGGGCAGGCAGAGTAAAAACACAGCTTTCGGTGAGTTACGTCGACCATAACATAGCTGGGTTTGGGCCGGAGAACCACAACGACCATTTGTATTTGCAGACGATAGCGGCGAAGTGCGGGGTCTATCATTCGCGGGCGGGTAACGGTATTTGCCACCAGGTGCATCTGGAGCGGTCCGGCAGGCCTGGGGCGACACTTTTAGGCAGCGATTCTCATACACCGACGTGCGGCGGTATTGGAATGCTTGCCATCGGGGCCGGTGGGCTGGACGTGGCGGTGGCTATGGCAGGGGGGCCGTTCTACCTGAGATGTCCGAAAGTCTTAGGCGTGAAACTTACCGGTCAACTGGCTGATTGGGTAGCGGCCAAAGACGTTATTCTTAAGCTGCTGAGCATCCTGACGACAAAAGGTAACGTGGGCTGGTCGGTGGAATATTTCGGTGGGGGTGTTTCGGAGCTGACTGTTCCGCAGCGGGCGACGATAACAAATATGGGGACGGAGCTGGGCGTGACAACGAGCATATTCGCAAGTGATGAGCAGACCCGGCAATTCCTCAGAGCGCAAAAACGAGAAAAAGACTACGAGCCATTGTCGGCCGACGCGGATGCCGAATATGACCGTGTCATGGAAATAAATTTGTCGGAACTTGAGCCGCTGGCGGCGTGTCCTTCTTCGCCGGACAATGTCAGAGGCGTCAGAGAAATTGCCGGCATTGAAGCCGGACAGGTTGTGATAGGCAGCTGCACGAATTCGAGCTTCGCAGATTTGATGATGGCAGCGAAAGTGCTCAAGGGCAGGCGGATAAACAATATGGTTGAATTTGCAGTAGCTCCGGGCAGCAGAGCCGTCTTGAATATGCTGGCGGGAAACGGGGCATTGGCGGATATGATTTCGTCGGGCGCCCGGGTCCTTGAGACGGGCTGTGGTCCGTGCATTGGGCAGGGTTTTTCACCTGCTGACGGTGTAGCGAGTCTTCGGACATTCAACAGGAATTTTTCCGGCCGAAGCGGGACAAAAGATGACCAGGTTTATTTGGTCAGTCCCGAAACGGCGGTTGCTTCGGCCTTGACCGGCAGAATTACGGACCCGCGTGATTTGCCGGAACTGTTGGGAATAGAGTATCCCAAAATCGAGCTGTCGGACGAATTTATTGTTGATGACAGTATGATAGAAGAGCCTTTGAGTGAAAAAGATGCCGGCAAGGCGGAAGTGCTGCGTGGGTCGACGATTGTTGTGCCGGAGATGCCACCGGCGCTACCGGAGAAGCTGGTGGGCCAAGTCCTGATTAAGTGCGGCGACAAGATAACCACGGACCATATTATGCCGGCGGGCCCTTATCTGAAACTGCGGTCGAATGTGCCAGAATATGCAAAAGTGGTTTTCAATTGTTTCAATGAGCAGGGCAAGCCGACGTTTGCGGAGCGAGCGCTTGGCTTGAAGAAAAAAGGCTTGGCCGGTGTTATTGTGGCAGGTGAGAGCTATGGGCAGGGGTCATCGAGAGAACATGCCGCTCTTTGCCCAATGTATCTGGGCGTGCGGGTGGTGATTGCGAAAAGTTTTGAGCGGATTCACAAGGCCAATTTGATTAACTTCTGCATAGTACCGATAGAATTCGCCGAGCCGGCTGATTATGACAAAGTCAAGACGGGAGACTTTCTGCAAATTGACAATCTGCTCGAAGCAATTAAGAACAGTGACGAAGTTAAGATTACTGAAAAGGCCGGCAAGTATGAGTTTGTTGGGAAGCTAACACTTTCCGCCAGGGACAGGGAAATTTTGTTTTCAGCGGGGTTGCTAAAGTATACGCGAAAACAAGCATAGTAGTTTCGTCTGAGAATTCTCTTGGTGCTAACTGGACAAATACAATAGCGCGCTGCACGATTGACAGCCTTGAGGCAAAAGGCAAACAAAGGCTTAGCTACATGCCAGAAATCAAATCGAAGAACATGTCGGTTGCGCTTGATATGCACGGCTGCCCAAATCGATGTCGCCATTGTTACCTTGGCTTCAGGGGCAGCACACAACTGTCCGAAGAGGATCTGCGGTGGGTAGCCCAGCTATTCAGAAACTATATCAGAGAAGGGCAAACAACGCCATTTATCGAGAAGCTTACAGTCTGTTCTTGGTTTCGGGAGCCAGATTTTCCAGAACACTACAGGCAGCTTTACGAACTTGAGGCCGAGCTAAGTGATGGGGAACCAGCAAGATTTGAACTTTTGAGCGTATGGCGACTTGCCAGAGACAAAAATTACGCCAAATGGGCAAAGAAGGTCGGACCCGATACGTGCCAAGTCACCTTTTTTGGTATGGAAGAAACGAACGACTGGTTCCATGGACGTAGAGGAGCGTTTGAAGATAACTTAGTCGCCACGGAGCGTCTCTTAGAAGCTGGTATGAAGCCTCGGTGGCAGATTTTCTTAACAAAGAAAATAATCCCAGAGATTGGTCAGCTACTCAAGGTCATTGACCAGTTAAAGTTAAGAGACAGGGTTAAATCCTTGGGCGAGGACTTTGTGGTTTTTCTGCATACACCGAGCCCAGACGGGGAGGCAAGGAGAATTGAGTATCTTCGGCCAACTATAGAGGAGACAAAATCAATCCCGGCAGAATTGATAAATGCGTGCAAAAAGCATTTCAAAAAAGAAACGCTCTGGCACACAGAGCGAGAATTGATTTCAAGAATTTTAGGTGAAGACGAAACGTACCCGTACGCATATCGGTATCCTGAGGTCTTGTGGTTTTTGATTAACTACAACTGGGACGTTTTCTCAAATATCGGCTCCGTCGAACCGTGGTGGAAACTGGGTAACTTGAAAAAAGACACGGTAGAAGAGATATTTGATAATTTTGAGCAGAACCATACACTCGGACTGGAAACCATTTATTCCGTTCCAGCTAAAACACTGGCAACGCACTTTGGAGATTCTAACAGCAAAGTAGTATATGACAGCAAGGCCGACCTGGAGAGGCTTTTTGTTGCAAAATACTGCGAGGATATTTATCGTAGTAAGAATTATGGGCCGACATGAGCAAAAAACGATAACGATTTTCGGGACGGGGAGGGCAAAGGCGGGCGACGCGGCATATGAATTGGCCTATGAGCTTGGTAAAGTGCTGGGTGAAGCGGGTTTTACCATCGCTAATGGCGGATATGGGGGCACAATGTTGGCGGCGGCCAAAGGGGCGGACGAGGTGGGCGGTAAAAGTGTCGGCGTTACCTGTTCGATATTTGCAGGAGTGCGCAATGAATATATTAGCCGTGAAATTGTTACGGATTCGCTGGATGAGCGGCTTGATACGTTGACGAAACTGGGGCAGGTTTATGTGGTCCTGCCGGGTGGGACAGGGACGCTGTTGGAATTGGCTAAGGTCTGGGAATTGAAAAACAAGGGCTTTCTGGACGAGCAGAAACCGATTATACTTGTAGGCGAATACTGGAAGCCGCTGATTGATTTAATAGCAATTGATGACCCCGGCAGCAGCCGATATATACATCAGGCAGATAAGCCGGAGCAGGTTGTAGAACTGATTAGTGACGCGTGATTGTTGATATGGGCAAGCGATTCACAATTTGGGGTGTTCTTGTAAACGTTGTCGTAATAGCGTCGGTATTCGGCGCAGAGACGGCCGGCAACTCGCTGCTGCGGGATGGGTTTGGTCTGGTAAGTGTCGACGGCAAATTAACCAGGAACGACAGCAACGAAGCCGCGGATATATGGTTCTTTGAGTTCGGCTCGGACGTAAATGACGGTATTGGCCGAGTAAGTGCGGGGACAAGTCTGGAACTGCTGCCGTCGTCAACGCTGGAGAAAATGATAACAGAGACCGAGAAACACCTGGGCAAAAACTATAAACTCTGGGGCAGAGTCACAAAGTACAAGGGCAGGAATTTCATATTCCCAATTTATTTTTTATCGCTCACCAAGACAAGTAAGGCGGGGCTGCCGACATTACAAAAAGCACAAGAGGAGCCGAAAGAGGGTCAGCCGGCGGAGAGCCCAAATAGTGTCCCAACAAAAGGGGTTTCGGAGCCTAATCGTTCCGGAGAAAGTGAAGAGATAGTACGTAAACCACGGTTCTTTGACCCCGATGATAAATTAGGTCCAAGCCAAAGGATTGACGAGGTCGCCGAGCGCAGGCGAAAAGAGACGGTGAGGCGCAGGGACAGCGAGGAGGTGAAAGATATAGTCACTAAAGAGCCGAAGCGTGCACCGTTCAAGCGTGACACTATTTTAGCTGACAGAACCGGTTTTTTACTCGAACAGGACAAAGGCCTATCTGTATTCGGCTTTGACGCTCTCGGGCGAAAGGTCGAGCAGTGGTCTTTGCGGTTACTGCCGTGCTACGCGTTGGAACGAACTGAGCAGTTGCAATCGGAGGAGCTGGACGCCGTGCGACTAAGAATAGCAGGGATTGTGACGAGATATAAAGGCAAAGAATATTTGCTGCTGGAACGGGCAGTCCGGGTTTACAGCTACGGGAACTTCGGCAGATAACAAGAAAGCTCGAAACTTAAAACTTAAAACTAAAAACTTTCATGACAGACGAACTCGACCAAATCCTCATTTCAGCATCGCAGCCGGATTTCGTGGACAGATTAACGAAGATGCGTGCACGAGTATTTGAAGCTACGCACTTTGATTGTGGCAGCGAGGAGGACAAACAATTAGATTTTATTTTGGAGGGGGTCAGCAAAAGAGGTGACGAAGCCGTCGCGGAATTTACGGAAAAGTTTGACGGGGTCAAGTTGACCCCGGAGGAATTCCGGGTTTCTAAGGAAGCCCTGGAAGAAGCGCATAAGGAAATTGAATCAGGGCTTCTCAAATCGATTCGGCAGGCGATTGAAAATGTAAGGAAATATCAAACGGAAATTTTCATCGGCAGCAAAAAGCATCCTGGAATAAAATACACTCCCATAAAACGAATTGGAATTTGTGTGCCGGGTGCATCGGCGCCTTTGCCTTCTACCGTGATAATGACAGCGGTACCCGCGCAGGTCGCGGGCGTAAAAGAAATCGTCGTGGTTTCCCCGCCGAGACACAAAGGGAGTATCCACCCCGTGATTTTGGCGACATGCTGTGAACTTGGAATTGACGAAGTCTATCGAATCGGTGGAGCTCAGGCTGTGATGGCTTTAGCGAAGGGAACTGAAAAGATTAAACCCAATGTTGATAAGATTGTCGGGCCAGGCAATCGATGGGTGCAGATGGCAAAGAAGAAGGTGCTTGGGCTTGTTGGCATCGATTCGATAGCAGGGCCGAGTGAAGTGTTAATAATTGCAAACGACAAAGCCAATCCTGCCTGGGTAGCAGCCGATATGCTGAGCCAGGCGGAACACGCGCCCGGCAGCGCGGTCATGTTTACCGACTCAGGGAAGTTAGCAGAAAAAGTGCTCGCAGAACTTAAAAAACAGGTAAGTCAATTGGACCGTGCAGAAGAAACGATAAAGTGCCTTGAGGCCTTTGGTGGTATTGTTGTATTTGACGGTATGGCAGATGTAATCAACTATTCAAATCTTTTTGCGGCGGAGCACTTGGAGATTCAATGCGGTGATGAAAGCAAGAGAATCGCTGACAGGATTGAGAATGCCGGTGCGATATTTATAGGTGATTACAGTCCTGTGGCAGTTGGAGATTACTGGGCGGGGCCGAGTCACACATTACCTACCGGCACAAGTGCAAGATTCTTTAGTGCATTAAGCTCAAACGACTTTATCAAGTCAACGAGTATAATCGAATACGACAAAAAGAAATTAGCTGAAAGTGCCGAGGATATTATTCGTCTGGCGGAGGTTGAAGGCCTCGATGCGCATGCAAAAAGCATTAAAATTCGGCTGAAAGCCCAGCAGGGTTAGGGCTGTCACGACAGGCTACATAATCGCCATTTGCGTAAGGCCTGTACCTGCGAAAGCAGGTGACAGGAATCAAAAAATGATGGCACAATAGATTCCCGCCCCCCCAATCAGGTAGGGGCAAGCTTGCGCGGGAATGACATATTGTGCGGCTACACTTCCCAGTAGAGCTTTTCCTTGTATCGCCAGTAGAACCGGCCCAGGAGATGAGCTGCGACCATTGTAAGGTAGATGATTAGTGTAAAAGCGATGTAGTTTAAGAACCCTGACCCGGAGAAAGCCGGGAGGATTTTGGTAAACGAATAGCCAAAGATGCAAAAGGGCAGAACGAGGCCGCAATATTGAAAAAACGTGCTGAATATCGAGCCGATGAGCAAAAGAGGATTCAGGCCGGCAAAAGAATCGAACATAATGACGGCCAACAAGCCCATCGGAAAAAAGAAAGCAGCATAGGCCAGCAAGAACCAGAAGACTATGTCCGTTCTTTCGATATGCCGATGGTAGAACCAGACAGGCGCGCAGAAAAAGGCCAGACAACCGGCTATTCTTATTGTTTGCCAGCCCATATCGCCCAGGCTTGGGGCATTAACGAGGACATCGGGGGCCCGCAGGCCGCCTTCAGCACTGTCATGGATACACCGGCACAGATACCAATACATATACAGAAAAAGTACAACGTTTGGTACTAAACCCAGGGCCCATATGAAAAGGCCAAACGGACCGAACAGTGTAGTGACAAAATCAATCAGCAACGTTATTACAACAATAATTGCGAGAATCGTCAGGCCGGGTGTGCTTATTGGATAGAGGAATATATCGATAGGCCAGGGCAGCTTACGTTTGGGAACAGGCTCGGCTTCGTCGGTTTTTATTTCCTGCTCAAGCTCCAACAGGTCTTCAGCAGTTCTATCCGGCAGTGTGCGTTGGTCAGCGTCTTTGTCCTCCTGCGGAATATCGAGAAACGTCAAGGCAAAAGCGGCGTCTTTCGAGGCGCCTGTCGAATCACTGTGAGCGGCTTGAGGTGCGACAGCGCCTGTGCTTTCCGCTTTCGGGACAACAACCATATTTTTACATTTTGGACATTTTGTTTTTTTGCCGGCGTGGATTTTTGGAACACGGATTTTCTGCCGGCAATGTTTGCAGTGAAACCTGATTACAGAACCGCCGGACTCCTGACTTATCTCTGACTCATTCACAGCCCAGCCCTATCAAATGCTTTTGAAGTTGGGAGGATTGATTAGCCACCTGCTAATTTTTGTTTTATTAACTCGCCGGCTTTAGCAAGGGCGTCGTCTATTTTTTCAGGTTTTTTTCCGCCGGCCTGTGCCATCTGGTCCCTGCCGCCGCCGCCGCCATCAACAATCGGCGCGATTTGTTTGACTATGTCACCGGCTTTTATGCCCTTTTTGATTAAATCGTTGGTGACACCTGCCAGCAATGTTACCTTATCGCCATCAGCGAACCCCAGCACTATAACCGTAGATTTCGCCTTTTTCTTGAGCATATCAATAGCAGCACGGGCCTGTTCAACGGGAGTTGGCGAAAGGCGACCGATGATTACAGACGCTTGGCCGATTTTTTCACATTTTTCCAGAAGCTGTTTTGCTTCATCTATAATGTCACTGCCCTTTTGCCTGGAGGCCGATTTGAGCTGCTTGGCGAGTTTTTTATTTTCCTTGATTAGATTGCCGACTCTTTCTACCAAATCTTCGGCGGTAGCCTTTAGCATATTAGAAAGCCAATCAACAATCTGGCTTCTCTGTTCAAGATAATTTGTTAGGCCCTGTCCGGTAAGCGCGGTAATTCTGCGGACGCCGGCGGAGATGCTCTCTTCCTTTATTATCTTGAAGCCGCCGATAGAGCCAATTCTGCCGACGTGCGTACCGCCGCAAAACTCTCGGCTGAAAGCATCTTTGAGCGTGTCATTACTATCAACACCAATAGCCACTACGCGAACTTCATTTCCGTACTTTTCGCCGAACAATGCCATTGCGCCGAGTTTTTCCGCCTGGTCTCTGGGCATTGTCACACAGGTAACGGGCAAATCCTCTGCTATTTTTTCCCTGACCAGGCGCTCGACGTTTTTTATCTGGTCTGCGGTCAAAGACCTGGGGCACGTAAAGTCAAATCGCAGATAGTCGGGGCCGACGAGGCTGCCCTGCTGTGCCACCGATTTGTCGACTACGTGCTGCAGGGCCCACTGAAGCAGGTGGGTGGCGGTGTGATTTTTCTTTGTGGCGTCCCTGTCTTTGCTGACGATTGCCTTTACGTTATCGCCGACGGAAAATGTCCCCTCGACGACCCGGCCTTGGTGAATGATGCAGTTGGCTATTCTGGTTGTGTTGTCCACCATAAACTGGCTTTGGTCCGACTCAAAATGGCCGCAATCGCCGACCTGGCCGCCTGCTTCGGCATAGAAACAGGTTTTGTCCAGAACAATGCCGACTTGCGCATCGGCCTCGAACCTACCCTTATTTTTGAAGCCTTCGTTGTCGATGAAGCCGACTATTTTGCTCTCGCACGCATCGGTGTGATATTTATGCAAGTCTTCAGTAACCGGCAGTTCGGTATCGACCAGGGCCATCATCAGCGAATCACTCTTTTGTGCTGCTCTTGCGCGCCGTCTTTGCTCTTCCATCAGCTCGTCAAATTTTGCAGTATCGACTTTCAGGCTGTGCTCTTCGGCCATAAGCTGGGTCAAGTCAAGCGGGAAGCCGTAAGTATCGTAGAGCTGGAAGGCGTCCTCGCCGCTGATGGTTCTCTGCTTTATTTTTTCTGCCCTATTCGCTGCTGCATTGAAGATTTCAATGCCTCTATCGAGCGTTCTGCCGAAGCTTTCCTCTTCAGATTCGATAACAGTTGAAACGAAATTAGCCCTTGCCTTTATTTCGCCAAACGCATCGCTTAACGAATCGACAACCACGGGCACAAGCTTGTACATAAACGGCTCGTGCATTTGCAGCTCTCTGCCGAACCTCGAAGCGCGGCGAAGTATTCGGCGGATGACATAACCGCGGCCTTCGTTGGAGGGGGTCGCGCCATCGGTTATCGCAAGAACCAGTGAGCGAATATGGTCGGAGATAACTCTAAATGCGTTATCGGTGACATTTCCAAGTTGCGAGGTATACTTATGGCCGGTTATGTCGGAGATGGCATTGATGACCGACATAAACAGGTCTGTATCATAATTGCTTTTCTTGTTCTGCAATACCGCGGTTATTCTTTCGAGACCGGCGCCGGTATCGACGTACTTGGCGCCTAACTCGACGAGCTTGCCTTGCTCGCTGCGATTGTATTGTATAAAGACCAGATTCCAAAGTTCGACGAACCGGCTGCAGCCGGCATTGACGCCGCACTTGTGACCTTTGGCCTGCTTCTTATCACACATCTCAGGCCCAAGGTCGATATGAATTTCGCTGCAGGGTCCGCAGGGACCTGTAGCTGCCATTTCCCAGAAGTTATCTTTTTTGCCAAATGCCAAGACCTGATTGGCGGCTATCGAAGTGACTTTGGTCCAGAGCTTTTCGGCTTCGTCGTCTCTGGGCAGGTTATCGTCTTTAGCGCCGGCAAAAACGGTCGCCCAGAGTCTGTCGGGCTCGATGCCCCAGACTTTCGTGAGAAGCTCCCAGGCCCAGGCAATGGCTTCGGCCTTGAAATAATCATTGAACGACCAATTGCCCAGCATCTCGAAAAAGGTGTGGTGATAAGTGTCTTTGCCGACTTCTTCAAGGTCGTTGTGCTTGCCGCTTACGCGCAGACATTTTTGACTGTTGACCGCACGTTTGTAGTCAGGGGACACCAGTCCGACAAAGATATCCTTGAACTGATTCATTCCCGCATTGGCGAAAAGCAGGCTCTGGTCATCGGCGGGGACAATCGGCGAGCTGGGGACAAACTCGTGGTCCCTGTCTTTGAAAAAATCTATAAAGCCGCTTCTGACCTGCCTTGCACTTAGCACTGTGCTCTTTCCTTTCGCATACCTTGCTTTAGACCATGCCTTTGGCAATCAAAATTTTGCTTTTTATCTCCTGACATAAATCTTTGTTTTCTACGAGGTATTTTTTGGCGTTTTCTCTGCCCTGACCGAGGCGGATATCGCCGTAGTTGAGCCAGGCACCGGCTTTTTCGACTACACCGCAGCCAAGTCCCAAGTCGAGCAAATCGCCTTCGTAGCTGATTCCGCTGTCAAACATGATATCGAATTCAGAGTCACGGAAAGGCGGCGCGATTTTGTTCTTTACAACTCTGGCCCTGATGTGGGAACCGACGGCGCCACTGGCGTCTTTTATTGTTGTCACTCGCCTCAGGTCGATTCGGACGGAGGTGTAGAATTTCAGCGCTCTTCCGCCGGGCGTGGTTTCGGGGTTTCCGAACATCACACCGATTTTCATACGGATTTGATTTATGAAGACAAGTGCGGTTTTGCTCTTGTTGATGACGGCGGCGAGCTTTCTCATTGCCTGGCTCATTAATCTTGCCTGCAGGCCGATGTGGGTGGCCCCCATTTCGCCTTTGATCTCCGCCGCCGGTGTCAGAGCGGCCACCGAGTCAACAACTATTACATCGACGGAGTTGGACCTGATTAGCATCTCGACGATATCGAGGGCCTGCTCGCCGGTGTCGGGCTGGCTGACGAGCATGCTGCTTACATCGACTCCGAGTCTCTTGGCCCAGGTCGTATCGAGAGCGTTTTCGGCGTCGATAAAAGCGGCGACGCCACCGGCGTGCTGGGCATTTGCAATGATGTGAAGCGCGAGGGTGGTTTTGCCGGACGATTCGGGGCCGAACAACTCGGTAACCCTACCTCGTGGAATGCCCACACCACCAAGAGCGATGTCCAGCGATAATGAGCCGGTGGGTATGCCCTGTACCCTGGCGTATCGGTGCTCGTCCATCTGCATAATCGCGCCCTGGCCGTACTGCTTTTCAATCTGTGCAATCACGCGCTGCAGGGCGGTTTCCTGGCCAGTGGCTGGCGCTTGTTTATCGGCTTTTTTTATCTTTGCCATTTTGCTTTCTCCAATTCGGTTTATATCGTTTATTGAAGTTTGTAATCACCCAACACAGTATAGACAGGGCCGGTCGGCATTAACTGGCTTTGGTAAACCGTGACTGAATCGGCCGACATAGTCCCGAGTTTAAAATCTTTGAAGGCCTCGCTCGCCTGGGCGAGTTTGACACCTGCCTTTGGATTTCTTACCCTGCAGAGGGTAAGATGGCCGGTGAACTTTCTGGTGTCCTTAGGCCAGCCGGCCGAGGCCAACTGCTGGTCGAGGTCTTCTTGCAGCCGAAGTAAATCGTCGCTTCCCTGGCCAACGCCTACCCATACGACTCTGGCGCTTCTGCCGCCGAAGCAGCCGACCGATTCCACATCAAGCTCGAAGCTTTTGTGCCTGCCGGCCACGTCCTTGGTTATGTTGCAGACCTCCACAACTTTTTCGTCTTTGATTTCACCCAGGAACTTCAATGTCAGGTGTATGTTCTTCGGGTCCACCCATTTGACATCGCTTTTTTTGATGTCAACCTTGCTCTGGAACTGCTGCTGCAAATTGCTTAACGCAGCTCTGATTTCCTCGCCAATATCTATTGCTATGAAAACTCGCATTTTATCTCGCAGCTAAAAGTTGGTCAGCTTTCGCAAGGTTTCAAACCTGCTTTCGATATCATCCCTGGTTATTGAGGTCAGTCCTTTGAGCGAAAAATTGGCAATCGCAAATGAGGCAACTACTGTACCGTAGGCAACGGCTGTTTTCAACGATTCAAAATCGGTTTTTTCATTTTGTGCCAGATGACCCATCAACGCTCCTGCAAAGCTATCGCCGGCGCCGGTGGGGTCTTTTACTTCGGCGGAGGGAAAGGCAGGCAAGAGAAATCTTTCGCCGCTCTTTTGGCACATCAGCGAACCCGATTCACCCTTTTTGATAACTACTACAGCCGGTCCCATCTGCAAAACTCTATTGGCTGCCCTTATCAGGTTACTCTCGACTGCCAATAATCTTGCCTCATCTTCGTTGATTATTAAGCAACCGATTTTTTTCAACAGCTTTTTCAAATCATCGAGATGGCCTTCAATATAGCAGTCCATCGTATCAGCAGCTACGAAAACAGGTTTTTCGACCTGCTCAAGTAGTTGAAGCTGAAGGGCCGGCGTCGTGTTGGCAAGAAAGACGAATTCGCTGCTCCTATATTCGGGCGGTACGGTCGGTGGAGCTTCGGCGAGGACGTTTAATTCCAGACGGTCGGTTGTCCTGTCGTCCATATTGTCACCGTAGGTTCCTTTCCACCGGAAGGTTTTGCTCTGCTCTCTTAGTTCCAGGCCGGCCAAATCAACGTCCCTGCCGGCAAAGACTTGCGCCAAATCAAAGGGACAATCCGAGCCGATAACGCCGAGAAGTCTGACCGGCGTAAAGAAACTGGCCGCCATACTAAAATAAACGGAAGAACCGCCAAGACAGTTCTCGCTTACACCATAAGGCGTCTTAACAGTATCAATTCCTATCGAGCCGGTTACCAATAACGACATTTGCTCATTTGCCTACTAATAATACTTCTTCTGAATGATTTGTGCTTAAAACATATTTGTAACTTTTTCGGGTTAATTCTTCTACGTTAGGTTTATATTTTTTCAGCAAACCTATACACTCGTCGATAGAAGGAATTCCATCTGACCTGTAAGAAACAACCAAGATACTATCTCTAAATCTTTCAAACAGTTTATCAAATGCATCAAAAATTCTGTTTTTGTCGGTCCAGACGGAGGATTTCTTTCTTAAGCGTTTATGTTTCGTTCTGTAATCGATCATCTCTGGCCATCGAGAGTAATTTACTAAACCCTCTAAAAAATGGTAAAAATCCAAGTAGTCAACTCCAACACCTTTCTTTGAAATATATGGAGTGTCGATATAAACAAGATCAAAATCGCCCTCAATTTCAAAAACGTCTTTATTCAAAGCATAGCAGGGTTTTTCAACATGAAAAACGGCCCCATTAGCTTCATTTACAAATTGCCTGAAATGACCTTCAAAAGGTGTATCCCACGTGGTCTTGTTGCCAAAATTTCTCTTAACATCGGAGAACCTTAGGTAAAGATTCTTTCTGTGAAAAAGGTTGAAAGGTCTCTTAATAATACAAGCTTGAAAAAGAGCAAAGTAGGCAAGGGCTTTTTTGTAGAAGTTATCTAGTAGGGATATATTAGTTGCAACCAGGTCAATCCATTGATTTTCCTCGCGGGTGAAATAGATATCTTGGAACGTATCGTAAACAAACGTTTGATACTTAATCTCCTTATGTTTTGTAAGAAGAAACTCAACATCCTGTTCTAAAAGCTTCACGTTATCGTTCTCAATCAGTGCTGTACCAATATACCAGTTAAATTTCAGTATATCGTTATACGTAACCTGTTTGCCTTTGCCCTTCAGCATATATCCAACGCATCCCGTGCCACCAAAGGCGTCAAGGGCACAATGGAAATTCAAATCTTTAATCACGTCCCAAATCCAATTTACTATCTTAAGTTTGCTTCCCTGAAATCTAGTAGATGGAAATACAGCATCGTCTTCAAGGAAAACGCCTTGATGTCTATCGATAGTTTTTATCTTTGCTCGCATTTATACCTACAGTTTTTTGTATCTTTTGTATTCTTTTAGATTTTTGTATGGAGCTTCTTTGAGATCAACTGCTTTAGCCATGTCCTTTGTAAGATAATACATCCAGTAATCATCAAAGACTTCCTCACCCAGTTCTGTAAAAGGTCCTTTACCATGTATTAACTCATCGATTTTGGTGACAGAGCCAATGTTCTTAGTATTTCCACTTCCCGGGCGGGTGGAAGCAATTTTATACTTCTCTTGGACAAAAAACGTAAAATCTTTTATAACAGAAGGGATGTTTTTCAAGTCATCTAACCTGTACTTTTTTCTTTCATCTGAAGCTTCTGCTGATCGGGAATAAATAATTCCTAATACAAAATGACCCACATATTCTTCATAAGGGAAAGAAATATTCTTACTGCTTTTCCTGTCCCTGAAATATCCCGTAAAAGCACCCAGAGTCATCCCATTAACACTTTCTCCACTTTTTCTGTAGGTGCTTTTCATATCTAAAGCAAACAGATTCTCTTTCTTGTCCAAAAAAGAAATATCAGGATAAAAGTTCTGCTCTTTACTAAGAAACATCTTATAGCCGTTTCCTTCGGCAAACCGGCAAAGCTTTGGAAAGAGTATTAACTCCATTATTTTTGATATAACCTTAGTGTCTACCGAAATCGTATAAATATTTTTCGCAATATCTATGAACCCTTTTACTATCCAGTCACCATTTTTAGTAGAAACCGTAGAATTTAATAAATTCACATGCTTAAGCAGTTGGTCTCTGAACTTTTTCTTAATCTTTTGCTTTGTCTTTGAGTTCTTCATTTCCTCAACCCGCAAATGATTGGCCAATAGCTTAGTTCTAAATCAAATTATCATTTCATTTCAAATTTCTTCAACGTAATACGAATTCGGGCCAGGGCATTCTCCTTGCCTAACATCTCGACCGAGTCGAAGATGGGCAGGCTTATGGTAGTCCCACAAATAGCGACGCGCAACGGCTGCGCGACTTTGCCGAGGCCGACCTGTTTTTCTTCAGCCAACGACCGCAACATATTTTCAATGTTTTGTTCGGTGAATTGCTCCATCGCGGCCAATTTGTCCCTGACTATTCGCAGAATGGCGAGGCCGTCGTTTTTCAACAGTACCTTTTTTGCCGCTTTTTCATCATACTCGATTTGGTCGTTGGCGATAAAAAGAAATCTGCTTTTTGCCTCGATCTGGGCCAGCGTGCGGGCCCCTTCGCAGAGTTTTATGATTCTTGCAAGAAGCTCATCGTTCGCGGAAATTACCGGTGACCCGACAACCTTTAAGTAATCCTTAAAATGCTGCAGAAATTTTTCGTCTGGAGTCATTCGGATGTGCTCGGTGTTGAATGCGAGCAGTTTGCTGCGGTCAAACAGACTGTTGGCCTTTGTCAGACGTGAGAGGTCGAAGGCCTCGACGAGTTCTTCGAGCTGCATAATCTCGCGGTCGTCGCCTGGATTCCAGCCGAGCAGCGCAAGGAAGTTGACCATAGTTTCCGGCAGGTAGCCGCTCCTGAAAAAATCGACGATGTTGATTTCGGGCAAATGGATATCAAGAAACTTGGCAAGGTTATCTACCACCGGCAGATCAAGATTTGTCTTCTTCTTCAAGAAATCGCTTAAGTCGCCCTCGCAAATGCGACCGCGACAAATATCTGAGACTCTATGCAGTCTTCCTAAAGCCTCCTTACGAAGTTCTGCTTGTGTTCGTTGACTCGGAGCAGATATTCTAAGGAAATCCGCTAATCGGCGTGCTTTGTCTTCTGCAAGCGTCCCATTCTTATATAAAAATTTGTGTAGCACCGTAACTCCGCTAATGGCATCTGCAATATCGATAAAGGGTCTTATTCCGCGCCTCTTTAATTCCTCGCGCAGTACGGTGGCTTTTTCCCGTTTTGAGAGCTTTCCGCCGGTATCACTGACGGTGACGGACATATGGGCATACTTCGGCAGGTCGCCAAATTCCAGGGCTTGCCACAGTGTTTGCTGGCCGGGCGTATTCATCAGATGCTCCTGACCTCGGATGACGTGGGTAATCTTCATCAGGTAATCGTCAACCACGCAGGCGAAGTTGTATGTAGGGAACCCATCACTTTTCTGTATGATAAAATCACTAAATTCACCGGGGGCAAAGGTGACATCGCCGCGGACGATGTCCTGGACCACAATGGTTTTGTCCTGAGGGACAACAAAGCGCACGGTGACAAGCTGACCGTTTGCACGCGCCTTTTTCACGTTGTCCTCAGTTGGAAAGGCCGAGGGTCGAGGGTAGATAAAGCTACTTTTTTGCGCTTCTGCCTCTTTGCGCAATGCATTGAGCTGCTCAGGCGTGTCAAAGCAGTAATAGGCCTTTGCCTCGTCGATGAGTTTCTTTACATATTTGTCGTATATGTCTTTTCGCTGGGACTGGAGATATGGTCCGTTGGGGCCGCCGATTTCGGGCCCTTCGTCCCAATCGATGCCGAGCCATCGCAGGTCGTTTATGACCTGCTGGGTAGCGGTGGGCGTATTGCGTTTGATGTCCGTGTCTTCGATTCGGAGGATGAATTTGCCGCCGGTATGCCTGGTCCAGAGCCAGTTAAAAAGAGCGGTTCTTGCTCCGCCGACATGCAGATAGCCTGTCGGTGATGGGGCAAAACGTGTTACGGCCATTACAAACCTCGTCAATTTCGGAAAATACGTGAAAAATAAGAATAAGTGATGCTGCAACTGTTGTCAAGAGTCGTAGGCCGGAGTTGACAGATTTGTAGGTCTCGGAGGTGATGTTGATAAACTTTGCTCTATCTATTTGTTGAACAGTTTAGTATCTTAATAAAGTCAAGTCTTCCGTTGATTTTTTGATTAAGGAACGAATAGATGTGGCCGCAAATCGGACCAATCCCGACCTATGGTGTCCTGCACGGCATAAGTATTCTGAGCCTTTTTCTAATTGCCTGCTTGATAGCCAGACGCCTGGGGCTTCGGCATCGTGTTTGG
>CAZOUM010000040.1:0-28346 GCA_964582985.1 uncultured Pirellulales bacterium | reverse complement strand
TTTTTCCTCCCCCCCCAAACCAGAGAGCAATTGTTGTGCCGAACAGAATTGTAAAAATTAGCACTTTTTAAAATTAACATTTTGTTAATTTGGGGGGCATGGGGGGTTTTTGGTTTTTTAAGCCCCAGATACCGCGGGCACAAGTTTCACGGATTACGCGGATTCTTTAGGCCAGCTTTGGCGTCTTTGGCCATACCTTTCCTCAAAGCAAGCTTCTGCGAAAGGCCCTGCCTTATCCGTCGGGTTCCCAATAAAATAGGACCCCATTTGTGAAGCCGGCGAAAACGGTGTTTTATTAGCCGCGAATACCTAAGGCATAAAAAGGCACAGAAGGATATCAGGTAAACAGGGTATCAGGATGTGGATATCGGCTGGAATTAAGTATGGTGTCCCCGGAATTCTGGTGTCCCCGGAATTCGGATTCTTGAGTGGCCTGAATGTGACAGAGGCGTTACAATTCTGGCTGTACAAATATTGATAGCGGAGGGCAAACATGGTAAAGTGAAGATTATCGCTCAAAGTTCATATAACACTATTGTTCAAAGGATCAGCGGCATATGAAGAAACGGTTATCTTTGCAAGACAAAGCTCTTTTGGCTATGACCGAGGTCGTGAGAGAAGTCATCGAGCGTCATAAAAAAGAAAAATGGCCGCTTGCTCAAAAAAGTACCGAACACGCTTAATCTTCGGAAGGAATGGAACATGAAAGAACCGTTGCTGGTCGAGCTGGTTTTGAGGAACCTTCTTTCTTTCGGACCAGACACAAAGCCGATTCCGCTGAGGTCGTTGAACGTATTGATTGGCCCTAACGGCTCCGGGAAATCCAATCTATTGGAGGCAATCAGTCTGCTGCGCTCGGCGCCAAAAGACCTGTCCGCACCTGTCAAAGAGGCCGGTGGCGTGAGCGATTGGCTATGGAAAGGAGCGAAGAGCCCAACCGCCACTATAGAGGCGGTTATTAGGTATCCTGAACAAGAAGAAATGCCGATCCGGCACAGTTTCTCGTTTGTGGAGCACGGTAAGCGGTTTGAGGTGACAGGGGAACGAATTGAGAACAAAGACGCCTTCCCTGGGTATTATGACCCCTTTTTCTTCTATCGAAACGATCGGGGGCATATTCGCCTGAAAGAGAAACCACAATATGGAACGACAGTTACATTGGGAGAGGAGGAGGGCGAAGAGAGGCAGTTGTCAAGAGAAACCATTAATCCAGAAGAATCCGTTCTTTCACAAGTGAGAGACCCGGAACGCTATCCGGTCCTATCCTATCTGGCAGATACTTATGCACGTTTTCGGCTTTATCGTGAATGGACCTTTGGTCGATATACGGCTCCACGGCAGGCGCAGAAAGCTGACCTTCCCAAGGAGTATTTGTTAGAAAGCTACGAGAACTTGGCCTTGGTGCTAAACTATCTACGTCGCCATGTCCGGCAGGAATTGGTCGGAGCTTTGTCCTCGCTCTATCCTGAAATCAAAGATTTCGATATCGATATTGGTGGAGGATGGGTGCAACTCCTTATGATGGAGAGTAAATACAGCATACCTGCTACAAGACTCTCTGACGGCACACTGCGATATTTGTGCCTGCTTGCAATTCTCTGTCACCCTGATCCACCACCGTTGGTTTGTTTAGAAGAGCCGGAGCTGGGCTTGCATCCCGATGTGTTGCCCAATCTGGCAAAACTGATGTTGTCGGCGTCAGAACGTTGTCAGTTGATTGTCACGACGCATTCAGACATTCTGGTAGATGCTCTAACCGAAACCCCAGAATCGGTAATAGTCTGCGAGAAGCAGGACGGCAGAACCCGGATGCAGCGCCTGGACAGCAAGGAACTTACCCAATGGCTGGATAAGTACCGTCTTGGCCAATTGTGGCTCAAGGGCGAGATAGGAGGCACGCGCTGGTGAGAGCGTACATCTACATAGAAGGTGGCGGGGATTCAAAGGAGCTTCACGTGCGATGCCGGCAAGGGTTTCGGCAGCTGCTGGAACGGTGCGGTTTCTCCAGGCGGATGCCTCGATTGGTGGCGTGCGGCAGTCGTTCAGCAGCGTATAGCGACTTCAAGACGGCGCATGAGAGCAACAAGGCGGAATATGTGGCCATGTTGATCGATAGTGAGGAGCCCGTGAGCAATCCCGAAGAGACCTGGGATCACCTCAGGAATTGCGACCGTTGGGAACGGCCGGATGGGGCTGATGACGAACAGGTGTTGTTCATGACAACGTGTATGGAGAGTTGGATCGTCGCCGACCGCGATACCCTCGGACAACACTATGGCAGCAGCCTTCAGGAATCTGCATTGCCGTCGCTGAGCAGTCTTGAGCAAAGTAATCGGCAGGACATTCAGGAGGGACTGAAACATGCAACGCGCAACTGCTCCAACGCCTACCAGAAAGGCAAGCGTTCCTTCGAGATACTGGGCAAACTGAAACCTGAAACGATGGAAAGTCACTTGCCGGCCTTTCAACGCGCGAAACGCATCTTGAATGAGAAACTACAATGACCACCAACACCAGCGATAAAGGCTTGGAAACATTGGGGGGGGGAATTAAAGGGGTACGGTACATTTTTTGCTGAGTTGTGCTTGCTAATGATAGGTTTTGATAGAGGACAGCGGGTGGGCTAAATTAGTGCGGAGCTTGGGGACGCAGACATCGGGTGGAATTAAGTATGGTGTCCCCGGAATTCCCCAAGAGGTGTGACAATGAAAATTATCAGTTTTGATGCGACATGTCGAAAAGGCCATCTGAGCCTGCTGCTGATATTGCTGGTCTTGCTGGTGTTAGTGGCCTTGGCCAATGGCGCCGGGCAGTACAAGGTTAGCTGGTATACAATTGATAGTGGCGGTGGGACGAGCAGCGGTGGGCCGTATGTGCTTATGGGCACGATAGGTCAGCCGGATGCGGCGTACTCGGATGGTGGTCAATATGAGCTGCTCGGCGGTTTTTGGCCCGGCGGGCCTTTATGTTTCGTCGATTTCCACCACTTTGCGAGGTTCGCCGACTACTGGCTGGAGACGGGAAGTGACATTCCTGCTGACTTGTATGAGGATGATATTGTCAACTGGTTTGATTTGGAAGCCTTTGTCGATGAGTGGCTCGAATATTGCCCGTATGATTGGCCGTTAAGATAAGAGATACTTGATTCTCGATGCTCGATACTTGATTCTCGATGCTCGATTTTGGGTTGCGGTCGCTTCGCGACGGTATTTCGGGGAGATTCTTCGCTGCGCTCAGAATGACAGTAGGGGCAAGCCTTTCGACTACTTCGACGAAGCTCAGTATAAATTCGCTCAGGGCAGGCTCTTCGCGAGAATGACAAATGTTACGTCGCCGTGCCGGCGACGGCTAAACGAGAAAGAACCCCGCGTGGAACGCAGGGGTAGATACTTCGGCGAAGGTTATTTGGCTTTTGAAGCGTTTAGCATTTTCATAAAGGCCCTTAGCAAGAGGGCGAGGTCTTTTTTGCCCTGGGCGGAGACGAGGTTGCCGTCAACGATGCATCGCTGCCCGGTGTATTTTGCGCCGCCCTGTTCGACGTCCATAGCACATTTTGGTATTGTGGTGGACTTTCGGCCGCGAATGACGCCGGCGGCGCTGAGGATTTCGACGCCGTGGCAGAGGGTAGCGACCGGCTTGTTAGCTTCAAAGAAATGACGCGTAATCCGCATCAGGTCCTGGTTATATCGCAGATATTCGGGCGCCCGGCCGCCGGAGACATACAGGCCGGCATAGTCGCGCGGGTTCACGTCTTTAAAGGCGATGGTGGCTTTTAAGTGATAGCCGGGCAGCTCGCGTGTGATGTCCCAGGGCACGTCTGTATTGGGCGGAGTCTCGTGTACAACCAGATGATAGAAACGGGCCTCGGGACCTGCGACGACGACCTCGAAGTCGTCCTCGGCGATGCGGTAGTAGGCATACATCGTATCAAGGACTTCAGAGCCGTCACCTATGGGTAAAAGTACTTTTCGCATAGTTTTTTTCTCCTTAGCGAGTAGTGGATTTGTCAGGAGGGCGAGTGCGGCCGGGCCGCCGGCCAGCAGTTGACAAACTTCGCGGCGATTTAGTTCCATCCCTTCGAACACCTCCTGCATTGAGTTTGTGCAGTCTATTGCAAGTTAGGTATAGCAACAACGAAATTCGCAGAATGCCTCTAACCGGCACAAATTTACCATGACTTTGACGGATTGCAAGCGAAAAGTCAAGGGCTTTTTTTCGCAACAAACATGAGAGCGCGATGAGCGTGGCGGTTTGGCGCTTCAAAATGCCCGGGGATTGTGGTAGAATTGGTTTTTCTTAGTTAGGGCACAGGAATAAGTTATGGCTTTGGGGAAGGTTGCGATAATTGGTCGGCCGAACGTGGGTAAGAGCAGCCTGCTGAATGCGCTGGCGGGCGAGCGGATAAGTATCGTTGAGCCGACGGCGGGGGTGACGAGAGACCGCGTGAGCACCATCATCGGCAGAGATGACCGCTACTTCGAACTGATAGATACCGGTGGATACGGGATTGTTGACAGGGACGATTTGGGAGGGCATATCGAGCAGCAAATCCGGCAGGCAATTGAGTCGGCGAATCTTGTGGTTTTTATGGTGGATATTCGCGATGGACTTGTGCCGTTGGATGCGCAGATAGGACGGCTTCTGCGTGAAAACGAGCTTGACGTTATTGGCGTTGCAAACAAGGCTGATACGGCCACGATGTTTCCTGCAGCGGCGGAGTTTTCAAAGCTGGGGTTCGGGGAATTTCTGTGCATTTCGGCGAAGAACAATCTCAATAAGGCGGTGCTGCTGGACAGAATCTTCGAGAAGGTTTCAGGTTTAGAATCGAAAAAGCCGACGGAGCCGGCGATGAAGGTGGCGATAGTGGGTAAGCGGAACACCGGCAAGAGCACGCTCGTGAATGCTATGGTGGGTTCGGAGAGGGTAATTGTGAGCGAGACGCCTGGGACAACGAGGGACGCTGTTGACGTGCGGTTTGAAAAGGACGGCAAGACCATTGTCGTGATTGACACGGCGGGGATAAGAAAGAAGAGCAAGATGGCTGACAGCATTGAGTTTTACAGCTATGTTCGGGCGACGGGGTCGATTCGTCGGGCCGATGTTGTGCTGCTTCTTATAGATGCGACCGAACCGGTCTCGCAGGTTGATAAGAAGGTGGCGCGGTTCATCGCCGACGAATGCAAGGGCTGCATACTGGTCGTGAATAAGTGGGACCTTGCGAAGGAGACTGCTGTCACCGGTGACTATGAGGATTATTTGACAAAGATTTTGCCGGGGTTAAAATACGCGCCGATAGCTTTTACGACGGCGACTGAGGCGAAGAATGTTCAGAGCGTTCTGGATTTGGCGGCTGAGATTTTCAAGGAGAGCACCACGTGGATACCGACTGCGAAGCTGAACAAGGCGTTTGAAATCGTAAAGGAAGGGAAGGTCGGCGGAGCTAAAGGCAAAGGCGGCCGGCCGAAGATTTATTACGCGACGCAGATTGCGGTTAACCCTGTCACGATACTTATGTTCGTGAACAGGCCGGGGCTGTTTGATGAGCAGTGTCGGCGGTCTATTGTCGGCCGGCTGCGGGAGCTTCTGCCGATAGATGAGGTGCCGATACGGCTGTTGGCGCGGTCGCACCGGGATAGTCGTTAGTATTTAGTCTACGGCCCTTAGTCCTGTGATTGTGGCCAGGGCAGGAATCTATAGCGTAAACGCTTGAGAGTATTTTTGGAGATAGTTGAATGGATGTGCTTTTGTTGGTGCTGGTTTGCGGATGCGGCTACATCATTGCTTATCATACATACGGGCGCTTTCTGGCCAAGAAGATATTCAAGCTGGACAAGAACGCTCCGGTTCCATCCAAGGAGCTGGAGGACGGGGTCGATTATGTTCCTGCGCGCAAAGGGATAATTTTCGGGCATCACTTCACGTCGATAGCTGGTACGGGGCCGATAGTGGGGCCCGCAATAGGAATCATCTGGGGCTGGCTGCCGGCTATCCTGTGGGTGACGTTTGGCTGTATACTTATGGGGGCTGTGCACGATTTGGGGGCGTTGGTGGTTTCGCTGCGAAACCAGGGCAAGAGCATCTCGGAAATCGCGGCCAAGTATATCAACGTTCGCGTGCGGTTTATATTCTTCGGGGTTGTGTTTTTGAGCTTGCTGATAGTCATCGCGATATTCGGTGTGGTGATTGCGACGGTGTTTACCAGGTTTCCGAGCTCGTTGGTTCCGGTCTGGCTTCAGATTCCGATAGCGGTTGGGCTTGGCTTTGCTGTTTATAAACGAGGCGCGAGTGTTCCGGTTGCGACAGCTATCGCTGTGGTGGGGATGTATTTGTGCATTGGGCTTGGTGCGTTTATAGAAAGCAAATGGCCGGGTGTATTTAGCATTAGCAGTGTGGGGGGAATACCGGGGACGGGGGTTTGGGTGATAATTCTGTTGATATATGCGTGGGTGGCGTCGACATTGCCGGTGACAATACTTTTGCAGCCGAGGGATTATATCAATGCGTGGCAGCTATTCATAATGATGGCATTTTTGGCTGCTGGAGCAGTTTTTTCCGCCGTGTCCGGCAACCTGTCGATAGTAGCACCGACAGTGGATTTGTCACCCCAGGGCGCTCCACCCATCTGGCCGTTTTTGTTTGTTACAATCGCGTGCGGTGCCATTAGCGGTTTTCATTCGCTTGTTGCCTCGGGAACGAGTGCGAAACAGGTTGCGAAAGAGCCGGACTGTCAGTTTGTCGGGTACGGCTCGATGCTGCTGGAAGGTTTGCTGGCGGTGCTGGTAATTGTGTGCGTTGCGGCGGGTATCGGAATGGCCCTGAAAACTGAAGGTGGTACTATTCTGAAAGGTGCGGAGGCGTGGCGATACCAATACAGCACGTGGATGGGGGCGAAAGGGTTGCCTGACAAAATAGCGCCGGTGGTCATCGGCGCCGCCAATATGATGCGTACGATAGGAGTGCCTGAGGCAATGGGTCTTACGCTAATGGGTGTGTTTATTGCATCATTTGCGGGCACGACACTTGATACGTCGACACGGATACAGCGATACGTGGTGAGTGAGCTGGCGACTGAGCTGCGAATTCCGTTTTTGGCTAATAGGTGGGCGGCAACGAGTTTTGCGGTGCTTACGGCGGCGGCACTGGCGTTTGCGACAGGAGCGGACGGCACAGGTGCAATGAAACTGTGGCCGTTGTTTGGAACATCAAATCAGCTACTTGCGGCCCTGGCGCTTTTGGTGGTGACGTTTTATCTGAAACGCAAAGGCGGATTGAAGTATGTGCTCACGGCGGTGCCTTGTCTTGTTATGCTGGTGATTACAAACTGGGCGATGGTGCGAAATGAGATGTTTTTTTTAGCCGAGGGGAATTGGCTTCTTGTTATAGTTGGGGGCGGGATTTTCGCGCTGGCGCTGTGGATGACGGTCGAGGCGGTGATAGCATTTGTCACTATTCCCCAGGTGGGAGTTTCTCAGCAGGAAGGGGTATCAGCTTAAATCGGGCAGTGACGGGCTGCTGGTTGAGCACAATTTCATCCTTGCTGAGGAATTCATCAGGGAAATTGTAAACGACCTTTGTGGTTAGCTCGCCTTCTTTTTTCTCATCACCATCGAGGATATACAGCAAGATCTGAAAGGGCTGCTTTTCGTACTCGCTCTTGGCGGCGGCGGTTGCTTTTATGCGTACGATTGCCATATCCTGGGGATTGAGCAATTCGACCCTGTATGTGCCCTGCAGAACGGGACTGAAAACATACCCGATAGTCGCTGACGGTATATTATAGCCGCGTAATTTTCCTTCCTCCGGCGGCATTTTGATTTTTACAGCAATAGGGGCTGTTCTGAATTGACGGGGGGCCAATTCAATTTGGGGCAGTTTTACAACAGCTGCTGTCCTTGCGTAGGCAATTTCCCTCGGTATCAGCCTAACATCTGCGGTGAGTTTTTCACCTTCCCAATCCCCGGGGACAAACATATCTACCTGCGGCGGCCCGACAATTGCGTCCTTTATCGTAATTCCGTCCTCATCTATGCAGCGGACCTTAAGTGGTTTTTCAACGAGCTTGACAACACTGACGGAAATTGATTTCGGCTTGCAAGACTCTATAGTAAGTCCGCGGTCCTTTATTTTGATGCTGCTTCTCAAGAAGCTTCGGATATCCAAAGGGTGGTCGCCCGGTGCGGCCATTGCTTCTTCCTGTGCGGGGTCGAAAAAGAACTCAAAGCTCAAGGAGCCTTCGTTTAGTTCGCGCTGCAGGTCTGCGATTTTGGAGGCAGGGCCTTTGAGGACAATATCACAAACGTCAACAGATGGTTCTCCTTCGAAAGTGACTAAAAGACCCGGGTCGATGGTCTTGGCCAGGCTTATTGTAGTAGCTCGCCGAACAGTGAAGGTCTCATTCTGAGCCAGGTCGGCCCAGACCCAGATGAGGACCGTTATGAGAACTACAATTGCTACTTTGCCGTATTTGATTTTTCTTGCCATCTAAATCAAAACCAAACGGTAAAAACACTAACAGAGCGGGCAAGCACACTTATTCTTTCTTGTTTCTCTCTGCGTTTCACGTTTCAGTCGCTGCGAACACTCTCTCATCCATCGCGCTGGCCAGGTATCTTCTTAGCTGGGTCTCTGTTACGTTTCTGGTCAACTCTCCTCTCTGAGCGATTGAGACAACACCGGTTTCTTCACTTACGACCAGGCAGGTGGCGTCAGAACCAACAGTTATGCCGATGGCGGCGCGGTGTCTGGAGCCGAGGTGGATGCCCTGGACGCTGCCGGCCTCGGCCAGAGGAAGCTGCACTCTGGCGGCCACTACTCTATCGGCGCGAACCACAACAGCCAGGTCGTGAAGCGGCGAGGCGGGCTGGAAAATGGTCTTTAGCAATGCAGCGGTGACCCTGGCGTCGATTCGAATGCCGGTTTCTATAAACTCTCCCAACGCCACACGTTTTTCGATGACAATAATTGCACCGGTTCTGGAAGCGGAGAGCTCGGTCACAGCGGTAATTATCTCTTCCGTTGTTCTTGCGAGCTGCTGGGAGAAAAAGGCCAGAAACCTGGGCTGGCCAATTCGTATTAATGCTCTTCGAATTTCCGGCTGAAATGCGATAACGGCAATAATTAAGACGGCGATTAAAAAGCCGCTGTAAAGATACTCCAGTCTTTCGAAAGCAAAGCGGCCGACGAGCAATTTCAGGATGATAAAACCGGCGATGAGAATGAATATGACGCCGCGGAACAGTCGTTCTCCGCGGGTGCCTTCGAGGAAATCGACGGCCCAGTAAATGATGAGGCCGATAAGAAACAATTCAATAGCGACGCGCCACCATCCATACGCTGCCACGCGGGTAAGATAGTCGATGAGCGTTTCCACAGGTCAAATCCCTTTGGTCTCGTCGTGCGCCGCCAGTGCCGTTGAGAGGCATTCTCCGTAAGGAGTCCCAAGGACTGCGAAGCGGTGAGTATCGCATAGGCACTAACACAATGTGCGCGATCCGCGGGACGCCTCCCCCAGTAAGAAGGGGTCTGCGACTTACCGGCGGACGAGTTACGGTATCCTTTTCTTAGTTAACTTGCTCGGTTCATCATCCAAAATGACGGCGTCTACGTCAGCCATCAACTGCAGGTGCTTGATACGCTTGTTTCGAATATGTCTTCTGCTGGCCTCGGCCTTGGTTTCACCCAACTGCCGGCCGCAACCACAGAGCACGACAAAGCAAGCCGACAAGAAGATTGCCAAGGTCAACAGACGGGCTATAAACGTGAGAGGGCACGTTTGAGCACGCCGGCCTGGGGCAAACCTCGTTAGATTTCCTGGTTTTTTCATCACTTTTCCCTCAATAAAACTCGTTCTCCACAGACACAGGGCAGTAAGGCTTATGCCCTTTGTCACTCCTGCCGTTTAGGGACTTACCTAACAGCTATATTATAACAGTAGGCAACCGGCCTGTCAATGTAAATTGCGGGCAATTTTGGGATGGGAAGGGAACATCGTATATCCCTGCGGAGGATAAGATGTATGGCTGAGGACTGCTATAAGAAGCCGAGGAAGAGGCGGCAGCGGCTTTTCCTCCAGCCCCTGCCGGGAGGAGAGCACAAAAAGGCCTGAAAAATAGGACCCTCAAAAGACCACAACGGCTTTTTTGGGGGCTAAAATGGAACCTCTGAACGGTTTTGAGCAAATTATATGGATGCCGGACAAAGCTGGTAAGTTAGATTTTTCGCAGACTAAATTTGCGGGTTGAATTTGAGTGACAGCGGCGGATAATGCCGAAGGATTATTTCTTAATTTCCGGACAAGACATAACATAATCGAGCAGACGGCTGAGGTCAGCTGTTGCAACAGCAACAGTACAGTCGGCGGCGCCATAATAGAGTCTAAACTGGTTGGTTTCCTTATGGACGGTCGCTCCCGTTGGAAATACGACGTCACTGACGTCACCCACACGTTCGTACTGTGCCCGTGGTCCCAGGACCCATTCATCGCTTCGCCGTAAGACTTTCCAGGGCTCTTCTAAATCTAAAAGGGCCAGCCCGACGCGGTATATCGCTCCGGAAGTAGTAACGCGGACACCGTGATAGAATATCATCCAGCCGTGCGGTGTCTCTATCGGCTGACAGGCCAGACCGACTCTATGGCAATCCCAATAGGCATGTCTTGTTTTGATGAGCGCTCTATGGTCACCCCAATGTTTTAAGTCGGGCGAGAAACTAATCCAGACATGGGCCTCGCCCCGGACGATAGGTCGGTGAATCAGTGCAAATCGTCCCCTGAATCTGCGCGGGAACAGGCAGGCATCTTTGTCTTCCGGCGGAAGAAGTGCACCGAGTCGGGCAAAAGTTCGGAAGTTCCTGGTAATCGCCAGCGAAACTACGGGACCGCCTTCGCTAAAGGACGTATATGTGATAGCAAATTGATTTTGCTCCTCGAGCCAAATAATGCGTGGGTCTTCCAATCCCCACTTTTCCTCTCGCGAATTCTCGTCGGCCACAAGTGTGGGTGTAGGGTCGATCTCCCAGCCGGTAAATCCGTCGGGACTACGTGCAACGGTCAGGTGCGAGAATCCGCGCATATCCTCGACGCGAATCAGCAGCAAAGTC
Organism: uncultured Pirellulales bacterium; assembly: GCA_964582985.1. Taxonomy (GTDB): domain Bacteria; phylum Planctomycetota; class Phycisphaerae; order Sedimentisphaerales; family Anaerobacaceae; genus CAZQYB01. The sequence goes on along the minus strand of CAZOUM010000040.1, from coordinate 17,249 downwards.
TCGTTATTCAACTTAACAGCAGCGGGATTAAAAACTGCATTTGTCGGGTAGGGCCACCCTTGCGGTGTAAGTATTGGGTTGCCCTCGTATCTTTCGAAGAGGTCGTGTGCCGTTCTTTGCCGTGAGAGCTCATTCATGCTTTCGGTCCCAAAATATCAAGGGATTCACATGATGCTTTAGCGTCGATTTAGAGTTCTTCCTAATATCATTTAAGTCTAATCGGCAAGATGACCGATTTTCTGTACATCTAAACTGCAAATTTTGACTGAGCCCACAGAAAAAACCGTCCCAGCCGGCTGCGCTCTATCAGCTGCCTAAGCCGGCACGGAGGTTACAGCAGCCTTGCAGGACCCTCTTATTAAGTAGTTGTGCCCGGTACGCAAGTCACTGTGCCTTAACCAACTGTGTCTCGTATAAACTCTGATACAACGGGCAGCTTTGCATCAGCTCATCGTGTTGTCCCCGGGCAACAATTTTGCCGTCATCCATTACCACTATGACGTCCGCGGTGATGACGGTACTGAATCTATGGGCGATTATGAAACTGGTCCTGTCCTTCATTATTTCCTCGACGGCCCTGTGGATTTTGGCCTCGCTCTCGGCATCGACCTGACTGGTGGCTTCGTCGAAAATCAGGATAGAAGGGTTTTTCAAAATCGCTCTTGCAATAATGATTCTCTGCAACTGTCCGCCACTTAGACCCGCACCCTGCTCGCCGATTACCGTATCATAGCCGTTGGGCAGCGGCTCAACGAATTCGTGAGCAAATGAACGTTTAGCTGCGGCAATTATTTCTTCCCTTGCCGCGCCGCGCTTACCATATGCGATATTGGCCGCTATGGTGTCATTGAATGTCACCACGTTTTGTGTAACCATTCCAATCTGTTCTCGCAGGCTCGCCAGTGTTGCGTGCTGAATATCTTTGCCGTCTATGAAAATCCGGCCGCTATCGGGGTTGTAAAACCTCGGCATCAAGTTTGCCAGCGTCGTCTTGCCGGAGCCGTTTGGCCCGACGATAGCAACGTTATGACCGGCCTGCACCGAAAGATTGATTCCCTTCAACACGGGTTTGTATGTTCCCGGATACGTAAAAACGACATCTACGAATTCGATTTTGTCTTTCAAAGGCTCAAGTTCAATCGCACCGGGTTTTTCAGACTCAACCGGCTCATCCATAATAGCAAACACTCTTTCCGCCGCAGCATTTGCTTCCTGTATTTTGTTCCAGATATCGCTGGTTTTTCGCACCGCTTCGGCGGCCGCGCCAAGCAATATCAACAACCCGAGAAACTCGGGGCTTTCCATCCGGCCACCGGTGACCCAATGGGCTCCTACTATCAACGCAGCTCCTCCCGCCGCCATCCCAAGCACTTCCAGAATAGGCATTGTTGCAGCATCAATTTTAGATATCTTGAGTAGTTGCTTCAGTAATTTGTTGTTTATATTTCTAAAATTCCTGCCCTCATAACCTTGCTGATTATAAACTTTTACGACTCTAAGGGCCGACATCGTTTCCTGCAGCTTCCCCAGCATCTGTGAACCGACCACCAGAGATTTTTTTGTCGCCCTTTTTATCTTTCTGCCGAAACCGGCGAGCAGTCCCAGCACAAGCGGCGCGGCACACAAAAATATCAGCGTCAATTGCCAGTTCAGCAGCATCGCACAGCCCAGCATAAACAGGGCGTTCAGCGGCTCGCGAAGCGCTTTACCAAGCATTATTTTGATTGCCTTGCCCATCACGCCGGTATCGCTAATAATTCTGCTGACAGCGTCACTCGGCCGCTCGTTTGCGAAAAACCCCATCGGTATGTCCATAACATGCTCGAAGGCATCTTCCCGCAAATGGTTTATCCCCACTTGTACCACCTTCTGCGCCAAATAACCCTGATAGAATTTTGCCAGGCACCGAACTACCGTAACTACCACCATTGCCAATATAATATAAACGACCGCTTTTGTTTTGGTGGACTCGCCTTCTTCTCTTGGAAGGAAACCAACCACCCATTGCGCCCGCTTAACAACTGCTATTTTGGCCGACCATTTCATACGCTCGATACGGCCCAACCGCAGACCATCAACGTAAGCTTTGTCCTCCGGCGTGTGTAACGGCAGCTCTAAAATGTCCTCTTTATCTGAGCGCCTTAGCTGCACGGTTGTTTTTCTCTCGTCGGTCACGGCCAGCTCTTCAAGAAGCGTGGGAAAAGATATTCTTTCGGCATCCTCGGAGACCAAAAAATCACCGACGCCAACAATTTTGTCCTCCGGTTTGAGTCCTGCCACGTCGGCCAAGCCACCCTTTTCAACATCTGTTACAAGCAGATAATATGCAATGTCCCGGCTGTCGCTCTCGGCTAAATCTCTGGTGTCCGGAACATAAAAATCAACGCCATATTTGTAGTCGCAGCTTTTTCTATCGACCCACCCGTGCAGCCCCTCTTTGCCCATCATCACTCTCAGCAGGGGTATAATCGTCATAAAGCTCAGCGATAAAAGACTGGCCACGAGAAACGCGCAGACAACCACTACAATCACGCGGGGCCATTGAGGCCAGACATACTTAAACACTCGTCTGAAAGCGTTCATTTGACATCTATCTCCATTTTCGCTCGGGCCCCATTTCATGGTAGATTACAAAATGGCGCCTGGGAGCCTATACAGCCAAAGCACAATAGCAAACTGAAAGCTATCGGTCAAGTCTGTCTATTGTGTCTCTTGGGATGTCCAAGGAACATCCCAGTAATCGGTGCAGCGCTGACTTGACTATACTGCCGAGGTTGTTATGCTGGATGGGTATGCAGAGGCCTTCAGACAAACAGCAAACCATCATTATCCTGGTTCTGCTTGCAGCTGCAACGCTTGCGGTCTACTGGCAGGCGCGCGGTCACGAATTTATAGCTTTCGACGATGACCTTTATGTCACTGAAAATGAGAATGTGAAAGCAGGCCTGACCTGGCAGGGCGTAAAATGGGCTTTTGCAACCAATCAAGCCTACAACTGGCATCCCCTTGTGTGGATATCACACATGCTGGACTGCCGGCTTTACAAATTGAATCCTGCCGGCCATCACTTTACGAATGTGCTCTTCCACATAGTGAACACTCTACTTCTCTTTCTGGTACTCAATCGAATGACCAGCAGCATTTGGCGAAGCGCTTTTGTTGCGGCCCTTTTCGCTTTACATCCGCTTCACGTTGAATCGGTCGCGTGGGTTTCGGAACGCAAAGATGTTCTCAGCACCTTCTTCTGGATACTAACTATGTGGTTTTATGTGCGTTATGTTCAGCGGCCGCGATTCGCTGCTTATCTGCCGATTATGCTTGCCCTTGGGCTTGGGCTGATGGCCAAGCAGATGTTAGTGACACTGCCGTTTGTTCTGCTTCTGCTGGATTATTGGCCGCTGGAGCGATTCGCATTGGGGGCACAAAAACGCAGGGAGTACAAAGCAAAGTTTGGGGCAAATTCGCTGTCCCGCTGCTTTTTGGAGAAACTTCCGCTTTTGGCACTGTCGGCTGGGGCAAGTATCATTGTTCTTATCGTTCAATCCAATGCCAGGCTCGTGAAAAGCAGCGTTGCAATACCTTTGGGCTATCGTCTTGGCAATGCACTTGTCGCCTATGCAAAGTATATCAGGAAAATGTTTTGGCCCGGTGATTTGGGGATTCTTTATCCGCATCCTGAGACAAATCTCCCGCTGTGGCAGGCGTTGGCTGCTGCTTTGTTTCTGTCGTGCATCACTATTTTTGTAATTTGGTCTTTTCGCAGCCGTCGATGGCTTGCAGTTGGGTGGCTGTGGTACATCGGGACACTTGTGCCGGTGATTGGGCTGGTACAGGTGGGGCTGCAGGCAATGGCTGACCGCTACACGTACGTGCCGCTTATCGGGCTGTTTATCATAATTGCCTGGGGTGGTGCAGAACTCTTGGCAAAACAGAGGTATCGAAACGTTGTTCCGGCGACGGCTGCGGTGGCAGTGCTTTTGGCCCTGACGGCGGTCACATACCGGCAATTGTCATACTGGCACGACAGCATTATGCTTTATAAACATACCGTTGCCGTTACGGCCAACAATGATATTCTGCACTATAACCTTGGGGCGCTGCTTTCGAAGGAGGATAAGATTGACGAGGCCATCAAACACTGGCGCGAGGCAGTAAGGATAAGGCCTGAACAACACACGATACATAAAAACCTGGCGATTTTGCTGTCACGGCAAGGTGACATCGATGGGGCGATTGAACATTATCGTCACGTGTTAGAACTAAGGCCGAGGGATGAAACCACACATAAAGCTCTGGGAAATCTTCTGGCCAGGCTCGATGCTGCCGAGAAGCTTTTCAATAGAGGAAATGTTCTCGCTGCGCAAGACGAGCTTGATGAAGCCATTATCTGTTATACCAAGTCGCTTCAGCTTAGACCTCGTTATGCCCCGGCACATAATAATCTTGGAAATGCTCTGTATTTGCAGGGCCAATTTGAACAGGCATTTGCCCATTACGTCAAGGCGATACAGTACGACCCAAATTTGATTGATGCACATTACAATATGGCCATACTTTTAGCCAAACAGGACAAACCACATGAAGCTATAAAGAAGTATCGCAAGGTACTCGAAATCGACCCAAATCACACTGGTGCCCGCCAGGCCCTCGAAGCCCTTACTAAGACCACAGCAAAGAAAAGATAAATCGCAAAGCGCCGCCGCTATCGGGCAAATACAGAGAGGGGGAAAATACGTTTGACCCCGTTAGAAAGTCTATACGAGGTGATAATATGACAGAGAAAGGGAAAATTTCTAACGGGGTTGACGGTGGTTCAGAGGGCTATTATACTGTTTAGCTCAATATAACGCGAAGCAGCGGTTATTTATGGAGTAAAGAATGAACAAAAGCAAAATTGTTGCTGAGGGTATAACCTTCGACGATGTGCTGCTTGTACCGGCAAAGAGCGATTTTGTGCCGAGCCAGGCGGAAACCAGCACCCAACTGACTAACAATATCAAAATCAATATTCCGATTGTATCGGCAGCCATGGACACCGTTACCGAGGCGGCGCTGGCGATATCGCTGGCCCAGGAGGGTGGAGTTGGGATAATACATAAGAACCTGTCGATTGAGGCACAAAAACGCGAGGTGGCGAAGGTCAAACGTTCGGAGCACGGCGTGATTCTCGACCCCGTGACACTAACGCCCGCCGAACCCGTTAGAAAAGCACAGGAGTTGATGAACGAACAGAATGTATCCGGCATTCCCATCCTCGACGGCAAAAAGCTGGCGGGTATCCTGACGCGGAGAGACCTCAAGTTCCTCAAAGACTATGATGTCAAAATAAGCGAAGTTATGACGGAGACCAACCTCGTTACTGCTCCGGCTGAGACAACACTCGAACAGGCAAAGGAAATCCTTCAAAAGCACAAGGTTGAAAAGTTGCTTTTGGTCAACACAGGCGGGGAACTGGCGGGTCTAATCACGATGAGGGACATTGACCGCGTTCAGCAGTATCCTTTGGCGGCGAGGGACCAGCGAGGCAGAGTGCGTGTCGGGGCAGCGGTCGGTGTTGGCGATTATGAGCGAATCGAAGCTCTCATAAAAGCAGAGGTTGACGTCGTAGTTGTCGATACTGCCCACGGCCATTCGCAGAATGTCATCGATACCGTAAAGACAATCAAGAACAAGTACAAAATTGATGTGATTGCGGGCAATATTGCCACGGCAGAAGCGACGGAGGACTTGATAGCGGCTGGTGCAAATGCTGTAAAAGTCGGCATCGGGCCCGGCGCAATTTGTACGACGAGAGTAATTTCAGGCGTGGGTGTGCCGCAGATATCGGCGATAATCAACTGTGCCAGAGCAGCGGAGAAACATAATATCCCGGTCATCGCCGACGGTGGAGTAAGGCAGTCCGGCGATATAACCAAGGCAATTGCCGCCGGTGCTTCGAGCGTGATGATAGGCTCATTGTTTGCAGGCTTGAAGGAAAGTCCGGGGCAGTTGGTTATCTACAAGGGCAGGCAGTTCAAAGAGTACCGAGGGATGGGCTCTTTGGGCGCGATGGTCAAGGGTTCGGCTGAGAGGTATGGGCAAAAAAGCTCGGCCGAGAGAGATAAACTCGTCCCTGAAGGGGTGGAAGGGCGAGTGCCATACCGCGGGACGCTGGGTGATTTTGTCTATCAACTGGTTGGGGGACTGCGGGCCGGCATGGGCTATTGCGGAGCACGAAATATCGAAGGGCTTAAGAAAAACGGACGCTTCGTCCGCATAAGCGCAGCGTCCTTTAGCGAATCGCATCCACATGATATACAGATAACAAAAGAGGCGCCAAACTATTCGGCGACGGTGCCTTCTGAGGATTAGCGAGCGGCGGAAAGTTATAACCGGTAGATAAATCCTGCGGTGAACACCTAAGTGCTTTGAGGACCTGGTGGGGCGTGAGACAATAGCCATTCTGGATTTCGGCAGTCAATACGGACAGTTAATTGCGCGGCGGGTCCGCGAGCACAATGTCTATTCCCGGATTTGTCGGGCAGATATAACAGCAGAGGAATTATCGAAGTGGGGTATCAAGGGGTTGATACTGTCCGGCGGGCCCGCAAGCGTTTATGACAAGAATGCGCCAAAGTGCGATGATAAAATCTTTGAGCTGGGTGTTCCGATTCTGGGTATATGCTATGGGATGCAGCTTGGCTGTAAGGTTTTGGGAGCGGAAATTATTGCGGCACAAAGGCGAGAGTACGGCAGAACAAATCTGTCAATTCTTGACAGGAGCGACTTGTTTGCAAATATGCCGGATTCGACAACGGTCTGGGCCAGTCACGGCGACCAGGCTGGCGAATTGGGCGGCGATTTTATAAAGCTGGCAGCTACTGAGACTTGTCCGTTTGCCGCCGTAAGACATAAGAAAAAGAAATTTTTCGGTGTTCAGTTCCACCCGGAAGTCTCCCACACGCCAAAGGGGCCATTGATTTTGAAAAACTTTCTGTATGATATTTGCGGCTGCAGCGGCGACTGGAAAATGAGCGACTTTGTCGGCGACACTGTCGAAGCTATTCGCAAACGGGTCGGCAACGCTGCGGTGATATGCGGCTTGAGCGGTGGGGTCGATTCCTCAGTCGTGGCGTCGTTAGTTCACACGGCAATAGGCGAGCAGCTCGTGTGCATTTTTGTTGACAATGGTCTGCTGCGAAAAAACGAGCGAGAAAACGTCGTATCAACTTTTCGTGACCATTTTCACATAGATTTGCGAGTTGTTGATTGGTCACGGCAATTTTTGAAAGGCTTAGATGGCGTCACAGACCCACAGCAAAAGCGCAAGATAATCGGGGCAGAGTTTATCAAGGCCTTCAAATCCGAGGCGGCAAGGATTCCCAATGCGAAGTTTCTTGCACAAGGGACACTTTACCCCGATGTTATCGAGTCGGGCTCTAAAGATGGGAATCCTGCAGCGAATATTAAAATACATCACAATGTTGGCGGCCTGCCGGCTGAGCTTGGTTTTGAGTTGATTGAGCCGCTGCGGGATTTGTTCAAGGACGAGGTGCGGGTAGTCGGCGAATACCTGGGTCTGCCGGAGGACATCGTCTGGCGGCATCCATTTCCCGGACCCGGGCTGGCTGTGAGAATAGTCGGTGAAGTGACACCTGACAGACTGGAGACACTGCGGGCGGCTGATGAAATTCTGATAGATGAAATAAAGTCGGCGGGGTTATATAAAAAGGTATCGCAGGCTCTGGCGGTGCTTCTGCCTGTTTCAACGGTCGGCGTGATGGGCGATGAACGAAGCTATGAGAACGTGATTGCCATTCGGGCGGTTGAGACCCCTGATTTTATGACTGCCGATTTTTCGCAGATTCCCTACGAAGTGCTGGGGATGATATCAAGCAGGATTATAAATGAGGTACGAGGGGTAAACCGCGTGGTATATGATATATCGAGCAAGCCACCGGCGACGATTGAATGGGAATAGCAGGAAAGCGTAAAGCTTAAAACTTAAAGTGCAAAGCCAAAGTGTAAAAGTTAAGAGTTTTTGGTTTTCAACTGTAGTTTTTCCTTTTGCGCTCTACGTTTTGAGCTTCAGTGGGGGTTGTGCAACTCAAACAGAAAATCCATCGACGAATAGTCTTTGGTTTAAATCCGCAAAGGCCGACCTTGCTAATTTTCCTGGCAGATTCATCGAGGATTCGAGAGACACATTTTTCAGAGGAGATAACTTAACGGCTCTATTATTGGCCGGCGGCGCAAGCATCGCGATGCATAACAGCGACGCGGACGACGACATCCAGGACAATGTCAGGAGGCATCGGCAATTTGGCGATTGCGCGGATAAGACTTTCGATATAATGGGCCAGCCGGGAATACACTTCGCGGCGACCGGTCTTTGGTATGCGCTGAGTGCAGAAAACCAGGACGATTTCAATAGAAACCGAGCGTTTACAATGATTACGGCCCTCTCCATCAACGGACTGACTACGCTGGGCCTGAAAGCCATCAGAGACAACGAGAATCCGAACGGCAATCGCTGGGCCTGGCCGAGCGGTCATACTTCAAGCTCCTTTACGGTTGCGTCGGTACTCGATGAGTTTTACGGCCCAAAGGTCGGCATACCCGCGTATGCGCTGGCTTCCCTCGTGGCTTATAGAATGGTTGATACGGGCGAACACTGGACAAGCGATGTTGTGTTCGGGGCGGCGCTCGGCTGGGTGGTCGGTCATACTGTTGCAGGAAAACATAAGAAGCTCGAGATTGGAGGTTTCCAGGTGGTACCCTTGACAGAAGCCGCTAACGCTTCGGCAATGGGCCTTCGCCTAGTCAAGCGATTTTAGTCTTAATTTGTCCGGGCGTTTTACCTATCCTTTTTATTACCGTGGATTATTGCTTCCAGTACGGCAAGGTGTGCCTCAAGTCGACCAGGATACTTGATTAAGGCAAACTAATCCTTTTGTTTTGGGAGTTTTTTGATTGGGACCATTACCTCGGTTTTCATCTGGGCATAGTGACCGGTCATAACGTTAGTGAGAAATATTTCCATTGGGCCATCAGTGACCACATAACCCTGTTTTAGGGTCCAGGCATAAAGATTCTCATAGATCGGGCCGGGGTCTGCCTGGCCTTCGGGTTTTACGGCGACCGCCAATTCCATGGCAGGCAGGGCTTTTATATCTGTCATTTCACCGAGAGTGCCGGCAAGCTTCAAAGCCTCTTTGCCGACAGGTATGCGAATCTCCGTCAGCCAATGCTTTTTCGATACATACTCAGGGTTGTTCAAATAGACGTATGACATCGCACCGCGCGGGCTTATTCCCTTCCGCCCGGCCAGGCCAAATAGCTTGCCGATGGCCATACCCGTTTTGTCATAACTGCCGCGATAAATGGTATACAGAACTACCTGTTTCTCCGCTTTGCGAATGACAAAGTCGGGTTTGCCAGCAGTAGTTTGAGCGGAAATCTTAACACCGCATACAACCATTAAGCCAATTGCCAACAATAACATAGACCATATTCTTACCTTGCTCATAACCATCTCCTTTCACTCAGTTTGCTATTTTCATTTTTTGGTTACAAAAAAAACGTATTTAACATCTCTATTTCTTCTTTGGGCTTTCAATGATTTGTTTAAGAGCAGCAGTGTGCTCAGCGAAGCCGTCACGGCCTTTTCCGGTAGCACGTACGAATGTGCGCGGCTTGCGAGAGATGAAGGTTTTTTCAATTCTTATGTAGCCTGCATTTTCAAGTTTGGCAAGATGGGCGCCGAGGTTGCCGTCCGTAAGGTTCAGGATTTTTCGCAGATGCACAAAATCGACCTGCTCATCTGGCCCGAGAACAACCAGCGATGCCATTATTTGCAGCCGGGCTGGTTGATGTATGATATTATCGAGTTGAGCCATCGCTATCTCCAGCGAAATCGAATATATAGTCCCGTTGCCAGGAACGCTCCGCCACCGGTCGGGGCCATCCACACACAATAATAATTCGCAGGTATCAGGTACAAACCCACCAAAGTTATGCAGGTTACAAAGAGCCCCAACCACAGCATATAGTAGCTTCTAAACCAAAGCCCGGTTACAACATAAGCAAACATAATTGCTGTGCAAATAAATGCGTTTAACTGTATCGCCCGATAAGGCCTTAGAATAGCAAGCCAGATGAATATGTACCCAAACAACAAACTCCAAAACCAGAAAATGCGCCAGCCAAGCCTTTCACCGGTAGATATCTTAATTGGTTTCGCTCTGCCAAATTGATTCCAGCACACAACAAGAGTAACGGCACAACCTATTCCGGCAAGAATCATCCATATATACCCCGCCCAGGCACCAAAATAATGAGTTCCTAAAAAGGCGGCAATCCAAATAAGGCCCCACATAATCAGTATCCCACTGTCGTAACTGGCGGCGATAGTTTGTCGTGTCCGGGTCGCCATAGACTGTATCTGGTCCAACGAATCCCGAGCTTCTTCTTTTGATATATCCATAGCAAAATCTCCTTATCATTTATTGTCACAGAGTACTCTGTACTATAGAGCACAACGGCTCTCTTCGCAAGAGAAAAATCTGTTCTTTTCATAATTTTTTTCGATGGGAGCTGTCCGGCTTGGTTTGTTTCTGTATAATCTCTTTGCTGCAAAGGAGTTATGTTGCACTAACAAATTCTGTTTTTTTTGACAGATGGGCAAAAAGAATTGATGAGGATGGCGGTCCGGAGCACAAGAGGCTCTGGACGGATTTTCAGTGCGCGCGAATCGCGGGACTTTGCTGCCGAATGAGCCATGCGGGACGGACTAAGCTTTGGAACCTCAGCAAAGCGTATCCTGAAGCGCAAGTGGGAGTGCCGGTGGCAGCAAGAAGTAAAATGGTTTGAAAATTTAGCTGTTTGGTGTAGATTGTCCGATTGTATTGAAAGAACAATCTCTTTAGTTTGTGAGAAGGATTATGGCGGAATTTAGGATTGAGCCGGCACAGAGAATAAAGCGTTTGCCGCCGTATTTATTTGGGCGGCTAAACGCTTTGAAACTTGCAAAGCGCCAACAAGGCGCCGACATTATCGATTTAGGTATGGGCAATCCATCCGATGGGGCACCGCAAATCGTGATTGACAAGCTCTGTGAAGCGGCCCAGGACCCGCGTAATCACCGATACAGCGCCTCGAAAGGTATTAAGAACCTGCGCGGCGAGATAGCAAAGAAATACGAGCGTTTGTGGAATGTCCGGCTGGACCCGGAAGCGGAAATACTGGCCTGTATAGGTTCCAAGGAAGGCTTTAGCCATTTGTGCCTGGCGATGCTTGGGCCGGGCGATACCGCTATCGTGCCGGACCCGGCTTTTCCAATACATAATTATTCGGTCGCTTTAGCCGGTGCGAATGTGATATCAGTGCCCCTGGGCTGCGATGAGAAATTTATAAATAACATCGCGATGGTCTGCGAGAATATGTATCCGAAGCCTAAGTTGCTGATTCTAAATTACCCCCATAATCCGACGGCAATGACCGTGGATGAAGGATTCTTTGAGCCGGTTGTGGATTTGGCCAAGCGATTCGGTATAGCTGTTATTCACGACTTTGCTTACGGAGAGACGTGCTTTGACGGATATAAGGCGCCGAGTTTCCTTTCGGTCAAAGGAGCCAAAGACGTCGGCGTTGAGTTCATCACGATGAGCAAGCCATACAATATGGCGGGCTTTAGAATCGGCTTTGCTGCGGGCAGCAAGGATATGCTCGACTACCTTGCGACAATAAAGGGCTATTACGACTACGGTATATTCCAGGCGCTGCAGATAGCCGGCATTATTGCTCTGCGGCATTGCGACAAGGACATAATAGCTCAAAACCAAAAGTACCAGTCTCGGCGCGACGTCGTTTGTGACGGCCTTAAAAGAATCGGCTGGGAAGTTGAAAAACCACATGCCTCAATGTTCGTGTGGGCAAAAGTGCCCGAGGAGCATTCCAGGGGCAAGGGCAGCATAGATTATGCGATGGACCTGATGGAATATGCGGAAGTTGCGATTGCTCCCGGCAGAGCATTCGGCGAAAACGGCGAAGGCTATATGCGGATTGCCCTTGTGGAGAATGAGCAGCGTCTGCGGCAGGCAATTCGCAACATCGGCCGATTTACAAAGGAAAAACCAATAAGAAAAACGAAGAAGAACAGCAAGAGCTAACGCTGATTTGAGCAGCGGTGCTTGTAAACAGCAATTTTTTTTGCCACAAAAAGGGGTCCCATAAGAATTCTGCATGCCCACTGTCCTATATATCCGTCACTAAATTTTTTTAACGCGGCATTTCACTGTACCCGACTTCTGACGCCTTGGTGAGAACAGTTAAAGACCGGGAAAAGACTTGACTTTTGAGAACAAATTTGGTTAAATAACACTATCAGTTTCGGGGGTGTAAGAAAATCCACAATGAAATACTTGGTTTGTTTTTGGTGATTTTTGTCCCGCGTAATTAGAGTTTGTGGACGGATAAACCAACAATAGGGGGGTTAAGAAAACTCAGAGATAGGTAATTCGCAAGCTTTGAACCGGGACTGACCTGCATTTGTACAACACCCAGCTAACCGGGCGAAACTACCGAAATCTGAGTGACAGACAATCATTGGGGGGTAGGGAATTCAAAGTGTAACCGGCGAAGGGGGGAGTGCACCGAAATGAAGCCTCATAAAATGTACCCTTTTTGCTTTTGTGAAAAAGTGGAGGTGAGGTCGATGAAAAAACTTGGATTTTTAACTTCTTTGCTTGTTGCGGTGTTGCTCGTGCAAAACGCCTGTGCCGCATCTGTCTTGTTTGACTTCGACGATGATGACCTGCCGTGGTGGAGCGGCGCGGCGGCGATTGAAAACTATATGGAGGGTCTGTACGGTTCCGACATAACCGTGGTCGGTGGCAGAGTGGGTAACGGCATCATCCCCGGCCCGCTGCACGACTTTCCCGGCGACCACTATATTCAGACCGAGCTCGGCTGTGGGCCCCACTCGTTCTCCCTTTCGTTTAACGAACTTCCGGTAGTTGCTGTGTCGTTTGACTGGGGAGTGAGAATGGGTTCATTCCACGCATACGCCGACGATGACGAGGAGGAGTTTTTCAGCAGTGAAGGCTGGGATTGGTGGGCCTCCGGCAGCTCGGGCACCATATTCTTTGAGACCCCTGTCACCACCTTGAAATTTACGGGCTCATGTTTTTTGGGTGAAATCGAAATAGACAACCTTGTTGTCACTCGTGTTCCGGAACCGGCTACAATCCTCCTGTTAGGCATTGGCGGTGTACTGCTGACCGTCACTCGGAAAAGACGGTTTGTTTAAGCAGCCTGGAGATGATAACAATCTGGATTTTTGAAAAGTCAGGCTTCTGTCAAGCGATACATTGAATATATGGGGGCAAGAAAAAATGGGGGGCATAACGAGAATCTGGTTTCTCGGCTTATTGATTATCACGACTGTGTTCATACGAGATGCGAGTGCGCTGCCTGATGGTAATAAGTGGCTATACGATAGCCTCTATGACGTGACATTTAACATCGGCAGCGGTACTGCAGAGGTCGACTGCGACGTTTACAAGTATACATCGGGCACCTACGAGGAAAAATACGTCTATGCCTACCAGATATCCAACGTAGATTCGGGTATCGGGCTTAGCTTTTTCTCGGTCGGAATATTCGATGGTGCCAACGCCTTTGACGCGGACTATGAACTGCTTATGGGCGTTGCGAATCCTGATATCTGGGAAGTAGTCGACTCACCGGCCCAAAGTGTGGATGGGCTATTCAGCAGTCCGATTTATAGCGATGGCCCGCTCGCAACATCTACGGTTTTGTGGTTTGTCAGTGACTACGCACCTACTTCCGGTAAGGGTACGTTGTTCGGCACAGCGTCCGGAATGCCTGAACATGCGACTGGAGACTTGCTTACGCCAATCCCCGAACCAGCAACGTTTGTATTACTTGGGATAGGCGGGTTGGTCGCGCTTATTCGCAAAAAGACCCTTCGTTCAGAAGAACCGAGAATAGAGGTCGTTCGTGTCCTTTCAGAAACAAGCAATACAACAAGTATTTTTTGAGAAAGACAAAATGATAATGATAGAGATAAGAAAAATCGGGCTTTTTAGCCTATTCGTTGTTGGTACATTATTTGTGGGGACTGCATCTGCGACATACCATCTGCCTGACAGTTCATACGATGACCATATTGGGCGGGGCAGGTTGACTTGCGAAGAACATGGTTTCAACGTGCTCACCGACTCCGCCATTTGCGACGTTGAAAAAACGCCGTTCTCATATAAGGTCACCATGTTCGAGCGGTCAACTATAGCCTGCCGATGCATTGACGCTTATCAGATGTTTAATCGTCCGAACACCGGGTACGAAACAATTGAATACTTCGATATATTAGACCTTGATGGACATCAAATCGGCAGAGCACTGTTTAAGGGTGAGGCCGATTGTTGTGGTGATTGGTCGTTCAGAGAGGTTCTGATACCTCAACGTAACGGCAGCCAAAGAGGTTCGGAAAAAACATTTATTAATAGAGGCTGCCTGGGCGGAGACAGATATTTGCTTTGGTACTGAGGTGACCTGTGCGTCTCTTCCAAAGCGCTGCGAGGGGCTTTGATTACACAGTTACGCAGGAGTTGGGTGATAATGAAACGCAATAGCTCGATGAACAACCGATGGCAGGTATGGTTATTCGCCATTGCGGCCGTTTTGTGCGGTTTGCACGGGCCGGCATACTGCGAAACGAACGGCTCTGCGCTTCTGGTGCAACAAACACCTCCCCAAGGCGGCACAATAACTCCGGATGTGGGAGTGCATCACTTTGGCCTAAACACAGCGGTAACTTTAGAGGCGGTTCCGAAAGCCGGCTATCAATTCATTTACTGGCTGGGTGACGTCGGCAACCCGATGGCAAACAGGACTATTGTATATCTCGATACACCGAAAATCGTTATTGCCGCATTCGAGCTGGCCGAATACGAACTCCTGGATGTTGAGGAAGAATCACGAAGCGCCCCCGTCGGTGGGATGTTCGCGAGTGCCAAAGACTATGGGGGAGGCGGATTTGCAGGTGGCGGTGGTGCGATGGCAAGCAAGTCGACATCTTCACCTGCAGTGCCTGTACCTGAACCAGCGATGTTATATCTGCTGAGCCTGGGCGGATTAACCCTGCTGCTGAGCAAACGCACAGTCCGCGGGACGCCTCCCCCAGTAAGAAGGGGTCTGCGACTTACCGGCGGAGGAAAGTAACAATGCAGGAACCGGCCTATACAAAGTTCTTGAATATAAGCAGGTGCCGGAGAGCAGCCGGACTTTCCGAAAACCTTGATATGTCCTGAAAGCATATCAGGAACTTTACGAGGAGCGTTTTTCTGGTTCCAGAACATGAGAGAAAGAAATGAGCCTGATAAAGGGGGTTTAGCAATGCAGAAAAAGATGCAAAGTAACAAATTAGTACAGATTGGGTTAATGGTGTCTGTCCTGCTTATGTCATCAACGGTGTTTTCCCACAGCGTTTTGTGGGACACGTCTCACGGGGTCGCCGGCGGCGGCAGTTACCAGCCGAGCGGATATTACCAAACGCTTGTCCAGCACCTTGGCAACAATGGCTTCACAGTGGATACTACATCGGACGGCTTTCTTGTCGATGACCCTGCCGACTATGATGTTATCGTTGTTTGTTTGGCCAGCGCTTTTGATACCGCCTATACTTCAGGTGAGGCAAGTGAGGTTGAGCGTATACTGAGTTTTGTCAACAATGGCGGCGGCCTGCTGCTGATGGGGGATATACATACCAGTCCTAACGCTAACATCCAACCTGTAGCAGACGAATTTGGTATCATATTGGGAGTCTCCAGTGTAACCCCTCTTCACCTTTATACATCGAATCTGAGTGACCATCCTATCTTTGATGGAATCAGCCAAATATATATGTACGCTGCGGGGGAGTTGACTGCTTCCAGCCCGGCTTCCGCGGCGGCCTGGGCAGAGGGAACCGGAGAAGCCATAGCTGCGGTGGCCGAAGATGATCCAGGCAGAGTGGTAGTGCTCGGTGACGTCAGCCTGTGGGCAACGGACACAACTTGGGACTATTTCCATAAGGCAAACAACCCGCAGTTCAGCGTAAATACCTTCGAGTATCTTGCTATACCTGAACCTGCAACGGTCCTGCTGCTTGGCCTTGGCAGCCTGATGTTGCTGAGAAGACGCAGAATATAAGGAAAGTGTTCGTAGCAAGATTCAGAAAGAGCGCGTGCCTGGACAGAAAGAACCCTTGGCAAGAAACAGCAATCAAATTTGGCCCCCCTTGCCTCCATAACAAAATTTATGTCCTCCTGTATCGATCCCAACTTATGCTTTTCTAAAGACGGCGACGACGTTTTCGATTTCTACGACAAACAGGCGGTTATCGCCTTCGAAGTCGACCGGTATTGCACCTTTGGGATTGAACAATACCTTATCGTATTGGCGCAGCGGAATGTCCGGCGTGTTTTCGACCTCGGCGGAGATTGACACGACTCGGCCGGTTATCGTGGGGATTTCTATATTGTCGGGCAGTTGGATGCCGCCTTTGGTTTGCTTCTTGTCCTCATCCTTGCGAATGAGAACACGCTTGCCTATCGGCTCAACCGTCTCAAGCGGCTTAACTTCGGTTTCGTGTTTTTTTCTCATCTTCCGTCAACGCCCACATAATCACTTTTAAATACAATACTATTATACCAATAAAGAAGCAATTTTGCAAACTATCACATTCTGTCCAGCCTGCCCCTGCCCGCGCTGCCCGCCGAATCCATGGGTTTGTTTGGCTTTGTTTTTTTGAATATTCTGACAGAGTTCATTTTCATAATCCTTTGTGAAAAATACGTTTACATTCATTTGGGCTTTTCGGAAATTGGGTTTGTTTTGCACAAATACTCTCATAATTGGTTGGCAAATTAGGCTGGATAGGGGGTTTGTTCGTGGGGCGGTCCCGGTGAGATAGGCATGCGCCATCTCACGGGATAAATTTTGGGGTTGGGTAACCATTTTGGTTCCTCCGAATATATTGACACAAATCCGAAATCCGAATATCGAAATCCGAAACAATCTCAAAATCTAAATGACCCAAATTCAAAACAACTGAATTGGGCTGGGCCTCCTGATTAATGTTCAGTTGTCAGTTGCCGGTTGCCAGTTGGCAGTCCCCCAATCAGGTAGGGGCAAGCTACGGGCGGTTTGAAAAAAACACGCCCTCTATAATTGGGCGAACTTGCGCATTTGGTTGAAAAAAGTCC
>CAZOUM010000039.1:0-29158 GCA_964582985.1 uncultured Pirellulales bacterium | reverse complement strand
ATTTCATAACAAATCAGGGCAACCACGTGGGGTTGCCCCTACAGATTGTATTCCTTGATTTTTCGGTACAGTGTTCTTTCGCCGATGCCCCTGCACCAGAATCTATCTTTGTTATCCTGCTGCGAAGAAGATTTGATGTGGTATTGGCTGAAGACAAATGCGCTCAAAATAACATTTCGATTGACCATTGATTCTTGATAATCCGGCCGGGTAGAATGGTTGAGAAATTTGCAGGCGATTGGTAAGATTTTATTGACGTGGTGCGGAGTCGAGTTATAATTCTGACGCTGAACGGAAACTCGGAGACAGGAATGGCGAAGTATCTCGACAAGACGATTGGGCATATAGATATATCAAGCAACGGGGACCTTGATGGTCTGGTGACGTCCTTTTCGCGGGCATCGTTCCAGGCGCGAAACATATCTCGGTGCGTCGAAGTGTACCGGCAGATGCTGCAGGATGAGGAGGCGGTGATATTCTTTGGTCTGGCGGGGGCGATGGTGCCGGCCGGGATGCGAAAGATAATCGCGGATTTGCTCCGGCATCACTTAATCGACGTTCTGGTGAGCACGGGGGCGAACCTTTACCACGATTTCTTTGAGGCCATAGGCTTCCGCCATTACGTAGGCAGCGCTTCCGTAAACGACCAGGAGCTTCGCAAGGCAGGAATCGACCGGATATATGACACGTTTGCGAGCGATACGGAATTCGGCCAAACCGAGGAAAAAATAGCTCAAATCGCATCGGGCCTGGAGCAGCGGGTCTATTCGAGCAGGGAATTTCTGAAATGCCTGGCCGGCGAGCTCGATGACGATGAGTCGATTCTCTGCACGGCGGCCAGAGAGGGAGTCCCGGTCTTTTGCCCGGCGCTGTGCGATTCCGGGATAGGGATAGCGCTGACGCATCATTACGTACGCTCGGGCGATGGGCCGAGACTGATGATAGACCAGATTCGCGACAATTTTGAGATACTGCAAATAAAGCGAGACGCAGTAAGGACAGGCGCTGTTTTTATCGGTGGAGGAGTACCTAAGAATTATATACAACAGTTGACACCGATGCTTGACGCTTTTTCTGTGCAGGGCCAGGGACACAGCTATTTTATTCAGATAACCACCGAGGACCCAAAGTACGGCGGCCTTAGCGGGTGCACGTCCGCTGAAGCCGAATCGTGGGGAAAAGTGACGGGTGAGGGAGCTGCTGCTACTGCATATGTTGATGCAACCATCGCCTTGCCATTAGTTGCGGGTACGGTGCTCAGCGACTATTCTGGTCAGTCGGCAAGAGCAAAAAGGATTTTTCGTTGGAAAGGAGACCAGTTGGAGGAAATGAAAATTGAGTAAGGGAATGCATATTGTTCTGGACTATTACGGCGTTTCGAGCAAGGCCTGCCTGGATGATAAGCGGCTGCTCGAAATGGTTGTGCGGGCCACCAAGGCGAACGGAGGTACGATTATCAACACGTCACGGTACCACTTCGGCCATAACTCTCCGCCCGGATGCACCGTTTTTGTGATGATGGATGAAAGCCACGTATCGGTGCACACATATGCGGACGAAGGGAAAATGGCTATTGATGTCTTCACGTGCGGGGACACCAACGCCCAGGGTATCGCGGAGCAATTAAAAGCGGACCTGAAGCCGGAAAAGTTGGAAGAGCAGAGCCTTGACAGGTTCTAAGTGCGACTTGGTAAAAGCCTTTACCCACAGGAATCCGAAATCCAGACGCAACGCTGCGAGAGTGGGAGCAGGTGAAAGACCCAGAGTGTCACTGCGTGCGTGGGGACATCCTGGATGAAAAAGAGGCGTGGGAAAAAGTTGAACAATAAACTAATACGGTATTTGTTTGTAAGCTTTGACATACGGAGACAAAGTATTGAGCGACCGAGAACACGCTGGCTATAAGACACATCCTTACGGTTTTGGAGCGATTCCCCGCACTGCGGAGCAGCAGAGTCCTTCGGTTTGTGTGATTCCTGTCCCTTACGATTCGACAAGCAGCTCCAAACTGGCGGCGAGGCGGGGGCCGGAGGCGATCTTGCGGGCTTCCCGAAACCTGGAGCTGTTCGATTCGGAGTTAGGCGTTGAAACATTCAAGGTTGGAATTCAGACCCTGGATGAAGTGGAGCCGAATGTTAATTCTCCTTTTGAAAATTTGCAGGTTGTTGAGTCGGTTGTCACTGATATTCTTCAGGAAGGCAAGCTGCCGGTGGTTATTGGAGGCGACCACTCTCTGACGGTTGGGGCCGTGCGGGCTGCGCTGGGCAAGTATCCGGATGTAGGTTTTGTGATGCTGGACGCACACCCGGACCTCTTCGATAAGTACGAAGGCACGAAGTACGGCCATACGAGCGTCGCGAGGAGAGTACATGAGCTTGGTATCACGGCAGCGATAGCCGGGGTGCGCTCAGCGTCACGCGGTGAGGCGGATTTTATAAGGGATTCAGGCATTAGGCTCGTCACGGCACGTGAAATTTTAAGGTCGAGGGACTGTATCGATGAGATATTGTCGGCGCTGCCTGAGTGTGTGTACCTTTCGATAGACCTTGACGTAATGGACCCCGGCGAGATGCCGGCGGTTGCGAATCCTGAGCCGGGCGGGCTTCGGTGGTACAATATGGTTGATTGTCTTGAGAAGCTGACCCGCGTAAAGACGGTTGTCGGGTTTGACGTGGTCGAGCTTTGCCCTGTTCCTGGGAATCCAACGCCGGATTTCATAGCGGCAAAGCTGATTTATCGAGTGATGGGACTCGTCTTCAGAGACAAGCTGATTTCGGCAGAGGCAAGACAGGACCGAGCAAGGCAAGTTCGGGCTAAACATTGAAATTGCCGTGCTTGCCGGCAGCTATGGTATTTAATAAAAATTGGCGATGTAAAAATTCTTGACATATTGCGCCGCTTGCATTATCTTCCATTGTTTTAGCTGTGCGTACGTAGTGATAGACGGTAGGTTTTCGAAGTTATTTGGAGGTTTTTGTGGCTAAAGAGTTGGCTCGTGAACTGATAAACGCCGGGGCCCATTTTGGGCACGGTGTGAGCCGATGGAACCCAAAAATGGCCCCGTTTATTTTTGTAAAACGCGGCCATATCCATATTATCGATATCAGAAAGACGCTGAAAGGGCTGCTGATAGCCAAGAAGCTTCTTGCTGAAGTGGTTTCGTCGGGAAAAGATGTTGTTTTCGTCGGTACGAAACGTCAGGCACAAAAGACGGTTCAGGCGGTTGCGGCCAAGTGCGGAATGCACTATATATCGCACCGCTGGCTCGGCGGAACGCTTACCAACTTCAGAACTATACGGTCTCGGCTGCAAAGATTAGAGCAGTTGGAAGCTATGCAGGAAGATGGGACGCTTGAGAGCGAGAGTAAGAAGCAGGCGTCGAGATTGAAACGGGAGTTGAAAAAGATCAAGGGCAATCTGGAAGGTGTTCGCAATATGTCTCGTCTGCCCGGCGCCGTTGTAATTGTCGATGCGAGGAAAGAATATATTGCGCTGCGAGAGGCGAAAAAGCTGGGCATTGCGACTGTTGGAATAATCGATACGGATTCGGACCCGGATACGGTAGATGTGGCGATACCCGCAAACGACGATTCGATAAAAGCGATAGAATTGATACTCGATGAGTTGGCTGATGCGGTGGCGACCGGCAAGACAATGGTTGCGGCCAGGGAAACAGTAAGAGAACGGCCGAGGCGAGTTCGCTCGAGACGGGCCGTGCTGGCTCGTGCGGATACAGGCGAACCTCAGGCTGTGCCTGCTGTCCAGGAAGCACCGGCAGAAAGTGCTGCGCCGACTTCCACGCAGGCCGAGAAAGCTGCAGAGCCGCCTTCACAAGAAGGTCAAGGCCAGCAGCAGACTCCGGAGCAGCCAAACTCGTAGTACGCCGTACAAATGACTATTGCGCGGGAAAGTGACGCGATACGCATCTCATAATACGAAATAAAGAACAGGAGTTTTCAAAATGGTGGAAATTTCAGCTTCATTGGTGATGAAACTGCGAAAGATAAGTGGGCAGGGAATGATGGACTGCAAGAGGGCGCTTCAGGAGGCAAGCGGCGATATTGACAAGGCAATGGAGGTATTGAGGAAAAAAGGTCTTGCAACTTTGACAAGGCGGGCCCAGCGTGAGACTTCCGAAGGTATAGTTGTCGACAGGATGAGCCAGGACGGCAAAACGGCTGCGATGGCAATGCTTTGCTGCGAGACGGATTTTGTGACAAAGAGCGATGACTTTGTGAGGGCGGCGGAAGCTTTGGGGGATTGTGCGCTGGCGTGCTCGGCCGATGAGGGCGTGGACAGTGTCTTGGAAACGTCTGTCGATGGCAGGAAATTCAACGATGTCCTGACGGAAACAGTCAGTAAGACAGGCGAAAAAATTCAGGTAGGTGACTTCGCAAAGTATCAGCTCGACGGGCCGGGGCGTATAAGCATTTACGTTCATTTCAACAAAAAAGTAGGCACGATGGTCGAGATTGAAACCAGCGATGAGCAAGTAGCGGCCTCTGATACGCTAAAACAGACGGCGGCGGATATAGCGATGCACATTACTGCAACAAAACCTCTGGCGCTGAACAAAGAGGGGATTGACTCCACGACTATCGAGCGGGAAAAAGCCATCTATGCCGAGCAGGTCAAGGATAAACCCGCCAACATTATTGATAAAATAGTCGAAGGTAAGATGAAGAAATTCTTTGTTGAAAACTGTCTTCTTGAGCAGCGATTTGTCAAGGACGACAGCAAGTCCGTTGCCCAGGTTTTGGATGAGGCAGCCAAGCAGGCCGGGGGGCAAGCAAAGATAAAACGATTTGTCCGGCTGGAAGTCGGATAGCAAATATAGTCTTTAAGCTATCGAGAAAAGGATGGCA
This sequence comes from uncultured Pirellulales bacterium, assembly GCA_964582985.1. GTDB lineage: Bacteria > Planctomycetota > Phycisphaerae > Sedimentisphaerales > Anaerobacaceae > CAZQYB01. The sequence continues at coordinate 24,293 of CAZOUM010000039.1, read as the reverse complement.
AAGAGCAATTGCAGCCGAGTGTTGCTGAAACTGTCAGGCCAGAGTTTTTGCAAGCCCGGCGAATTTGGTATCGACGGCTCTGCACTTGAGTCGATTGCCAAAAGGATAGCGGAAATATGCAAACTCGGCCCGCAGGTTGCCGTCGTGGTTGGCGCAGGTAATTTTCTGCGGGGAGAAAGCTTCTCACAGGTCAGTCACATACCACGGAACACAGCCGATTATATGGGGATGTTAGCCACCATTATCAATGCCTGTGCTCTGCAGGAGACACTTGAGAGGCTTGGTCAGCCAACGAGGGTCCTCAGCGCAATTGAGGTCCCCGCGATGTGCGAGCACTTTATTCGCAGGAGAGCTCTTCGGCACCTTGAGCGTGGAAGAGTTGCGATATTGGCCGGCGGAACTGGAAACCCTTTTTTTACTACCGACACCTGTGCAGCTTTAAGGGCTTCGGAACTCGATGCTGACCTGCTCATAAAGGCAACCAAGGTCGAAGGTGTTTACAGTGACGACCCCAAGAAAAATCCAAATGCGAAGCTGTTCGAAAAACTGTCCTACGAGGACATCTTTACGAAAGACCTGCGGATAATGGACCATTCGGCAATAAGCCTTTGCAGGGACAACAATATCCCGATTATTGTTTTGAATATCTTCAAACAGGGCAATATAAAAAAGGCTGTTTGCGGTGAGCAGGTCGGGACCGTAATCTGCTAAAAGCTCTGCAAGATAGCGTCAAACGGGGCAGTCGCAAAACAAAATTAGAGATACTTTAGAAAAATAACAAGGATGAGAAGTATGACGGCAAGCAAAATCGCTGAATGGCTGCTTGTGGTTTGTTTGGTCTCCGCAACATGTCTATTGCCGTCCTGTTCCATGCAGAAAGCTGACACCGGCAGCCTCACAGAGCGAAGGGATTATCTGCACGCAAGCGAAGAAGACTTGCAGAATTGGCGCGAGATGAAGTTTGGGCTGTTTGTCCACTGGGGGCCTGTAAGCCTGATGGGAACGGAAATCGGCTGGTCGCGAGGAGGCGAGCGGCGAGGCAGGAAAGGCACCGGTCCCATCCCCGTTGAGGTCTATGATAATCTCTACCGCAGTTTCTACCCCGCGAAGTTCAACGCGAAAGAGTGGGTACAGCTTGCCAAAGATGCGGGTATGAAGTATCTCGTGTTCACTACGAAACACCACGATGGCTTCTGTATGTTCGGCAGCGCCCTGACGGATTACAAGATTACTAAGTCACCGTTCAGACGTGATGTCGTCAAGGAACTGGCCAACGCCTGCCATCGAGAAGGATTGAAGCTCGGCTTTTATTACTCACAGCCCGACTGGCACCACCCTGATTACCGCACCGACAACCACGCACGGTACATAAAGTATCTGCATGGCCAGCTTAAGGAATTATGCACCAGGTACGGCCGGGTTGACATTATTTTCTTCGATGGCCTGGGCGGAAAGGCCGAGGATTGGGATTCGGAGAAGCTGTTCAAGATAGTCCGGCGGCTTCAGCCTCACGTAATTATCAACGACCGGGCGGGGCTGCCGGGCGATTACCGGACACCCGAGAATCGCGTCGGCCTTTTTCAGAGCGACCGCCCCTGGGAGACCAATGCAACGCTCGGACAGCAATGGGCCTGGAAGACAAATGATAAGCTGCGCTCGTTGAAGGAGTGCATTCATATGCTCGTTACCTGCGCAACAGGCGACGGGAATTTTCTTCTAAATGTTGGCCCGCTCCCGACCGGCGAAATCGAGCCTCGCCAGGCTGCGATGCTGCGCCAGATTGGAATTTGGCTCAAACACTACGGTGAAAGTATCTACGGCACACGGGGCGGCCCCTTTGTGGCTCCGGACGAAAAGACCCGCAAGCAAGAGGGTTACTACGGCCGGTTCTCTATCGCCGGGGACGGATGGTGGGGCGGAAGCACTCACAAGGACAATGTGATTTACCTTCACATCCTGCGCTGGCCCGGCGATGTCATTAGACTCGCCCCTCTCAAGCACAAAATTATATCATACAGGGTCCTGACCGGCGGCACAGCCACTGTGAAACAGGCCGAAAAAGCTATAGAGGTTTCGGTACCGCAGGCCCATCGTAAAGAGCTTGACACAATAATCGAGCTTAAGCTTGATGGGCCGGCAGCGGATGTGAAGTGAACGAGAGTGGGTCTTGGAATAATCAATACTTGCGTTGTGAGTATTTTGCAATAGTTTAATTTTATTGAATCTGGAGGTTGCAAATGCCTGTCAAAGAAATCGTCAACGAGTGTGAAGCGAAGATGAAAAAGGCGGCTGAAGTTTTGCATAACGAGCTGAAGACAGTTCGGACAGGGAGGGCTTCTACAGGGCTTGTTGAGAATATAAAGGTGGATTATTACGGCACGCCCACGCCGTTAAAGCAATTGGCCACTCTGGCGGCGCCACAGGCGGATATGATTGTGATAAAGCCGTTCGACCCGGCTTCGGTCAAAGAGATTGAAAAGGCAATCAAAAGCAGCGATTTGAGTATTGCGCCGCTCGTGGACGGCAAGCTGATAAGACTAAAAGTTCCGCCGCTCAGCGAAGAGAGAAGAAAACAGCTCGCTGCCCAGGCCAAGCAGACCGGCGAACAGACAAAGGTCAGCATCCGTAACATCCGAAGAGATGCAAACAAGCAGCTTGAAAAAGAGCAAAAAGACAAACTTATCACTGAGGATGATTTGGAGAAAGGCAAAAAGCAAATCGACGATATCACCAAAGAATACACAGACAAGGTCGACTCCATAATCAAAGGCAAATCTGATGAGATTATGCTCGAGTGATTCTGACGAAGTCCGCATTACTTGCCGCCACATCAGAATCTGCCGCTGAAATTGTGGTCTCAATAGATTTAAGTGTCTTTTGAGGGGCAAATTGATGCTGGCTGAAAAAGACGCCAAAAGGACGGACGATATTCGAGACATCATTTTCGCATCCTTTAGCATCTTGGCCTGCTTACTTGTTTTGGCGTGGCAGTATTACGCCCTGCGTTATTGGGTCCCTGATATTAGAAAGGTAGGGATCACTCATTTCCCGACCCTTGAGGAGATTGCACGTCTCGACCGGTTCGAGACAAGGGCCTGCTTTATCCCAGCCTTTTTTTTCCTGGTATTGACTATACTGGGCGCTCTTGAATCAACCTGGAGTCTGAAGAAGAAGCGATGGGGCATCGGGATTGCGTGGATAGCAACGGTAGTCCTTGCCCTGTTCGGTATTGTTTTTAGCGCAAAAGTCTGGTGCGAAGGAATGGTTTTTTGACTATTCTTCAAGTACGTGAAAGTAGGGGGGGTGTTTGGTCTGCAGGAAGAATTCACTATTTCTCGCTACATAATTGTCGTTGGTATGAATTTATGTATATCGCAATCCGGCTTGTTTGCCGATTTAAAAGTGATATACTGGATTTTTGTACTGGTTGGTGCTGTTTTAATGTAGGACTTTAGCATTCTTTCGGGGGACAAAGCGATGCGGGCTGGAAAAGGTACCAGAGCAAAGCGGCGGAAGAAAAACAAAAAACGAATACTTACGCTGGTATTGGCACTTGTAGGCGTTTTGATTTTGGTAGTGGTTTTTCTTGTGCCAGCGTTCGTATCCAGCGCAAAAGGCCGCAAGGTTATATTAGCCAAAATCAACCGTTCCATCGACGGCCAGGCGGACTTTGCCGACCTTTCAATGAGCTGGTGGAAAGGGGTCAGGATTTCGGACTTCCGTTTCAACGGCAGTGCCGAAGAAATCCTGGTCAAGATAAAGCAAATCGCCACAAAGCCCCACTATGGTTCCATTCTGATGGGAGATTTGTCCTTCGGTAAAACAGAAATCCGCGAGCCCCAGGTCGAGATAAATCTTGAAAAGTGGCGGCCAAAGCAGGCCGAAGGCCCTGAGCGAAAGGTGTCTGAGAGCAAGAAACGCAAACCTGTTACACTGCCAATCAATAAAATCGACATGACAGTAACCGATGGTAGTTTAAGGGTGACCGACGCAAAAGCCAAGACCGTCAAGCTTTCACAGATAAGCTCGAAAGTCGATTTGCGTCCGCTTGGACAGGGAACGACTTTCAATATAACTGCGACCGTAGCGGACAAAGGCAAAGAATCGAAGATTAGCGCGCAAGGCAAGGTCAGGCCGAAGAAAAAGACCGGCTGGAGCTTCAAGGGGACAAGCGGCGATTTCACTGTCGAAGTCGACGATTTGGACCTTGCTTCTTTAGGGCCGATTCTTGCATTAGGTGGAATCGACATTAAAGCTCAAGGCAAGGTCTCGGCCAACTTGACAAGCGAAGTCAAAGACGGCCGAATCGAAGACCTGAGCGGCACCATAAAAGGCAAGGATTTGGATATATCCGGCGGCCACTTGAAAGGCGACCAATTCAAGACCAGCACCCTAAACGTTGGTGTGAAACTAAGCAGCGCCAAGGAAGTAATAAATGTTGACAAGCTTGATATTCACAGCGACTGGTTGGATGCCGAGGCGAGCGGCGTAGTTCCTAAAACATTCAAATCATTATCGGAGTTCGTAAAGCCCGACTCAGCTTACGTTCTGAAAGGGCGTTTCCAGTGTGATTTGGCACAGGCTTTGTCGCAGATGCCGGGGACATTTCGTTTGAAAGAGGGTATGAAAGTAACTTCGGGACGGCTCAGCGGTGACATTGAGACGTCTGCCAAAGCCGGTCGAAAAGAGATTAGCGGCCAGGCAAGCATTGTCGGGTTGGCGGGTGTGGTTGATGGAAAGAAAATCGCTCTGTCACAGCCGGTGAAAGCAATAGTGGAAATTACATCGGATAAAAGCGGTATAAAGTATGACAGGTTAGACGTCTCCGCGGCTTTCTGTGACATCAGTTGCGCAGGAACCGGTAAGTTGCTGCGATACAGTGCCGATGTGGATTTGGCAAAGCTGCAATCGGAGTTGGGACAGTTCGTAAACATAGGCGAATACCGGATGGCGGGCGAGCTTTTCAGCAAGGGACAATTGTCGTCCAGCAGAGACAAGATTGTCGCCGTCGGCTCATCTGTAGTTAAAGACCTTCGCCTGTCTTCAGCGAAAGGGCTGACCGCCTTCGAGCCTAAAGCTGATATGGATTTCTCCTTTACTGCCGATAGAAGCAAACACATTGTTAACGTCAATTTCATAAATGCAACGGCAACTCTCGGCAAGGTCGCCATAAAGAACTCTGTTCTGCCGTTGGGCAAAAAGGCACAGAAATCTCTGGAGCTTGCGGTTTCAGCAAATGATGTTGACCTGGCGAAGTTGCAGCCATTCGCGGTGCTGTTTGGGTCTTTTCCGAAGGAGATGCAACTGGCGGGAATCGCGAAGTCGAATATCTCAATCAGCTCTAAAAAAGGTACCTGCCGCGTCGTAACTGACTCGACAAAAGTTAAGAACCTGAAGGTGCACTATCCGGAACAGGAGCCTTTTGAGCAGGAGCAGGTTCTGGTTGTTTTCGATGCCGAGGTTAACCCGGCTGAGAAATCCATCGCTGTTAAAGAACTGCAGTTGATTAGCCCTCAAATAAAGATTCGCAAGGGCAATTTAAGCAAAACAACCAAGGCAGGTAAAACCAAAATAAAGGGGCAGGTCGATTGTGAATATGAGTGGTCGGCTGTCACCACTGTCGCGGGGCCATTTTTGCCAAAGGGCCTTAAACTTAAGGGCAAAAGAGAACAGACTATTGGATTTTCAAGTGAATATCCCGCCGGCAAGAAAGAGGAACTGCTCGCGAATTTGAGCACAAAGGGTAAGTTAGGTTTCGATTCGGCCTATTATAAGGGGCTTGGTTTCAGTCCGACCGAGGCGGAGATTCAGATAGCGAAAGGTCTTTTTACAATTTCTCAGTTTTCATCAAAGGTCAACAATGGTGTAATAAGATTTGCGGGTGAGGCGGATTTCAAACAGAAGCCAACGCTGTTGAGAACGCCCGGGCCGATTCACATAGCAGAAGGTGTTCAAATCAACGATGAGATGTCGAGAGAGCTTTTGGTGTATGTAAATCCCATTTTCGCGAACGCATTCGACGTCAACGGTGTGGGGAATTTCAATTGCCAGCGCCTTGCGCTGCCGTTGCGAGGCGCAGCTAAGAAAGAAGCTGAAATAATCGGCACCATTTGGGCGGACAATATCAATATGCGTCTTTCCGCGTCGAGTTTGCTCAGCCGGCTTCTTTCTTTGGCTGGCCTGAGCCTCAGGGACCAGGATATCAAAGTACATCCGGCGAAATTTATTTTAAAGGACGGTTTTCTTCGATATGACGATATGCAGGTAGATGTTGGTGATAATCCACTTAATTTTAAGGGTGTCATCGGGCTGGATAAGAGTTTGGATATGATTGTAATGTTGCCTTATACTTTAGACGGCAGGACGGTGAGGGTTGGCGACCAAGAAGCTGGAAAAAGAATATCGATACCACTTACAGGGACAATCTACAATCCTGAACTTGATCTGGGCAAACTGCTTGAACTACAACTAAAACAGCGTTTGGAAGACCAGCTTAAGGGAAAAATATTCGAAGGACTGGAGGGACTACTTAAGTAAATACTCTAATCGGCCGAGTTGGTTATCAGTAAGAGCCAGGATTGAAAGGAACAGTGATGCCGAAGCTGAAAGAAATCTTGTCCACGCCGTACGCGGAGCTTGGTAAAGCCAGCCGCTTTCTGGTCTTTCAGATAAAGTTGTGGTCGCATTGTGCGAGACTCTTAAAGAAGAACCGTGCAGGCCAGCAGGCGGCGGCGCTTTCATATCACACCATCTTCGGAGTTGTTCCGCTGGCCATCGTCATGCTTTTGATATTTCAGTTGTTTCCAGCCTACAGTGACATCGGCGAGAAAGTAAAAAACTTAATTTACGAAGGGCTTAATCTGACGACTATAGAAATCACTACTGCCGGCTCTGAGGGGACCGAAAAAACCGAAATGCTCACGGCGTATCTTGACCGGATAGTGGGACGGTTTTTCGCCAGCGTAAACAAAGAATCGATTACGCTAATCAGTATTCCGATTGTCATTTGGGCAGCGCTTGCTTTGCTGTCAACCATCGAGCGGGCATTTAACAATATTTGGCGAGTTGGTCGAGGAAGGAATTTCCTGCAGCGAATGATTAACTATTGGGCGCTTCTGACTCTTGGGCCGCTGCTTCTGGGCGTCGGTATCTACATCAGCACACAATATTCGACAGTGGGGCAGATACATAAAACCATTCTGTCAAATGTTGCTCCGGCTTTGTTGTCTTACCTCGTATCGACGGCGGCTTTTTTCTTTCTTTACTTTGTCTTGCCGAACACGAAAGTACAGGCCAGAGCGGCTATTTGGGGTGCGGCGGTGGCGGCTTTGGTCTGGAGTTTTGCAAAGTGGGGTTTCGCCCAGTACGTCACCGAATTTATCCCTTACAGCAAAGTTTATGGGGTCGTGGGACTCGTGCCGCTGGGAGTATTCTGGATTTTCATTACGTGGCTTATTGTTCTGTTCGGCCTGCAGTTGACGTTTACTACTCAACATTTAAAGAGCCTTGACGCCGCTGAGATTGCCGCTGCAAAGAAAACAGAGGAATATTTCATAGCCAATGATTTTACCGCTATTAATATTATGCGCGAGATTGCTGCTGCGTTTGAGGCGAACAATGCACCGGTCTCATCGGAAGTTATATGCACCAAAATGGATATACCGGCCGAGTTCGGCGAGAAGATACTGGACCATCTTGTTAAAGCGCGACTGTTGATTAAGACCTCGGAGCCCAAGGTCGGTTTTATTCTGGCAAAAGACGCGACGAACGTCAAACTAAGCGATATCGCGGCAGCCGTGGCTGAGGTCGGTTTTGCTCAGTCGACAACCGACCAGCCGGCGACTCTTGAGCGGATAGCACAATCGCAGCGAAGCGTCTTAGGCCAGTACAGTTTGAAGCAGATTCTCAAAGACGAACAGAGCGGTTAGAACAGCTTAAATGAATTATTGGCGGCGTTGTAGGAAAGCGTTACGCTGAAGGCGAACACAGATGAGTAAGTCATTGATAATGTTCGCTGGCATACCTGAAGTAGAAAAAAACAGCAAGCTCATCAAGTCACCGATCTCTAATTAAGGCTCTGATCAGTGCTAATTTTCAGACAGCATTTTGAGCACTTCGTTTGCTTTGTGCTCATCATTAACTTGTATATCAGCAAGTCGACCCCATGCCTTGTAATAAGGCTTATTCTTCACAAACATTTCCTTGGAGATGTAGCCTGAAAGCCACCCACACTTTTTAAGTTTCTTAGCGGGCTTTAGATAAATGTAACCACAGGCCTTGTCCGCGAATCTTAAGCTGGGAAGATAACGATAATCCTTGGAGCTGCCATCTCGCAAATTTGCAAATGGAGAATCGAATACATCAAACCCAACCGGGATATTTCCGCGCTCTTCCATAACAGGTTCGATAAACTCTTCCATAAGGGAATCGAAAACGCCGTGGCCCTCGTGCAGAACCACTTGAAATATCTTTTCGCTATATTTGTGATGCAGCAGTAATCCCATCCGGTTAAATTTCCTGAGCAATTTTCCACGGATAATAATCGGTTGTTGATAATGCGTATACGAATGGGCCAATCCGGCCCACACGATTCCCCGCTCCCCTCGCTCAATGATTTCCTTCTCGATATTCAGCGCCATCAGTACGTCGCGATTAAGCTCAACTATAATGTCATCGACCATCCTGAAAATTCTCAACTTCTCCCATAATGGCGCTTTGATTTTCGCTCCCTCGCCACCCGTAACAAGGGCCATCGATGGAGCGTCAAATCTCACGTCGATGCCAACCAGACGCATCTTCTTTTTGCCTTCGGGCAGGCTTTTGTTCAAGCGCCAAACCGTTTCAAATACGTCCCAGTATTCCTTGGAGCCCCACAGGCCCCACGATTGATGCCGGGCGATTTCCAATGCAAGCTCGCGGTCGAATTCCGGTGCAGTGACTAATTGGCTAATCTTCTTATTGTCCTCAGCCAGGCATACTTCCATAGCCACGCACCTCACGCCGGCGCGGTGGTACAATTCGGGAATGATTTTGTTAAGGAAGAGCAAATAATCCTTTTGCTGGTGTATCTCCCCAAAAATGGTTACCTGATGTTTTGCGGCCGTTTCCACGGCGTACTCAACGGGGTCCTTGCCGTGCAGGTCCAGCCACTTGATGAACTTTGTGCGGTCATCTTTAGCCAGCGAAGAAATCTCCACCAGCGTGGACGGGTCACGGTTGGCATACGGCATTGATATATTCGAAGGCACTCCCATCCGGCTTGAGGCAAGATAACTCGACCAAATGTTGCTGAGCGGTTTCCTGCCGATGAAGAATACACTCAACACGAATGCGGCCAAAAGAGCAATTGGGGTTCGCTTCCGCCGTTGCGGGTCCTGGATTACTGCTGTGCGCGCAATATAGTCGTGCCATGCGCGTTTTTTTCGAGAGAACGCTGCCCAAATGAATCCCAAAAATAAAAAGGCCGCCGAAATTAGTTTGCAAACCGTTTCCCGCAAAAGCGCTCTTAAGTAACCTCCATGTTTGCCTCTTGAAGACTGAACGGTAAGGCCGCACAATGTCTTGCCGACAGTGGCTCCTCGCCAGCCAATTAGCAGGGCTGAATAAACCAAGAAAGACAGGGCAAACGTCGACTCAAAAGGCACGTAAACACCAGCGTAGATAAAAAGCACTATAGCAAGTCTGACCGCTACCCAAATAATGAGCAAATCAATCAGAATTGCAGCAAGACGCACCCAAAAGCCTGCTTTGCAATTGCTGACTACTAAGTTCACCGTGAGTGGCATCCTAAACAGCGAGTTCTTCGAGAATTTCGGCGGCATCCCGTACCAGTTTTGTGCATAGAGTAGCAAACAAATCCTTTTCTTGTGCAGTCTTAGCACCCTCAGGTGTGCTTATGTCACAGCCAAGCAACTCTTTGCAAATAACAGAACCGTTGCGGGAACTAAACTTGTCCGCGAATTCTTTGACGAGTTTGTAGGTCTGTTCCTTTGCGCGTTTGTCTTCTGCCTCAGTTGCACCGTGCTTTAATCCGATGACCATAAAGGCTCCGGTCACCGCCCCGCACGTCTCGGCCATTTGCATTCCGCCACCGAACCCGGCAGAAACCTTCAAGGCCGTTTCCCGACTGAGACCAAATTGCTCGCCGTAAACTGACACTATCGCCTGGGAACAGTTATAACCTTGCTTAAAACAAGAAACTGCACGCTTTGCATTATCCATACTATACTCCATTGCCTGATACAAACATTTCCGACTTAATCGCCGCCCCGTATTGCCGCATCCTTTATCTGCTTCGGGACTTGCCTTGTGAGTCTTTAGTTTTCCTTTATCAGCCAGACCTCAGCAACCTGACAGCCGCGTGCTTTATTCATGAGCTGCCATTGTAACTCAAGCACGCCGTCTTTCGTAGCCCCTCTCGGCACATCAAATTCAACCGGCCGGACGCGGTCGGGCTGGGTCAGCGGACCGTGAACCTCGTACTTGCCGTCGGCTACAAGCTTGACCGTGGTATGAAATCGGCCATGATAGGTCACGCGGACCCGATACTTAGCCTGCTGGTCCAGGTCCTCGTAGCGCATCCTCAAAAGTGGCCGTGTTTGGCTATGAGACTGCGCCTGTTCCTGCGGCGAGAACTTGTCATAAGGAGGATGTACGCCCATCCGATAGCGTATTTGTGCCTGGTCACGCCAGGAAAGCTTGTTAGCATCGGACACTCTGGCCGTATAGTACTGCTCTGCTATCGGCGACTCTAAAAACTGCGGGTCCTGCTGCCAGATTTTCTGCCTGACAAGATGTGGGTCTTTGCCAACAAAACCCAAATCATCATAAAACCCGCCCGGTCCCGGGTCATCCCAATTCATGATTCTGTCTATCCGCGCAAGTTGGGCCTTTTGGTTCTGCTGGCGAAGAACCTCTTTGAACTGGCTTTCAAGCCACAGCCGGTCATTTAACGGCCGGTCGAGATAATCCATCACGGCCCCGCGTCTCGGCCCTACAGCCTTGTAAGGGGCCTTGGTGCTCATTTGAAGACCGATGCTCTTGAATAATTTCAGACCCAGCATTTCGGTCCGCTCTCGCAATTGCTGTGCAGATTTTTCGCTGTCAACGCGGGCAAGTGCCGAACGGGCATCATTGATTGCTTTTGTGACGCCCTTTTCCGATGCCCGCTTCAATGCTTCATAAGCCCGGGCCTGATAACCTAACTCTGCTGCGGCCCTGTGCTTGAGATAACTGTCGTAATGCGCTCGAAAAAGATAAAGCTGCAGCCGCCAGTTACCCGCCAGTCCATCACCGCCGCGCTGCGCAATCTCCTGCCATATCCTGAGCGTCTCGTCGATGCCTTCATTTTCAGCGATGGCTCCGACCCAGTTTTCTTCCAGCTTTAACAGACCCCGGGCAACCGCATCGGCATACTTATCCCCGAAAAACATTTTGCCGTATTCACGCAGAATCGTTTCAACGCTGATTTTGGAATCCCACCCAAGCGCGCTCCAGACAAATTTGTTGAGGTCGTCATTGACGCCGTCGCTGTATGTAATAAAGCCGTCAGCCAAAGGAGCATACAGATTGTGAATATGAGTCATTGCCCGCGGCCTCGGACATATCGGCTCACGCCCAAACGTCTGTGAAAAAGTTCTGTCCCACTGTGGCACCGGATACTGGCACCCCAGGCAGTGGCAGATGTCGGGATAACGTCGAAGCTTATACTTTTTCGGCGTCCGTCGCCGGACCTCCGGGATGCTCACAGTTGTCCAGGGCCCATAGACCACGCCGGCAAGCCAGTCCGGAGATTTTGTTTGAAGGTAATTGAAGAAAAAGTCGTTATCTTTGGATTCGAAAGTCTGGTTGGAGACCCAGAGCGTTGCCTTCGGATGTACCTGCCTCAGCACCTGGGCCAGACGGCCCAGCCACGGCATCAGCACCTCTACCGGCGTGTCACCGCCGTCACCGCCGGGCACAAAAACCGCGTCCAGATGGGGCAGGCTCTCAAACAGCCGCCTGCGTTTTGCCATCGCCACCTTCTCGGCCTCAGCGGTCTTAACCTCGCTATGCATCACCTTAATCCATATCCACACGTCAAGTCCGTATGAGCCTACCATCTCTGACAGGGCCTTGTTCATCTCCCACATCGACTTGCCCATATGCGGGCCGGGCCGTTTGTTGACGTTAAGAGTCGGCACCAGTTCAATGGCATTTGTTCCGAAGATTATCAACTCCTGAACATACTGTTCGTAAGCTGCCAGGTCCCACGTATCGTAAGTGTTGTTCAGATTTCGGTAGCCCAACTGATGCCCGCGTATGGGATACTCAGGTGCGCTGGCCAGTCGCAAATCAGCCGAAACGCAGACTTTGCCTCTGTTCATCGAAAGCAGACGGATAAGCCTGCCCGCCGCAAACAAGGCACCGCGGTCGTCACGCCCGACAAGATAAACCTTATGATTGTCGGTCCATATCGCGTAGCCCTCTGCCTTACTCGGTACCTCAAGGTCCTTCGGCAGCGATGACGTCGGTTTCATACTGTCTACCGTACCAAGAACAATCGCGCTTTTATTGTCCTTCGGCATCGAGCTGGTTACCTCAAGACGCACACCCGTACGGTTGGCGATTTCGTCGCTGAGCATATCAGCGGTCTTGGCGTGCACCGCTTCAGATAAACAGACCACAATCACTGCATCCGTGAGGTCGACTTCTGTCGAACGCCGCGCCTCGCTTACATAGTGGGCACAACCACCAGGCAAGAATAAACAGAACCACATAATTATCACTGCTCTGGATATCCTCAGCATGTTCATACCTGCTCTTCCCATTGAAGTTTTGCTCGCCTTTGCCGTCGCATTTATCTGCCGTCAAAACAAGCTTCTTATTCGCCGATTATTTTTACGAGGACACGTTTTTTTCTTTTCCCGTCGAATTCGCCGTAGAATATCTGCTCCCAGGGCCCGAAATCAAGTTGACCATTCGTTATAGCTACGACAACTTCTCTTCCCATCACGCTGCGCTTCAGGTGGGCGTCGGCGTTGTCTTCAAAGCTGTTATGACGATATTGTGAGTACGGCTTTTCAGGGGCCAGTTTTTCCAGCCAGACTTCGAAATCGTGATGCAGGCCTGATTCATTGTCATTGATAAAAACGCTGGCAGTAATGTGCATAGCGTTGCAGAGCACAAAGCCCTCTTTGACACCGCTTTCTTCAAGACACTGCTCAACCTGCGGCGTCATGTTGATGAACTCGCGTCTGCCTCTCGTATTAAACCACAGTTCTTTTCTGTAACTTTTCATAATTTTTCTCTTTCTAAAACAACAAGATTCTTCGCTACGCTCAGAATGACAGTGAGGTCAAGCATTTAGTTTTGTCCCAACAGCTTCTCGTAGACAGCTTCGATAGTGTCAACCATTCTTTCCGGTGCGAATTTCTCTTTTACCGACTCTCTTCCCTGTTCACCAAGCTTCTTTCTTAATTCCTCATCTTCTATCAATTCCGCGCAGGCATTCGTTAATTGCTCAATATTTTTTGGTTCAATAAGGCGCCCTGTTGTTTCGTTTACCACCTCTCGTGCGCCGTCGATATCGAAGGATATTGCCGGCTTGCCGCACAGCATCGCCTGCGGCAGAGTGCGAGCGAGGCCTTCCCTCAGCGAGCAATGGACCAGGATATCCGATGACTGTATTGCAAGCGGCATCTGGCTCGGCGGCAAAAGACCTGTGAATTTGATTTTTTCAGCCAATCCCAGGTCAATTACCTGTTTCTTGAAGTGGTCACTCAAGTTTCCGTCACCGACAAACAGCCAGACTGCTTTATCAAATCGCTCCGAAAGTACCTTAGCTGATTCAATAATGTATTCGTGCCCCTTGAGCATAAATAATCGCGCGATGGTGACAAGCACTACGGAATCTTCGGGGATTTGATACTTTTTGCGAAACTCTTTTCTTCGCTCGTCAGGAATGGGCTGCAAAAAATCATCTTCTTCGATGGCAGAATAAGCGGTGGAGTATTGCTCCGGCCGGCCTATACCAACGGTGGTCGCCTGCTCAGTCATCGCATCAGCAACACTAATAAAGTAATCTGTTCGCTTCGCAGCCGCTTTTTCTATGGCGATATAGAACTTGTTAAGCCACTTACTTTGATAGGGATGAAACGCCAAGCCATGTATTGTGTGCACAGCCGCCGGCAGGTTTTCTCCCCATTTTCCTTTCAATTTGTCGGCGGCAAATCTGCCGAGTATCCCGGCTTTGGCCGAATGGGTATGAACGATGTCAGGCTGCAGTCGCTTGAGGTATTTTTTGATTTGGTAATAGGTTATGGTGTCATATAAGGGACAGATTGCACGAATCATTTTGGGTATGACCATCACATCATATTTTTGATTCTTGGTTTGTTCAAAGAGTTCTCCTTCCGGACCTATGGCAGGACCGGTGATAAGCGTGACATCGTGTCCCCGCTGTGCCAGGAGCTTGCATGTTATAAGAGTGTTTTCCTGGGCACCGCCGAGTATCAATCTTGTTATTATGTGAACGATTTTCAATATGCCTCCTGCATACGCTTCAGGCGTATTTAATCCACATCAGACACAGTCCTGCTGCCGGAGCGATGGGCCCGGCGGCTTTTCGGTCTTTAGCTTCGAGAATCTGTTCTATTTTTTCGGGCAGCCTTCTCCCGCTTCCGATTTCGACAAGGGTTCCGACTATGTTTCTTACCATGTTATACAAGAAAGCATCGCCTTCTACATCGACATATACCCACTCATTTTCGGCAGTGACATCGCAGCGAAAGATTGTTCGCACGGAGCTTTCGCGTTTGTCGGCCGCCGCTGCAAAGGACTTAAAATCCTTCTTTCCTACCAACATTTTAGCAGCCTGGTTCATAGCGACTACATCAAGCTTTGTGCGCAGATGCCAGCAGTGTCTTATTTGCAGAACCGGACGCTGCCGGCCGGTAAAAATCGTATAGCGGTACAATTTCCTTTTGGCCGCACCTATGATGTCAAAGCCCTGCGGCACTTCCACCGCCTCGGTGACAACTATGTCTTGGGGCAGTCTGCCGGTTATTGCGTCGACAAGATTCTCAGTCGGTATGGGCGAATCGATTTGTATCAGGGCGGCTTGGCCGAGGGCGCTGACGCCGGCATCGGTTCTGCTGGCGCCTGCTATTCTAACCTCGGGGCCAAGCAAATCCCAGATTACTTCGCTAAGTGTACCCTGAATAGTCTTGTGTCCAGGCTGGATTTGCCAGCCGTGATACTCGCTGCCGTCGTAGCTGATTGTCAATCTTATATTCCGAGCCGTCATCGCGGCAATTATAGCAGCTTCTCTGCAATCTGGACAGCGTTGAGGGCGGCCCCTTTTCGCAACTGGTCGCCGGCGACCCAGATATTTATGCCGCGGTTCTCAGGTATCGACTTGTCCTGGCGTATTCGGCCGACAAATATGTTATCTTTGCCGGTGGCGTCGATTGGCATTGGGAAGCGATTGTTTTCGCGGTCATCAATCAGCGAAACGCCCGGCGCAGTACTCAACAGGTCCCTGACCTGGTCAGGGGTCATCGGGTCACTAAACTCGAGGTTGATGCTTTCGCAGTGGGCCCTGAATACAGGAATGCGAATGCAGGTGCACGTAATCGCGATATCAGGACAGTCGAAAATCTTCATGGTCTCTTTGACCATTTTTACCTCTTCGAGGTTATAGCTGTCGGCATCAAGCTGCGAATTATGGCTAAAGACATTAAACGCAATTTGATACGGAAAAGCCTTGCACTTTGGCTCTTTGCCGTCGAGTATCTCGCGGGTCTGGTTTTCCAATTCGAGCATTGCCGACATTCCTGCACCGCTGGCGGCCTGGTAAGTGCTGACTACCATTCGCTTGACGGGATTCGCTTTGTGCAGTGGCCAGACCGGAACAATCCCGATAATCGTCGAGCAGTTTGGATTCGCGATAATGCCCTTATGTTCCTTAATTTTCTGCGGATTTATCTCAGGAATAACCAGCGGCACATCGGGGTCCATTCTAAAGGCCGAAGAGTTATCCACTACCACCACGCCGGCTTCAACGGCGGCGGGAGCAAATTCCTTACTCCTGGCACCGCCGGCACTGAACAATGCGATATCGATGTTGGCGAAACTCTTTTTGGTTAGTCGTTCGACAATGTATTCTTTGCGTTTGAATTCGATTTTCTTGCCAGCCGAACGGCTGCTTGCAAGTACCCTGAGTGAATCAAACGGGAAGTCTCGCCTTTCGAGAATTTTGAGGAATTCCTGACCAACCGCTCCGGTCACTCCTGCAATTGCCAGATTACAACCCATAACCAGCTCCTAAAAATGTTTACCTACACATAACAAGAGGCAGCCGAAATAAAGACTGCCCACAAAGCTTCACAAAACCAAATACAAGAAAGAATTATAGCATTTCCACCGCTAAAATGCAATAGTCCTCCGCTAATAGATACTATTTATTCTTTTGCTGCCTCTTGTGGCCTTTTTTGCCAGACGCTGGCCATTAAAGAAGCCGTAATAATACATACAAATACGAAAGTGGCCGCCGGTATTGCGGCTTCATCGCCGAGATGCTCCAAAGCCAATGCGGTTCCCAGCCCGGCGTTCTGCATCCCGATTTCAATCGTCAGGGTCCGCCTTCTGCGAGTATTCATCCTAAAAAGAGACCCTACGCCGTAGCCGGCTAACATTCCATATATATTCAATATCAAACCCGCAGCTAAAATCACTCCGGTGACTTCAGGCAGGCGTTCCTTGTTGCGGGCTATCACCAGCGAGCAGATAAATATTATGAACGTCACCGAAATCGCCGGGAATATGGGCAAAATCTTCTCTAATTTTTCCTTGAAAAAATGCCTTACCCCAAATCCCACAAACAACGGCACTATTACCATATAAATTACGTCCCATACCATATCCAGGAAAGGAACATCAAGTTGCGACCTTGCCAACAGAAAAGTCAGCCCCGGCGTAAGTAAGGGACACAACAGCGTAGAGACTGCTGTTAACGAAACTGAATAAGCCGTGTCAGCTTTAGCGATGTAGCTCATAACGTTGCTCGCCATAGCGCCCGGTGCAGAGCCGGTCAGTATCAGCCCGGCCGAAAGCTCCGGTGAAAAGCCGAAGACTCTGGACAGCGCAAATGCTCCCAACGGCATAAAACTAAACTGCGCACAACAACCTATCAAAACGATGACGGGTTTTTCGAGGATGCGTTTGAAATCTTCGATTTGCAGGACTGCCCCGATTCCAAACATTGTCAGACCAAAGAAGAGTTTGTTGTAGTCTTTCAAAGCCTTGAAAGGTCCGGGCCAAAAATACGCCACAATGCCAAAAAGTATCACCCAGACCGCAAAATATTTTGTGTAAAAAGATAATACCCTTTTGAACATAACAGGTAAGTTTAACCCTGTCTCACAGCCGTGACAATATGTTTATTTGTCCACGCATTCGAGAGACGTTTTGCTGATTAGTAAGAAGATGACCAAAGTAAAAGCCCCGCTCAAAGCGGGGCTGAGGTGTTTATGCAGAAGTTTTAAATCGCGATTTTTATTCCTTAGGTACCTTTAATGCAACCAAGTCCGTGCGGCGTCCCTGTCTTATTCGAAGCAAAACCCCTCCCTTTTTGGCGGCCTTTTTTATGGCCTTATTAAACTCTTTTGTGTTTCTGACCTTTTTCTGATTGACTTCCATAATCAGCGTCCCCCGAGTGATGCCTTTTGTTGCAGCTTCAGAGCCGCGCTCAACTCTGGAAACCAAAACACCGCTCAGGCCTTCATAGCCCAGGTGCCCGGCCAATTCGTCTGTAAGGTCCTGAACAGAAAAGCCGAGTTGCTCCATCACGTCTGTCGGCGGGGCACCGAGGATTTCCTCCCGTGGTGGACGCGTTCCAAGTTCAGCGGTGATAGTTTTTCGCTTTCCGTCTCTCAATACAACCATCTTGACTTTTGTCCCGGGTTTTAGTGCTGCGACGCGGTTGAGCAGTTCGCTGGCCTTTTCAATCTTTTCGCCCTCGAATTCGACGATGACATCATACGGCTTGATGCCGGCTTTGTCGGCGGCTGAATCCTTGGTAACGCCGGGTATAACAACTCCCTTGGTTTCTTTGTCCAGACCCAGCAGTTCGGCAGTATCCCGGTTCAGGTCCTTAATATTCACGCCCAGGAAGCCGCGAACAACCTTGCCCGTGTCAATAAGCTCTTTGTATATGGCTTTTGCCATATTTATCGGGATGGCAAAGCCGATACCCACGAAGCCTCCGCCCCGGCTTACTATGGCCGTATTAATGCCGACTACTTCTCCATCAAGATTGAGCAGCGGCCCGCCCGAGTTGCCCGGATTTATTGCAGCATCCGTCTGGATGTAGTTTTCAAAAGTGGCCAATCCGACCTTGCTGCGCCCTTTTGCGCTAATAATTCCGGCAGTCACGGTGTGGTCCAGGCCGAACGGATTGCCGATAGCAATGACCCATTCGCCGACCTCAATAGCATCGGAGTCAGCGAGTTCGAGGTAAGACAGGTCTTTTTTGGCATCAATTTTTATGACGGCTACATCGGATTCAGGGTCTGTCCCAATTAATTTGGCTGTAAACTCTCGCTTGTCTGCTAACTTGACCGTAATTTTTTCAGCTTCACCAACGAGATGGTTATTAGTCAAAATATAGCCGTCTTTCGAAATAATAAAGCCGGAGCCCTGGACCGGACGAAGTTCTTTGCGCTGCCGCCGGCGAGGAGAGGGCCGCCGGAAAAAACGGTCGAAGAAGTCGTCGCCGAACGGGTCAGAAGGCTCGCCGAAGGGCCAGTCCGGCATCACAAAGTAGTCCTGCATAAAAAGCTTTTCCGCCTTTACGCTGACCACGGCCGGCGAGGCCTTCTTCGCTATCTTAGTGAACGTCTTGCCTATCTCACGCAGCGTGGCAATGCTGTTCTCGTCTTGGCCAAAGGCCGGCAATAGAGCCATCAGAATTAAAAACGCCAGCGGAACTGAAATCACAAAATACCGTAGCGAAGACTTGTTCTGTTTGAAAGTTAACGTCTGCATTTTTCGACCTCCCTATTCCTTAGACAACCATATTAGCGGACAAGACCAACAATTCTGTACTGCAAAAGGGTTTGGTTAAATCTTATACGATTTTATTATGAACAAGTTCACGGTGTCAAAGCTTTTTTAGATAAAGCTAATAGAAAACCCCAGGCCGAGCCCATGGCTTTCTGTCAATTCGAATAACAACTGACAATCTTTACTTTCATCCGATTTCTTCTTCAATCCAGCCGAGAAGCTCCTTTAAATCGTCGAGGGTTATATCGCCCATGTGAGCGATGCGGAACGTTTGTTCTTTGAGCTTGCCATAGCCGTTGCCCGCATTACCCACGACGTCCCGGTCGAACCTGAACGCCTTAAATGGCTTGACTTCCATTGCTACCTGCTAAGAAATTCTTATCTTGCTTTCGTGTTCGTGTCCGGCTTTGGCTTTACCAACGAGATTCTGAAAAACTACAGGAATTAATACTATACTAAAAACGCAGGAAATTGTCAAACATCAGCAGCGCGCTTTTTGGCAGGTTTGAGCCGTGCATAAAAACGCTTGCGGAAAGGCTGGCGCGCGGTTATCTTACCTGCTTCGTTCCAAAGGAAAAGTTATCAAAAGCCTTTAACAAATGTATTAACGACCCTTAATTCAGGAAGTTTGCGATGAGCGCAGAACAAAAGAAGGCCGGTTTTTCTGAGCTTGATGAGCTTTGTGTTCAAACGGTCCGGTTCTTGTCTATAGAGGGCGTGCAGAAAGCCAAATCGGGCCATCCCGGTATGCCGATGGGAATGGCGCCTGCCGCATACGTCCTCTGGACCAGACACCTCAAACATAACCCGGCTAACCCGAGATGGCATAACCGAGACCGCTTCGTTCTTTCAGCCGGGCACGGAAGTATGCTGCTCTATTCACTGCTTCATTTGACCGGCTACGATTTGAGCCTCGATGACCTGAAGAGCTTTCGACAATGGGGCAGCAAGACGCCGGGACATCCGGAATATGACCCGCAGTTGGGGGTTGAGGTTACGACCGGGCCGTTAGGCCAGGGAATCTCAAACGCAGTCGGTATGGCGATAGCACAGAAATATTTGGCGAGTTACTTCAACCGGGACGGTTTTACCATCATCGACTACAGCATTTATACAATCGCCGGCGACGGCGATTTGGAGGAAGGCGTCTCATCTGAAGCCTGTTCGCTGGCAGGACATCTGGGCCTGGACAACCTAATCGTTATTTACGATGACAATCGCATCACCATTGACGGTGACACAGACCTTTCCTTTACAGAAGACAGGGCCAAAAGATTTAAATCATACGGCTGGAATGTCATCGTGGTCGATGGTGACGGAAACGATTTAGAGGCAATTGACAAAGCCCTGAAAAATGCCAAACGCCGGAAGAATCAGCCCACAATTATAAAGCTTCGTACCCATATCGCTTATGGCAGCCCTAACAAGCAGGATACCGCTGAGGCACACGGCTCTCCTTTGGGTGATGATGAAATCAGGTTGATTAAGGAAAAGTTCGGCTGGGACCCCGAAAAGACTTTCTATATTCCGCAGGAAGTCCTCTCTCATATGCGAAAAGCTCTCGACAGAGGCAAGAAGGCAGAGGTGGCCTGGAACAAAAAGTTTCAGAAATATGCGCAGGCCTATCCGGAACTGGCGCAGCAGTTCCGTGACGCCGCGGAGGGTAAGCTCTCTGTAAATCTTGATGAGCTTTTGCCGAAGTTTGAGGCGGACAGCTCTATCGCCACGCGCAAGGCCTCGCAGAAGGTGCTAAATGCCCTGATGCCTAAGTGTCCGCTCGTCTTGGGCGGCTCCGCGGATTTGACTCCTTCAAACAATACACGATGGGCCAGTGCGAAAGATTTCCAAAAAGACGCTCGCGACGGCAGGTACATACACTATGGCGTCAGAGAGCACGCGATGGGCGCGATAATGAACGGGATGTCCGTCAGCGGCCTGGCCCGCGCCTATGGCGGGACGTTTTTGGTGTTCAGTGATTACATGCGGGCGGCGATTCGCGTAGCGGCACTTTCAAAGTACCCAACCATTTTTGTTTTCACCCATGACAGTGTAGGAATAGGTGAAGACGGCCCAACACATCAGCCGGTTGAGCACTTCGCGGCCCTTCGGGCAATTCCGAATCTGATAGTGATTCGCCCCGCAGATGCCAACGAGACAGCACAGTCGTGGAAGTTTGCGTTAGAGTATCGAGACGGCCCGGTAGCTCTGCTTTTTACCCGCCAGGGACTTCCTATCTTGGACCAGAATAAATATGGCTCCGCCGCAAATCTCAGCAAAGGTGCTTACGTTCTCGTTGACGCGGATAACCCCGATGTGCTGCTTTTGGCGACCGGTTCGGAAGTCTCTATTGCTTTGTGTGCTGCTGAGGGACTGGCGGACAACGGTATCAAAGCTCACGTTGTGAGTATGCCGTGCTGGGAGCTGTTTGAAAAACAGAACCAGGAATACCAAGACACGGTTGTCCCGCCGAATGTTAAAGCCAGAGTTGGCATCGAAGCTGGTGTCGAACAAGGCTGGAGCAAATGGCTTGGCGATAACGGCATCTTTATTGGTATGTCATCCTTCGGCGCCTCCGCGCCCGCCAAAGTCTGCTTCGAGAAGTTCGGCATAACAGTGGAAAAGGCGGTGGAAGCTGCTAAGAGGTCTATAGAAAAATAGCCACAGAGCACACAGGGTCCACAGAGATGTCATTGCGGGGCGGAGCCGAAGCAATCTCCCTTCATAATTCGAAATTCCTTGTCCATTATTCCAATCGTAAAATTCAAAAGCCGGGTAGGCTGGGCCGTGCCCACCAAAATAGATTGATTTTTTTTAACTTTTGAAGAAAAAGAGACGGCTGCATCAATCTCAACCGTCCCTTTGATTTACTAAAGCCTCGTCAAGCGTCAGGACCTGGGCTTGGGCCTGGACCTGGGCTTGCGCTTGGGCCTGGACCTGGGCTTGTACTTGTACTCATACGCTCCCATGTCAACATGGCTGCCGATAATACGGGGGTCGCCTTTGATGTCTGTGGTTATTCCTTTGGCTTTGACTATTTTGTCGTCGCCCTCATCTACCACGTCCTCTTCAGTGGGAATCAGCCCGTCATCAGAGGTCCCCCACGTATCGTCGGCTCCGTTCGGGTCGCTTGAATTAACAAATTCAGGGTCATCGTTATCATTGCGGCGCCCTTTGGAATCGTCTCCGCCGCATTTGTCGCCGTTCAGGCCTTTTTCTATATCACAGTAGCTAAAGGTTGGTTTACAATGGCGGTTATGTATTTCGCCGGCATCATTGCCAGCATCATTGCCCCAGAGGATGCAATTATACAACTCAGGCGCAGGGTCGTCCTCGTTGTAAATCCCGCCGCCGCCGCTATTTGCGGAATTGTCAAAGAATGTGCAATTGATGATCGTCGCCTTAGACTCCTCGTTCGCCATTCCGCCGCCCCTATCACTGGCAGTGTTATGATAAAAGACACAGTTTATCACCGTTGGAGATGCCCCATGCCGGTTCGCCATCCCCCCGCCTTCATCACCAGAAGAATTCCCGGTAAAGACGCAACTTATCACCATCGGACAAGCAGGGCTGTAGTCGTTATACATTCCCCCCCCGTTACCAGCGGAAGAATTCCTGCTAAAGATGCAATTTGCCACCATCGGCGAAGCCTTGGAGTTATACATTCCCGCGCCATCGCGCCTGCTATGGTTACTCGTAATGATGCATCGCGCAATTGTCGGCGATGCCTCGGAGCAATAGATGCCTCTGTCTCCGTTTCTAATCGTAAATCCTTCAAGCACCGAATTCCCATCTTCTTTATCGTTAAACGTAACAACGTTCCCCGACCCGTTCGCGTCGATAATAGTTGCTGCCACCACGACCCAACTGTTGGGGTCGGTTCCGCGTAAGGTGATGGCCTTGCCTTTGAAGTCAATCGTCTCGTAGTATGTCCCTGCCTTGACCTTAACAAGGTCACCTTTACCGGCCTTATCGATACCCTTCTGAATTGTAGCAAAAGCCTCATCCCATGAATTTCCATCGCTAAGGTCATTTCCACCCGGGTCCACATACCAGTGGTTTGCCCCCCCCCAGGCCGCAGTGCTCATCGCTCCCAACACCACCACAACTATAATGGCCGTCATTCTTCGCATTAACATCCTCTGGCTCCTTTCATTTTAAATAATTTCACTATGACTTCATAAACCGCAATACTGGTCTTTTCCCTTCCATTAATCGCCGCATACCCTACCTTTGCTGCACCCCCTTGCTACTTTTCCCAGAGCAGCATTTCAGCCTGCTTTACAACTACTTTGGGCACTCCTCGCCGCGAATTCCCCCCGCCACACCTCCTTGTGAGAATAGACTAATATCGGGCGTGTCCAGTACTTACAAGCTCAGCTTAGAAATCTAACACCTGTTCAGTCAGTATAGAGTTTTGCCCCCTTGCTGTCAACAGAAATATGCCACGACCTTGGATTTTTTCTCACCTACCCACTCAATCAAAACGCCCCCCTTGCTTGCCCCGCAATTTATTCACCATTGTCATTCCGCCTTGTGTGTCCCCGACTCCGATCAGGGGATGCGGAATCCAGGATATTTGCCCTCCCAATTCATTTCCTGCCTTTTTCGCTTGGTACACGCGAAAATAATTACAAAATCCCAAAAAACTTTATTGACAAACAAACTCCTTTGCACTATATAATTCACCGTTCGCTCAATACCGGCGGCTGTAAGGCCGGGTGGCAGCCTCAAGCGGCAGTCCCTCGGGGACGCCCTACGGTGCTTGGGGATGGCTCTGCCGCCGAAAACTAACTCTTGGAGGAGCGGTCAAATGCACCTATGCTTCGAAAATGCAAATTCTCGTGGGGACGCGGAAAATCTCTATCAAACAAGCCTAAATTCGCAAAAATTGAAAATCCTTAACATTTGTAATATCGAATACTTAAAAAGCCCGCAAAAAGCAGCTGTAATATGACGCTAATTTTGTCCACTGTTTCGCGGCTGCCTTATTCCTTTATAGAGTTCGTACTTCAGTAGGCGGCACTCGATGTTGCCGTTGTAGAATACCATACGGCGAGAAGCTTTTAGTCCGACTTTTGCAGCCAGCAGTCTGTTGCCTATAAATAGATAGCCTGTATAACCGGCGCATTTCTGTTTGAAAAAGTCGCCAATGCGTTTATACTCCTTTTCGAGCTGTTCGAGTTCGCCCAGCCGGGAGCCGTATTCGGGATTCATGATGATAATCCCCTCGCCGGTCGGCAGCTCAGTGT
>CAZOUM010000038.1:0-29176 GCA_964582985.1 uncultured Pirellulales bacterium | reverse complement strand
GGTGCTGCCCTCCTTGGCCATAGTGATAAACAACTCACCAGGCTGGTCGTCCTCATATAGCCCCACCGTCAGGTAGCCTTCATGATTTGCAACGGAAAATTTATGGGTTATGCTTCTTCTGGTATCCGGCAGCCGGCGCCTGAACGGCCGGGCTTTAGCTGATACTTCGGCCCCGGCTTTGGCCTTGGCCGCCTTATGCTTTTGCGTTGAGACCGGCTGGAGCTTCTTGGAGCCGTCCCTATAGATTGCCACGGCTTTCAAACCCATCTTCCAGCCTTCCATATAAGCGGCGGCAATATCCTCAGTTGTGCTTTCTTTGGGCATATTGATGGTCTTGCTAATGGCGCCGGAAATAAACGGCTGTACCGCAGCCATCATTTTCAGATGTGCCGTGTAATGAATATTCCTCTTGCCTGCCCGCGGCTTAAAAGCGCAGTCAAAGATGGGTAAATGGTCGGGGTTGAGCTTTTCCGCCCCCTCGATAGTTTCATTTTCATCTATGTAATCGCAGATTGACTTGATATCTTCAGCACTGTAACCAAGCCTATCAAGAGCCATCGATACGGTCTTATTGATAAGTTTTAGCATTCCACCGCCCGCCAATAACTTGTACTTGACCAGTGCGATGTCCGGCTCGATGCCCGTGGTATCGCAGTCCATCATAAAGCCGATAGTCCCTGTCGGCGCAAGGACCGTTGCCTGGGCGTTACGAAAACCGACTTTGGAGCCGGCATCAAAGGCCTCGTCCCAAGCATCCTTGGCGGCATTGCGTAAATAGTCCGGGCAGTGCGATTCGGGGATATCATAGGCGTGGCGGCGGTGCATATTTATAACGTTCAGCATTGCATCTTTATTCTTGTCAAATTTCTCAAAAGGGCCTTTTGCAGACGCGATTTCCGCACTTGCCGCATAAGCGGTTGCAGTAAGTATAGCGCTGATTGCTGCAGCAATTGCCCTTGCCTGGTCGGAATCGTAACCAAGAGCCAGACTCATAATCAAAGAGCCAAGATTTGCGTAACCAAGACCGAGGGCTCGGTACAAATGGCTGTTTACGGCAATGGATTTGTCCGGGTAGCTGCCGTTATCGACGAGGATTTCCTGAGCGATAATGAATATGCGAGCGGCCTTCTTAAAGCTCTCAACATCGAAGGAGCCGTCCTCCTTGCGAAATTTCATAAGATTGAGCGAAGCCAAATTGCAGGCCGAGTCGTCGATGAACATATACTCACTGCAGGGGTTTGAAGCGTTAATCTCGCCGGCGCTGGGACAAGTGTGCCACCGGTTGACTGTACTGTGGTACTGGAGCCCCGGATCACCACAAATCCTTGTACCTTCGGCAATTAGGTCCATCAGTTCGCGTGCCGAGTGCTCTCCTATCTTTTCGCCTGTTGTTACGGTATAGGTGTTCCAGGTGTCGTCCTTCTCCACCGCCTGCATAAATTCGTCGGTCACACGCACAGAAAGATTGGAATTCTGGAACATCACGCTGCTGTAGGCTTCCAAGTTATGGTCACCATCGTAGCCGGCCTCAATGAGTGTCCACGCCTTCTTCTCTTCTTCTGTCTTGCAGGTGATGAATTCCCTAATATCGGGATGAGTGACCTTAAGCGACTGCATCTTTGCTGCCCGGCGGGTTTTGCCGCCTGATTTAATTACTGCGGCTATCTGGTCGTAGACCCTCATAAAACTCAGAGGGCCGGAAGGTTTACCTCCGCCGGAAAGCTTCTCTTTGCTGCTTCGCAGTGTTGAGAGGTCGGTTCCCGTGCCTGAACCGTGTTTGAACAGCATTGCTTCGCTTGTTGCCAGCCGCATTATGTCTTCCATCGAGTCCTTGACCGACTGGATAAAACACGCTGAAGCCTGCGGATATTCGTAGCTGTTTTGGCAGGCAACCGCTTCTCTGCGCCGCGGGTCCCAGCGGTGGTTGTGTTTGCTGCCGGCAATGCCATAAACATCAAGAAGCCCAACATTGAACCATACCGGCGAATTGAACGCTCCGCATTGGTTCACGCAAAGCCAGGTTAACTCGTTATAGAAAACTTCGGTATCCTCGTCAGTGGCAAAGTAGCCATCCTTTTTGCCACGGTCGGTAATTGTCCTGCAGACGCGGTGAACAAGCTGTTTAATTGAATTCTCTCGCTGACCGCTCTCGATATCGCCGTAAAAGTATTTGCTCGCCACAACCTTTGTTGCCAATTGACTCCAGGAAGCTGGAATCTCTATGTTGTCCTGCTCGAAAATCACTTCGCCACTATCACTGGTTATCTTGGCTGAACGCGTCTCCCATTCAAGCTGGTCAAAAGGATGCACGCCGGGGGTTGAAAAGAAATGCTCTATTCTCAAACCGCTTGACTGCGGGGTGTCAACAGCGGTTTTTGGCTGTGACTGCTCAGTTATAAAAGGGTTTTCAGGGTTGAATACCTGCGACATTTACGCGCCTCCATGCAAAAAAAGAGACCACAACATATAGAAAAGATGGTCTGGAATAATACAACATATAGTTGAAAAGCGAACTTGGAACTTACCGGCGATTTGAGTTGCTGTAAAGACAAAAATCAAAAATTTTCACATAAATTTTTCGCTTCTGCCTTAGTCCTTGTGATTACTGAATCTATGAAGAGAAAATTTTTTTCAGACTCAAATCGTTTTTCACAGACCTGTTGCTTGAAGCCATCGCTGAGCGATCCAGGCGTGCACCCATACGTAAGGGTGAACCGAATCGGCCGACCATTTTTCCGGAGGCACCTGCTTGATTTGTTCGTCAATCTTACTTTGGAGCGCTACAACAACCGCGTCAGACTCTTCAGCTAATTTATGAACTATCTTAAGATAAGTTTGCAGGCCTTTGAACATCGGATTTTCCGGTGTGCTGCAAAACATAAAAGGCTCCATCAACACCAGCTGACATTTGCACTGCTTTTTCGCCGTCAAAAGTAACCGTCTGTATGTTAATTCATACTCATCGGGGTAAACAGCCTCCGGAAGTCTCTCAGGCTCTACATACTGACGCCACAAATCGTTTATTCCGATAAGTACGCTTAAAATGTCCGGCTTATGGTCGATACAATCCCTTTCCCACCTGGCCTCTAATTTTCGAACGGTATCGCCGTTGATGCCGGTATTTACTATATTGAGATTGAGCTCGGGGTACTCTGCCAAAAGCAGGTTCGCCACGAAGTTAACATAGCCGTAGCCAAACGGCCGATATGCCGGTTCAAGTCGCCCGGTATCAGTTATACTGTCGCCGATGAAAACTATGGTCTGATTGGCCTTCAATTCAACTTTGGACTGCATGTATAAGGCTCCAAGGGCTGCAAAATCGTCAGTTTTCGGGCTTTTTGCTTTGGTTTTTCTTCTTTATCTCTCTGATTGCAAGACGTGCGTTACGGCCTACGTCGATATTTTTGTCATGCGCAGCAGCCTTTTCCAGTGGCTCCAGCGCACGCGAATCGCCTATCTTTCCCAATGCCCTGACAACGTTCCTGCGAACACGGTGGTTTTTATCTCGCAGCGCAACTATGAGGGGCTCTACCGCTTCAAGGGCCCCTATCTCTCCGAGCGCCTTGGCAGCACTGCTTCTGACATCCGGATGAGCATCCCGCCGAATTGCATTTATGAGAGGTACCACAGCCCGTGGGTCCCCTATTTTACCTAAAGCTTCCGCCGCGAAATCTCGCACAAGCATGTCCTTGTCATGGAGAGTGGCGGCTAAGTGACCCACGGCACGAGAATCCTTTATTTTTCCCAGCGCACGCGCTACTGACCTCCTGACCTTAGTATTTTCATCTCGCAAAAAGTTCACGAGAATATCCAAGTCAATTTCGCCTAGCGAGATGGCAGCAGCCAGTCGCGCGTGCCAGTCTGTATCCTTTAACGCCTCTGCGAGGGGCTCAACCGCATTGGGGTCGCCTATTTGTCCGAGGGCTATTGCTGCGCCTTTTCGGACAACAAGGTTCTTGTCCTTGAGCATGGCAATTAGGGTATCTACGGATTGGGCATCCGCTAATCTGCCCAAGGCCAGTGCAGCCGTTTCTCGGACTGCTGGGTCGCCGTCCTGCAGCGCAACTCTCAAATGAGCCGCTGCGTTCGGCTCTCTTATCCGTTCAGCGGCATACCTTCTAATTCGGGAATTGTCATCAAGTCTTAACAGCTCGATTAACGCTGCTTGCGCGACCGGATGAGTGAATGAGCCAAGGCGAATAGTAGCATAGTACCTGAAGAAAGCTCGCGCTTCCATGTCTTTTTCCATGATTCTAACCAGCTCGCAGAGCTGCCTGCGTTGTTCGGGAGAGAGTCCTTCAATACCTACAATACCTTTTAGATGGTTGCAACCTGACGCGATAAATTCATAATAAAGTTCGCCTTCACCAATGCCAAAATCCTCAGAGAAGTACTTCTCCAAGAATTCAACAGCAAAAGCCGGCTTGGTATAATCCAAATACGCAACAGAATCCTTGAGTGCAAGCTCAACAAGAAAGGGAAGCACGTCCTCTTTTGCCATATGGTCGAATACGACGTTTATGTGTGGTGGACCACCATAATCTTTCAGGGTCTCTTCTCTCCACTCGGGCGACCACGTGGCAACAGCTTCTATATCTCTGATCGGGCTTACGTGGGTTTTGCCCACCTTCCCAACCAGATGGAACAGGAACTTTTCGTAGCTGGCATACCGTTGAGTGTCTTTTATGCGGTCGAGCATCGCCTCGGCGAGTATAGCCGTCTTCCAATCTTTATCTGACATCCTAGCTTTCAGGAAGGAAAGGGCGTTTTTTCTTTCTATGAGTTCACTACGCAGTTTTATATATTCATTGCCTTTTGCCGCGAGGGCCTTATCAAAAAGCTCCCGGATGGGCAGCTTTTGCGGTTGGTCAGATTGGGACGCAGACGCTCCGCCGGCAGAAACTACCAAGGCAACCACGGCCAAAACGAAAAGAATTCGGATGCGCATAGCTTTTATCTTCCTCTTGCCATTGTAATGTCGGCTCCGGAGAAGCAACAGCCGATCAGGGTCGGTATCATTCCGCGAAGCTCTATATCCATAGTACCAAAAACCAGCCGGATTTTCAAAAAAAACAGTAAAAAACGCTTTTGCAGACTGCAGGATACAGCCGAAAAGCCCGCGCGGGTCAGTTCTCCCACACGGACTTAAGCTCCCAGACGACAAGGCTCTTAATCTTCGCTTGGCCGCCTCTACAGAAGACGCCGATTGACTTATTATCGTCCTTTGGAATCATGCACGAGGACATAGAAAACAGCCCGTTATTGCCGAAAAGCTCCAGAGAGGTCCGGTCCCGAAACATTCCCCGGTCACCTCCCAATCGCCGAAATCCACCCCCTCAAAATCTGCGAGCATAATGTCGTGTCTTCCTGCACATCCGGCTAAACCTACGCAAATCGCAAGAACAGCTATCCAATACGAAATTCTTCTAAGATACATACACTTGCTCACCTTTTGTTTCGAAATAATAGGTGGTGGTTTGCAACTGTCTTCAAATCACCAAGCGGAGTACGGCAGAGCCTGCGGTTTCCCTTAGTCGGCATTTACTACCAAAAATAGCATCCAAATGCAACCTCTTGCTCAAGGGTATTTTAAGCGGCGATTGACAGAAAACACTTTTTGTGGCCACAACGTAAAGTTAAAATAAGTCGATGAGTGAAAACAAAGGAGAAGATGGTTTTGAAGCGATTCGCCAGCAAATAAGGAGCTTTCCGACCGGGCCAGGCCTTTATTTTATGAAGGCCTCGGCGGATAAAGTGCTTTATATCGGCAAGGCGAAGAACCTGCGGTCGCGGGTGGCCAGTTATTTTCAGCCCACCAGTGAGCTTATCACTTCTCGCGGGCCGAAAATCGCCGAGATGATAAGCAAGGTCAAAGCTGTTGACTTCCTGGAAACTGAAACCGAAGTCGACGCAATGCTGCAGGAAGCCCGCCTGATTAAGGACATTCGCCCGCCTTACAATACTGAGCTTGTCGATGACAAAACATTTCCTTATCTGGAGATTGCCGCGAGCGAGGATTTTCCCGGCGTTTATATCACGCGAAGACCTCGGCTGAGGGGCAGCAGGCTCTTCGGGCCTTTTGCCGGCGCGAAGGACCTGCGGGGTGTTTTAGTGGTACTGCAAAAAATATTTAAGTTTCGAACCTGCAAGCTGAATATCGCCGAAGTCGACCGAAAGCGCAAATTCTTCCGCCCCTGCCTCTTGTACAGCATAAAGCAATGCACCGCTCCGTGTGCAGACAAAATCGACAAGAGCGACTATAAGAAAATCATCACCGACCTTATAAAATTCTTGAAGTCGAAGCGCTCAACCGTTTTGCGCCAGTTGAAAAAGCAAATGGCAGAGGCTGCAGAAGCACTTGAATATGAGAAAGCCACGATGTATCGCGACCGTATCCGACTGATTGAACGGCTCGACCGCCGGGGCACGCCAGACGAAAACGTCCAGCCGGAAGTCTTCGCCGCCGACCCGACCGAAGCCCTCGAACAGCTGCGGAAACTATTGCAGGCACCGCAGCCCGTCAGAATTATTGAAGGTATTGACGTTGCCAATATTGCCGGCGCCGAATCTGTTGGGTCGTTAGTCAAGTTTATCGACGGCAGACCATTCAAGAACGGCTACAGGCGCTTCAAGATAAAAACGGTCAAACGCATCGACGACTATGCAATGATAGCCGAAGTGATAAAACGCAGATACAAATACGCTTTGGCCGGCGAGGAACTCTGGCCCGACCTTGTTTTAATCGACGGGGGCCTCGGCCATTTGCACGCCGCCGAAGAAGCATTCAGGCAAATGAAGGCACCGGTTCCAAAAATCGCCTCAATTGCAAAAAGAGAAGAAGAGGTCTTTTTACAAGGCAGCAGCAAGCCCTTGAAACTTCCTGCTCATTCCCCTGTTCGCAAGCTCTTGCAGTATGTTAGAGATGAAGCCCATCGCTTCGCCCAGCACTACCATCACATCCTGCGAAGCAAAAAAATGCTAAACAAGGAATCGTGATAAGGGCTCTCTTCTCCAAGGATTGGCAGGACTAAATATTGCATCGCAAACGACCATAGGATATAATATTGGTGTTGCGAGAAAATATTGAATGGCGGTCGAAGCTAACGGCTTAACAGAGTTTTTGTTCAGATGTAGAATGCAATTGACCAGAAGCGTCAAGCGGGTAGACTAATCTGTTAGTCACGAAGTAACTGCCACTAAAAGAGAAGAAGTTGATAAAATGAACGAGGCTGATATTTATAGAGAGTCGATAGATAGCCTTGAAAGCATTATTGGCGCCTTTGAACAAGAACTGGAAAGGCCCGAGTTGGTACATGGTGCTTTTGTATACAAATCGCCGACGGTAAAGCACGTTTGTCTACTGAAAGGAACCAGAATAGTCAGCGGACTAAATGCACTTCTCGTCATGTTTCGAGCTGGGTACGTAACCGAAATGGGTGTACTTATTCGAACTATAGGCGATTGTATAAACGACATCTATTTTCTATTGGAGCATTATCCTGATATAACGCCCGAAGTGGAAAAATATATGTCTGACTTTTTTAATGAAGATATAGACGAACCGGAGATAGCGCAAGACCAGGAGAGAAAAATACACCGGACGAAGGCAAGGAAGATATATGCATCGAGGGCAAGACTGCTATCGGAGCATATAAATTTTTCAGTTGGCCGAGACATTGTTTACAAAATTTACGGTGTCTATTCGGGCTATGTCCATTCAGCCTATCCAAATATAATGGAGATGTACGGTGGCCAGCCGCCTTGTAAGTTTCACCTGCAGGGTATGAAAGGAACGCCGCGAATGAAAGACTGGGAGAAAATTTTAGTTACTTTCATCCAAAGTGCGATCCTGGTATTCGGATATATGGCCGAGAAGTATAATAAGACGGAGCTTACTCACGAAATAAGAAAAGCAGTGAACTGGTTTGCCAGGGAAACGATGTACGTAGACCGCGCACCTTAAGTACCAGACCAAATGCCTCGCTTGAGTATTTTCCGGCCTTGTAAGATGACGGCGTTTCACCAGCGCAGGCCAATACCTTTTAAACAAGCCAAGTCGCTACTTACAGATGTACACGAATTCTTTAGTAGCGGTTTGCCGCCGCGGCGAAATTACTGTCTGCTGTAACCGCATTTACCCTGCGAGAATTCCAATTTCGTCAAGAGCTTTTTTTGACAGACCGGTGAGTCGCACGTCCCCATCGAAATTCTCAATATCGATGTGGTACAAACCGATGGCTTCGCTCAATTCTTTCATCGGTTCGGCTATATCGGGAGCACCCTGCCGGCCAAGTATTTTCGGTGCGATGTAAATGCAGATTTCATCGGCGAGCTGCTCCTTCAGAAACGAAGATATTACGGTTGGGCCACCTTCGACAAGTAATTGCGTAATCCCGCGCTTACTCAGTTCATCAAGCAGAAAATGCAGATTAGACTGGCCCGGCGTATCCGGAAAGACAAGCAGCTCAGCTCCCTTTTTCCTGATTGCTTCTGCTGCCTGGCGGTCTGTCTGAACCGTTTGTTGGCTTGTTACAATCAGCAAGGGGGCTTTTGGGGCAGTAGCCAGCAGCTCGCAATCCAAAGGAATCCTCAGTTTGCGGTCTAACACAATTCTGGTCAGCTTTTTGCCCTTGCTCGGCCGAGCTGTCAGCAACGGATTGTCAGCAAGCACCGTATTTATACCCACCAATATTGCCTGGACCCGCCGGCGCAGCTTGTGCACATCTTTTCTGCTCTGTTCTCCTGAAATCCACCTTCGATTGTTGCTCTGCTCAGCCCAGGCCATCTTGCCGTCAATGCTCTGTGCCCATTTCAATATCACCCAGCATTTGCCGGTGATGGCGAATTTGATAAATGGCGCATTTAGCACGCGCGTCTGCGTTTGGCAGACGCCCGTCTGTACCTCAATTCCCGCATTGCGTAATTCTTCGATACCTTTGCCATTGGCGTGCACCGAAGGGTCAATCGTGGCGATGACAACTTTCGCCAAGCCGGCATTGACAATCGCCTCCGTGCAAGGCGGGGTCTTGGCATAATGACAGCACGGCTCAAGAGTAATATACATCGTTGCTCCCCGCGGACTAACGCCCAAGGTCTTGCATTCCTCCAATGCGTTTATCTCTGCGTGTGGACCGCCGAATTTCTTGTGCCAGCCTTTGCCGATGACCCGACCTGCCTTGACGATAATACAACCCACGGCAGGGTTAGGCTCGACCGAGCCAATGCCTCGCTGCGCCAGTTTCAAAGCCGCCCGCATATAGTTGTTGTCCTGGTTACTCACGTTACTCGCTCTTCGTGCCAAGCATCTCCAAGAATTGTTTTTCGTTTATCACTTCCACCCCCAATTTCAATGCCTTGTCAAGTTTGCTTCCAGGCTCCTTGCCAGCTAATACGAAATCGGTCTTTTTGCTTACACTCGAAGCTGCCTTCGCGCCGGCCTGTTTAATGGCCTGCTCTATCTGCTGGCGGGTGAACTTTTCCAATGTCCCCGTCACAACAACGGTTTTTCCTGCAAGCTTGCCTGTTTCTCTCCTCCTTGCCTTGAGCCGCCCCGGTTTAACGCCCGCCGCCAGCAACTCATCGATAATGGCATGATTCCGCGGACTCCGAAAATATTCATACACGCTTTCGGCCATTTTAGGCCCAATTTGGTCTATCTTTTCCAGTGTTTGTTGGTTGGCTGTCATAAGGGCTTCGAGAGAGCCAAACTGCTCAGCAAGAATCTGTGCTGATTGTCCTCCAATGTGCCGTATACCCAAAGCGGCGACTAATCGCCATAATGGCTGAGTTTTACTTTTCTCAATCGCCCCTATCACATTGCCGGCGCTTTTTTCAGCCATTCGCTCAAGCTCAATCAAATCGGACACCTGTAATTTATAAAGGTCTGCAAAATTCTTCACCAGGCCTGTCTCAACCAGTTGCTCGATAAGTGCAACACCAAGATTTTCGATATCCATCTGGTCGCGCCCCGCAAAGTATCTCAGGCGCTCTTTCAACTGGCCCAGACAATTCGGATTGAGGCACCGGATATAAACGCCGTCCTCGTCTTTGGCTACGTGCGAGCCACAGTTGGGACATTTCTTCGGCACCTTGAAGGGCACTGCACCGGGTGGTCGCAACTGCTTTTTTACTTCCACCACCTGCGGTATTATCTCGCCTGCCTTTTCAATCACGACTGTGTCACCGCAGCGTACATCCAGCCGTCTGAGTTCATCGAAGTTATGCAAACTTGCCCGCTTGACCGTTGTACCTGCCAATTGGACAGGACTCAGATTCGCCACCGGCGTTAAAATCCCGCTCTTGCCTACTTGGACATCGATGGATTCAACCTTGGTTTCCGCCTGCTCTGCGGGGAATTTGTACGAAATACACCACCGTGGAGCCCTGCCCGTTGCACCAAGAATATCCCGCTGGTCAAAACGGTTGACCTTTATAACCATCCCATCGATGTGGTAGTCCAGCTTCAGTCGCTTGTCACCCCAGCTAAGACAAATTTTTGTCACCTCGTCTATGTCCCTGGCTTCTTTGATATGAGGATTAACAGGCAACCCGAGTTTCTTGAACTTTTGAAGTGTTTGATAGTGATTATCAGCCAATGGTTCGGACATCTCGCCGGTGGCATAAGCGAAAAACGACAAGTTTCTCGCAGCGGTGATTCTCGCATCGAGCAGTTTCAATGAACCGGCTGCAGCATTTCTCGGATTGGCAAAGGCCGGCTCACCAGCTTCTGCCCGAAGTTTGTTAAGCTCGACAAATGCCGTTGTTGGCATATAAACCTCGCCGCGGACTTCAAGAACATTAGGGATGTCGCCGTCCCCCAAAAGCACAAGTGGAACCGCTTTTATGGTGCGGACATTTGCAGTGACATCATCGCCGACCTCACCGTCACCACGAGTGGCAGCGGTGACAAGCTCGCCTCTTTCATAACGAAGACCTATCGCGACACCATCGATTTTCAACTCGACGACGTAATTGTAGTCTCTGCTGCCAAGCTGCTTGCGCAGCCTCTCGTCAAATGCCTTCAGCTCTTCAGGATTGTAGGTATTGTCCATACTGAGCATCGGCACCGCATGCCGAACACTCTCAAATCCTTCGAGCGGCCGTTCAGAAACTCGCTGAGTGGGTGAATCGGCCGTTATGAGCTGGGGATTTGCCTCTTCTAACTCTTTTAGCTCGGTAAAGAGCTTATCATACTGCCGGTCGCTGATTTCCGGCTGATTGAGCACGTAGTAGAGGTAATCGTGCCCTCGAATTTCAGCACGAAGCTGTTCGATTAACCTTTTGACATCTTTGGCCATAGCAGGGCCAGTCTATGCAGTTTCAGCATATTTTGCAAGGGCTCGCTTCCACACCAGCAACTTCCAACAAAAGAGAAATTAGCTTCCCGGCCCGGCAACTCAACACATGTGCGTTCAAAGGTATTGCTCGGCTGGCTGTTGCGAAATTCAACGCACAAATCACGTCGGCAGGCCAAATTTGGCTTTAGATTACATTTTAAAAAATAAAATAATTGTTGGCAGCCGATATCGATACAATATAATACATATTAAATTGGAATGGCTGTGTGGTAATGCGTTGAGATAGCAGAATCAGCGCTGATTAATGATAGTGTCGAAACCTACCATTAGCGTCATTTTTGTTACTCTGCTGGCCTTCGCTAAGAAAGGTTGTTTGTGCGTATAAAGAGTGTAGTTGGCGTGGGAATTGGCGATTTGGAAGTCAATGCGACCAATAATGTTAAGTTTAAGAGTCAGAAAAGGAGAACAGAATGAACATCTATGTAGGTAATTTGTCGCGTGACGTGACTGAGGATGATTTACGGAAGGCTTTTGAAGCTTTTGGCCAGGTTGAATCGGCCAATGTCATAAAGGACAGGTTCAGCGGTGAGTCAAGAGGATTTGGATTTGTGGAGATGCAGTCTAAGAACGAAGCCCAGGCCGCCATCGCTGAACTTAACGGTAAAGATTTGATGGGGCGGATAATTAACGTTAATGAGGCTCGGCCTAAAACCGAAAACCGCAGAGGTGGCGGTGGTAGACGAGGCGGTTCCGGCGGCGGAGGCGGTTTCGGCGGCGGCAAACGTCGCTACTAATGCTCTGCGCCAAAACTTGATAGAGCTACAGCAAAACGGAATCAAATTGCAAATAAGCAGTTCGCTTATCCAGATACTTTCCGTACCTTGCAAACACTCAATCGCTTCTCTGACATATTCCTTGGGTCGTAATGACCAAAAAACGAAGGGAGCAATTATGACACAGGCAAAACTCGGCGATACTGTCAAGGTTCACTACACGGGCAAGTTGGATGACGACATAGTATTTCAAACGTCAGTCGGGCACAAACCGCTCGAGTTTACTATCGGTGATGAGCAGATAATCCCGGCTTTTGAACAAGCGATAGTCGGGATGAATCCGGGCGAATCAAAAAACACTAAAATCCCGGCAGAAGAAGCGTTTGGGCCATACCGCGACGAATTAGTACAGACTGTAGACCGAAGTCAATTCCCCGCGGATTTGGAACCAGAGGTCGGCCAGAAATTGAACATGAGTAACGAAGGTGGTGGAGCAATCTTTGTCACGGTGACCGACTTTTCCGAATCAAGCGTCACGTTAGACGCTAACCATCCGTTGGCCGGCGAAGATTTGACTTTCGATATTCAGCTGGTAGAAGTCGTTTAGCAGCTTCATCTGCGTAGAAGTATAAGCGTCTGCGGAGCCGCACCACGGTTTAAGAGGCAATGAGTCAAGATGCTGCTGTTAATTTTCAAGAATATCGCATACAGCCGAATGGTAGAGCCGGCCACAACGCAGGACAAGAAATTCTGAAATCTCCTACTTGTGACACTAAATGCATGAATTGCATAGCGAGGTGGAATTTCGCCCTTTATGCATACCGTCAGCTGCAGTTTGTCATATCCTTTTCTATAGTGCTTGATAGCACCAGGAAACACAAACGATAATCAGGTAGGCCCTAAACTATCCCGTAACCTCTGCACGAGGTATCCATGCCTGAGATGCTTGCATTTTTCGAACGGGTTTGGTATTGTGGTGAAATTGAGGGGTGTAGTAAGGCAGCTATGTGCTTCATATTCGGAACCTAATTTGACCTTTCGAATTGATGGAGGTTCTTATGTGCAGGAAATTGATTCACTGGTGCTGATTATCTATGAGGCTCCTCAGGACTACCGTGACTATCCCAGGGGATGGGGGGAGCCTTAATGGATTTCGCCTGGAACAGGTCATCAAGAAATGAATGCAGGATGGGCGTGAAAGGACATGGGTAATCTTGACTCAACTGGGTATCTGATTGGCATGTAGCTAAAGGAAAATGTGATTATGGTTTGTTTTCTTAGGAGACGGAAGATGTACAAAAAACTAATGTTGTTCTCAATCTGTTTTTTGATGATGGCAGCGATTGGTGGCGCCGCGGAAATTGAGTGGCAAGGAGGCGGTAGTGATGACTTCTGGAAGACGGCGGGGAACTGGGAGGGTGGTAAAGTCCCGGGCACGTATGATGTTATCATATTGAATCCGCCGCCGCAAAGAGGTCCGGTGATCGATTCGGATATCGAGTGCGGTGAGATTCGCGGCCCGGTGTGGAAGAGTTCGGAGCCGCAGGTGGTGGACGTAATCGGATGCAATGTCACCATTAACGGCTGGTGGCGATGGGCAAACAGGGGCCGGGGAATCGCGACCATAAACGTAAACCGAGCGAACCTCAACATTAAAGGTATGTTCAGATTGTCCGACAGCGGCAAGACGTACGGTGTTGCAAATATCACGGACAGCACGGTTAAGTGCAAAGGTGTTCTCATCGGCGACGGCGGCAACGGCAAAATCAATATGAACGGCAACGTACTTTTCGAAGTGGAAGATACGGTGAATATGGGCGGCTCGCCCGGAGACAATCCGCGTAGGTACGAGGATAAACCGCTGAGGATAACCATGAACGGCGGGATATTTCGTATCGGTGACGAGTTGAGATGTCCGTCGGACAAGGACCGGGCAGGCACGGCAAGCATTAAGCTGATGGCGGGAAGACTTGAGTGCAAGAGGTTCAGCCATGCGGAGGTGGCCTACTCTATGGATATAGAAGAAGGCGTGTTTATCATATCAGGTGATGTCACTGGCGATATAAAGAAGGATATCGAAAGCGGCTATATCACGGCTTTCGGCGGCGAAGATACGGTCAGGTGCAGGTACCTGTCCAGAGCCGACAGGACTATTGTAATGGCATCAGCCCGCAAGAAGGCGCGATGGCCGCGGCCTCGCAACCGCGCTGAGGACGTCAAGCCGGACGAGAAGCTCAGATGGAGGGCAGGGCGCAGCGGCAAAACGTACAATCTTTACCTGGGCACGAGTCTCGATGCCGTCGGCTCCGCTGCCAAGGCCATTAGCGAAGGGCTGACTCAAAATACTTATGACCCCGACCTTGATTTTGACAAGATTTATTACTGGCGTGTGGATACTGTAGACGATGCAGGGACCTTGCACAAAGGACTTACCTGGCAGTTCACCACCACCGACGGAAAAGCGTACGAGCCCAGCCCCGGCGCCAAGGCTGAAAGGGTGGCGGCTGATACATCTCTTACCTGGAAGCCGGGATTACTTGCGACTTCACATAAGGTGTACTTTGGAACCGACCCAAGAAGACTGGCCGCCAAAGGCACCACTTCCGGTAACAGTTTTAAACCCGAAGGGCTCGAATTAGGCAAGACCTACTACTGGCGTGTCGATGCGGTCAACAAGAAATGGTCCGAGAGTCCCTGGAAGGGTGATGTCTGGAGTTTCACGGTTGATTCCGGCAAGGCACGCGGTCCGCAGCCGGTCAACAATGGCCAATGGATGCCGACTAAGGTGACACTCAGTTGGGCCCCGGCGAGGACGGCAACGGCCCACACCGTGTATATCAGTGACAAGCTCTATGACGTGAAAAATGGAGCCAGACCGGCAAGTAAGGCGCAAAAGAAAACCACTTACACCGTAAGTTCACTCAAAAAGGCCACGACCTATTATTGGCGTGTTGACCAGGTCAGCTCTGGCAAGGTCGTCAAGGGTGATATCTGGCAGTTCAGCACCGAGGGTATTCTCGACCTGAAAGTTGATCTGGCTGTACCTCAGTGGTATGACCGGAGCAAGCCTCGTCCGGGCACAGCCAAGGAAGGCTGGGTGATCTGGGCGTCAAGGCGCTGGGCGGATATGTACATGCATGACGGCGCATGGCTGCCCCGCGGCAACGGCGCTGACAAGGATGGCATACTTGGCTCAGGCGTTCAGTTTTTCCTGGACAACGGCAAAGGGGGTAATGGAGCGGTCATGGCCAAAGGTCTGTGCCGCG
This sequence comes from uncultured Pirellulales bacterium, assembly GCA_964582985.1. Lineage (GTDB taxonomy): Bacteria > Planctomycetota > Phycisphaerae > Sedimentisphaerales > Anaerobacaceae > CAZQYB01. The sequence continues at coordinate 13,840 of CAZOUM010000038.1, read as the reverse complement.
GCGGACTGGCAGGGGACCTGCTTCCTTACGGCGAGCCCGAAGGAGACCCCATCGCCAATACGTACTTCTATTCGTGTGACTGGGCCGGTCAAAAAAATGGCGACGCTTTTCTTTTGATCAGGGGCCTGCCTGCGGGCGAATACGAGATGACGTCATACCACAACCATTGGGAGCCTTGCACACAGCAGACTCGAAATTGCCACCGTTGCGAAAGCGGGATGCCTCCCATGCCGAGCGTAACGGCCAATCCTGTTCCGGCCGGTGCTTTGCCGGGATACGGTAGCTGGGCACTTCCTAAAGGCACTGGCAAGGGCGTTGTAGCGTTGGAAAGCGCCAAGGACATAAAGGTCTCGAGCGTTTTGTCTGATGACAAGGTTACCAAGAGCCTTATTCGGTTTGCCACCGACGGTTCGGATGTGCTAATCATCTATGAGGCAGCGGACAACACTTATCCCGACCGCGCCAGGGCAGGCCGTGAAGGAGCCAGGGGCATCTTCAACGCCTTTGAACTGAAGAAGGTTGTTAAGAAGTAGGTTCCGGTCACGAGTAGCCTGACCGAACGTTTAGTATGCTTAGTCAAAGCCCACCGGTCAAACCGGTGGGCTTTTCTTTCTTTATTTCAGCTACACTGAATTGCTGCGTGTGGGACCCGTCATCAGCACCGAAGCCGCACATCACTTTGGCAGTCGTTTTATTCGCGCGCCCTTTGCGGTTTCATGGTAAAGCCGGATTTCACAGATACCGAACCGGCCTGCTGTCTTTGTTATCACCAGGCGAACCTTGTCGGTTTTGACAGGTTCGAAATTCAGCACGCAACGGCGACTTTGGTTACCCATGACCCTCGCGACTGTCTTCCAGGAATCTTCGACCCACGTTTCGACAGTAAAATCGTCTGCCCGACCGTTTATTGCCTGGAAGGTCACATGAACAGTGTCGATTATCGAAGGTTCGGCGAGTTCAAGCTGAATCCAGTGCGGCAAAGCAGCAGCAAGGTCTGGGGCCCAGGCGTTTGCTTTTTTGCCGACGACTCGGTTCCAGCCGTTATTAGCATTCTCCGGCCCCATCTGTTCACGGCTGCTGGAAGCTGTCACCCTGGCCCGCAACGCAATGTCATCGGTATCGGTATTGCTGACGCCAGGCAGATAGCAGCCGTCTTTTAGCAAAGTCTGCTGTAGCTGGTCAATGTGATTCTCATAAATTCCACGAGGGGTGGTGTCATATTTTTTTGCAATTGCCGCTGCCGTACCCGCTGCCTGGCCCATCATGCATACGGGGCGCATGACCCGGGTTCCGCCCATTGCGATGTGGCTGGCTGAGTGACACCGCCCGGCCATAAACAGATTGTCCACATTATTCGAATATAACGTTCGATACGGTATACACGTGCGATTGCCCTCGTAGACGTGAATACAATCGTTGCCTCTCACCCAGAAACCTTCCGGATGATGCACGTCTGTACCCCAGTCGGTGAACGCAATAGTGTCCCTATGTACAATTTGCTCATCAAAGTCGCGCTGGGTCATGATATAGTCACCGACGAGCCGGCGGCTTTCGCGGACTCCCATGATGTGGGTCAGCCAGACGAGCTGCCGATTACGGTTGGCCTCGATTGTCTTAGGGTTGTGATTCTTGGCATAGTTCCAAAGCCCGATGTTTATCCGAAACAGCTCGTCACGGATTTTCTCTGCATCTTTAATAATGTCCAGCATGCCTCCGTACTCGACCCACCAGGTACGATAAACACGACCGTTGATATCATCGCCGGGATTTCGACCTTTGCCGCGAGAGGGCACATCGAAGTTCGGCGGGCGCCTGACTTCATTTAGACGGTGATGCGAATTCAACGGCTCGAAGTCCTCACGTCGTGTCCACTTATATGCCCAGTCCGGACACGTGAATGGTACCGGTTTTTCATGCGTTTGAAATTCGGAGTTGTATAGGTTGTTGCCCATAGTTCTGCTGCCGGCCTTGACCGGCGCAAGAGACTCGTTGAATTCAGACCGCGATTCCTGACCCATGCGGTGCTCGGCGCCAGCGTAATAACCAATCCATCCGTGTCCCGTGCAGTCGATAAACAGCGGAGCGCAGAAGCGCATCCGCTGGCCGCTGTGAACGTTGAGGGCCATTACGGATTTAATTCGATTTTCGGAAGCCATCTCGACACCGGTGGCCCGGGTATTTAGAAACAGAGAGATATTTTCTTCGGCACGAATCACAGACTCGATTTTTTGTGAGTCTGCATAGGCCCGCCAGTCTTGCTTCGGGAAAAACTCCTCGGCCAATCCGGTGACATTGACCTTGTCCGGCGGTCTGCCGATATAACCCATCGGTGGAATTGCGATTTCTGAAGATGCGTTCCCACCGAGAACGGGTCTATCCTGAACAAAGGCCACGCGGGCCCCGTTACGAGCAGCCGCCACGGCCGCGCCACAGCCGGCCGGGCCCCCACCCACAACAACCACATCAAAAACACTTGTCTCAATCCGCGCCCCTGTGTATCTCTCACGTTGCCTCGCAAGCTCCGCAGGGTCTTTCAAAGGCGTAAAACCGGTGCCTGCAAGCACAACCGCATCACACCTTGCCCACCAGCCTGTCTTGTCGACGAGTCTAATTTCAACATCACCCGCCTGCAGGTCGAACGTACCGCCATCGACCCACTGCCAAGCGTCTGTCTCGGCTTTGCCGAACGTGACCGGTGACACGTTATCACCGACTTGCACCTGAAACTTCCCCGGCGAGTGACTCGGAAGCCAATCTTTGCACCTCACCCAAAGGCGATATGTCCCGCTTTTGTCTATATGCGCTGTCGTCACCGCATCGTCCACAGGCTTACCGAGGCCGGTAGCAAGCAGATAAGGCGAGCCCATCAAATCCACAAACTGAGAGTCATTTGACCATCCACCGGTTTTGTCGAATTGTTCTGCTTCAAGCCATACAACCAGCTCTGATTTACTTTCTGCAGTGGGCCTGCATGCCAAGGGAACCAAGCTGACGAATAAAGCAAACGCGCAGGCAAGCCCCTTAGGGGCAAGTTGGCCAAAGTAACGTGTCTTCAAGAAGTAGTAAGAAACAAGCGACATCTTACACCTCACAAGTTAATGAACAGGCTATTGTATAAACTGGAAACTATACAGCTTAGCGTTTTTCATTTCAAAGCGCAGGCGCACGATTTGGCCGGCAAGATTTCCCACATCAGGGTCGCGCTTCCAAGTAACAACGTGCCGGACGGAATCGGTGCTTATGGCGTCGCAGTCGGTGATTCCATAGTTGCGGGTCCCGTCCCTGGGGGGATTTGTCAATGCGACGTTGTAGCCGGTATACTCCTTGCCGTGCAGGGCCACGATAGCGACCTTTACCTGGCCGGCCTTGGCGTCAACATTCAAAGTCAGCTTGTCGCCGTCAAAGACGAAGGGCCGCGTCACGAGTATGCCCGTCTCTTGGCCGGCATCGAGCGACAGGAAACCGTCCAGCCGCTGGGTGAATCGGACCGTGGCAAGGCCACCTCCTGTCATCCTACAATTTGCGTACTGCCAAAGTTCATCGCCGCAGCGTATGATGCCGTTGGCTATGTCACCGCTGGTAAAATCAGTGCTGTCAACGGCCTTGGCCTGCCCGTTCAGTCCCGGCTTTCCTGGTTCGTCTTGTTTAGTTTTCTTTGACTTATGCCTCGCTTTGCCATAGGACTCCGGCTGCCAGTCAGGCTGGTTCATGAATCTGCCGGGCGGCATGTAAAATCCCAGTTCGGGGCGGATTTTCCAGTTGACGGCGTCCCTGCTGACGGCCATATCGCAGCCGGAGCGGAACATAAACGCCACGTAGGTATCGGGCGCCCATTCGTACTTCTGGGGGCGCGTTCTGAAGATCTGCCCCTCGTCCGGATCGAATATGTTCGGCCCGAGGACGGTTATCCCCTCTCCGGTGACGGCGGGGAAGGGCCAGCCTTCATAGTAGGGATTCGGCACCGGATTGAAAGGCCAGGTCTTATTGACTTCGCGGGTTCTGAACATGGTTGTACTTCTTCCGTAATTGGGATAGTCACCGGTATTGTAGCTGCCGTCGCGTTTTATGTAGTTGAAGTAGCAGCCCTGCTGGTCGTCCCAGAAGGTCTCACATCCTCCGCCGCTGACGAGGGGAAGCATACATGTTTCGTTGCGCCGCCAGTGAACCGCGTCGGGCGAAAAGTAAAGGTAAATGCCCCGCTGGCCGACCCAAAGAGTTGCTTTGAATCTTTCTTCCGGCAGGACATTAGGATTGGTGTCCTTGAAGTACTTTCCCCAGCTCGGCAGACCGAGCATAATCAGGTTGTTTTCCTTTGAGCCGCTATGCTTGATAAGACCGAGCCTGGGCTGCTCGAAATTCACACCGTCATCTGAAACAAACAGTTCTATAGGTCCTTCATCCCCCTCATAGCCTTCGGACTTGACGGTGTATATCCTGCCTTCGTGCTCAAAGAACGAAGCATCCCACGCCGCTTTTATGTTCAGCTTGACTCCCCCTGTTGGGGGATTCAGCGTCAGTTTGACGTTCTGTTTCCTGTCGACCATCACCTCATCTATGAAGACGTGTTTGCGTGAGCCGAGGATTACCGGTTCGCCGGGCAAATACTTCTTTGCGGGGCCGAACAGCAATGGCGGGCCATTTGCCACGGCTGGCTTGGGAGCGTTCTTGCGGTGGTTTCTGCTGAAGCTGTCGGGCAGCCTAAAATTATCCGCATACCGGACAACATCCGAAAAGCGAAGCTCGTCTATGTTGCCGTTGAAATCGTGCTCGCCGTGACGGTCATGGCCGACGGCAAAATTGAATCGATGTGCAATTCGTTTCTCAAAATCGGGGATGGACCTCCTATCTTCTTTTTCAAAGATGCCGAAGGTAGTGTCAGCGATAGACTCGGGGCGAACGGCAGGGACAACCTTCGCTCCTGCAATCGGTGTAACCTTCACCGGTTCCTGTGGTTTACCGTCGATATAATAATGGAGTTTCTTACTGCCGGCCGAGTAAGTGAAAGCAACGTGATGCCATGCCCTGCCCCAGATTTGTGGAAGTTCGGTTGGGCAGACAGCTTCGAAACCCGCATACGCATTCTCAATAATAAAACCGCCAGCACGTGTCTTTAGAGTTATAGTAAAGCCGGGCTCAAACTTATCCCCAAGGTCAATAAGCGTGACGTCCTGAATAGGATTGGACATCAGCATGAGCCAGAATTCACAAGTGAAGTCGCGCTCTGCGAGGGTCCTCATTATCTGCTCTGGCGCAATGGTTGGACCAAAGAGTCCGCTGCCGGGCCTGCCGCTCATTTCCCTCATCTTGTTGAATCCGACCGCGCCCTTCCAGGCTGCGTAACTGACGGCGTAGTCGCGCCCGGGCGTAAGCTTAAGTGCGTTCCCGAATTTGCCGGGCACCAGCTTGCCGCCTTTCATTAGACGCAGGTCATATTCGTTTTGGCCGGCGTCCGTCAGCGTTGTGTACGGATAGTCTGTCTCGTCGAAGAGCCACAGACCAATGGTATGCTTGTCGGCGAATGACGGAAAATAGTCTTTTTCTCCATAGGCCGTGCTGCATCCTCCGACTATAGCTACGACCAAAATAAGGTTCAACAATTTTACGATAACTAAGTTTGCTTTAACTGCCATTCTCGATTCCTTCTTACACAATTATGTGTAACAGACTACCAATATTATGCCCTGTAAAGCTCCTGCGACTTCTGAGCCCACTAAAGAAGATAACTCATTATTCAAACTTAAAGGCGAAGAGTTTAGCATTTTGCATTTCAAATCGCAAACGCACGACTTGGCCGGCAAGATTTCCCACATCAGGGTCACCCTTCCAGGTGGCGACGTGCCGGACGGAGTCGGCTCTTATCGGGTCACAATCGCCAAGCCCAAAGCCCCGGACCGGCTTTTTTGGCGTGTTGGTCAGCCCGATGTTATAACCGGATATTTCCATTCCCGGCAGGTTCAGGATAGCGACCTTCACCGTACCCTTTGCCGCCACATTCAGCAGAAGTTTGTCGCCTTCAAAGACGAACGTCCGGGTTATGATTGTGCCGGTTTGCTCACCGGCGTCGAGAGATACGAAACCGTCCAGCCGCTGACTAAAGCGGATTACATTTCCGCCGAAGCGGTTTATATATTGCCAGATTTCCGCACCGCGACGAATCAGTCCGTCCTGTATCCATCCGAGCCGGGTGGATCTGCCTTCCAAACTCACCTTGCGCGGCACGTAAGGCGTGTCACCGTCTTCGTCATATACATGCCAGCGGATACCGTTCCGGCTGACCGCAAGTTCGATCCGCCCATTGCGAACCAGAAAAGCAACATAAGTGTCGTGGGCCCAGAGGTACTTTGTCGCCCGGGTCCGGAAGACCTGCCCCCGGTCCGGATCGAACAGGTCGGGACCGAATACTGTGATGCCTTCACCGGTCACCGCCGGAAACGGCCAGCCTTCATAGTATGGATTAGGGATATCTCTCATAGGCCAGGCCTTTGTCGGCTCCCGGGTCTCGAAGAGAGTAGCCCCCCGTCCGTAGGCAGGGAAGTCGCCGGTGTTATAGCTGCCGTCGCGCTTGAGCAGATTTACGTAGACGCCGCGCTGGTCGTCCCAGAAGGTTTCACAGCCTCCCCCGCTGACCAGCGGCAGCATACTCGTTTCGTTTCGCCGCCAGTGTATTCCGTCGGGTGACACATACAGGTAAATTCCGCGCTGGGCAACCCAGGCGGTGAATTTGAATCCTTCTTCGGGGTGCGCGTAGGGATTTGTGTCCTTGAAGAACCGGCCCCATGACGGCATATGAGTAAGAATCAGGTTATTGTGCTTAGAGCCCCCGTCCTCAATGATGCCCAGGTCCGGTTTGGTGAAATTGATGCCGTCCTCGGAAAGCAGCACAGGATTCCTGCCGACGTCTTTGGCATACCCGCCTTTGGGGACCATCCACACGTTCCCGTCGTAGTCGAAGACAGGGGTGTCCCAGCTGCCCCGTATCGTGACGTTCGTCGATACGAGGTCGGTTGGCGGATTAACCGTCAGCTTGATATTGCTTTTTCTGTCGACGATAACCTCATCGATAAAGACATGCTTGCGGGAACCAAGCTTGATGGGCTCATTTGGCAAATACACCTTGTCGCCGCCGAAAAGCAGCGGGGGGCCGTTTGCCACGGCCGGCCTGGGGGCGTCTTTTCGGTAGTTCCGGCTGAAACTGTCAGGAAGAGGGAAGTTGCCTGAGTAGCGGACGACGTCGGAGAAGCGCAGCTCGTCGATATTGCCGTTGAAGTCGTGGTCGCCGTGACGGTCGTGCCCTAAAGCAAAGTTAAACCGATTTTTTCTGCGCTTTTCGAAGTCGGGCTTGTCCCTTCTGCTTTCCTTCTCGAAAATGCCGTACGTAGTGTGGTGCAGTGATTCGGGCCAAATGCTTGGCGGCACTTTCGATTTTTCCAGGCGCAAGAGCCGCACAGCTTCTTGAATCTTGCCATCAATAAAATATCGCAGCGTATTGTTGCCTGCCGAGTAAGTAAAAGCTACGTGATGCCATGCCCTTCCCCAAATCTGGTTAAGCACTGTCGGACATTCGGCCTTGAACCCGGCATATGCGTTCTCGATGACAAAGCCTGCGGCTTTGCTCTTTAATGTCAAACTAAAACCTGGTTCGTATTTATTACCAAGGTCTATCAGGACCACGTCCTGAATGGGATTGGACATTAGCAACAGCCAGAACTCGTAGGTAAAGTCCCGGCCATTTAGTGCACTGAGCAGCTTTTCAGGAGCCACCGTCGGTCCCCACAGGCCGCTGCCACGTCTGCCGCTGACTTCTCTCATGTGGGTGAACGAAACCATACCTTTCCAGGCTGCATAACCGACCGCATAGTCAAGGCCGGGCGTAAGCTTAAGTGCGTTTCCGAATTTGCCGGGCACCAGCTTGCCGCCTTTCATTAGACGCAGGTCATATTCATATTGACTTGCATCGGTCAGCGTAGTGTAGGGATAGTCCGTCTCATCAAAAAGCCACAGCCCTACCGTGTGTTTATCAGCAAACGACGGGAAATACTTCAAATCTTGTTCCACTCCGAAGGTTACCCCTCTGGAACCCAATGTCACCGATACGAGCGTCAAAGTGAGGATTCTGATATTTATTCTTATCTCCATAACATCTCCCGCTTATAGCTTGAGCAGTATTGTTTTTGCCTCCAGCTCCAACAGGAACAGATATCCGGTTATGGACTCGATATTGCTTAACGAGCCGTGATACGATTGTCAAGAACAATCATATCCAACCGCACTCCGGTATCTAAGCTCTCCGGCCGTTCTCGAACGACGAATTTCCACACCTGCCGTGGCTTTACACGTATGTCTTTTTGGTTCGGCCAAAAAGTAATTGGCCGTCAGACCTCTTTCGGTTATAATCCTTGCCCTGTAGCAATGGTAGGAAAGTCAGTAGTTCAGTACGTTCTTACCGAACATGAGTCGGAGTTGCTGGGGGGATTCCGCATAGTCAGAAAAAGTTACGGTTACAGACTTTTTTAAGGAGTGCGATTGTGAAAAAACGAATCTTGTTTGCAATTACCCTGCTATTTACCTGTTCACAGATGGTTTCAGCAGGTGAAAAAAGCGCAAAAAGTTGTGTCAATTCACTCGGTATGAAGTTAATTCGCATCGAGCCGGGCACGTTTGTGATGGGCTTTGAAGCTGCTGGCCCAGGCGGCGAGGCAGGGGCGTCAGATTTTAGCCGTGGCGACTTCGACGAGCTGCCGCGTCATAAAGTCACCATAACACAGCCGTTTTATATATCCGAGACAGAGGTAACTATTGACCGATTTCGTCAGTTCAAAGCCGAATACCCCGGCTATGATAAGTCCAGACCTTATGCTTCGGCAATAAGCTGGCATGACGCCGTTGCCTTCTGCAGGTGGCTCAGCAAAAAGGAAGGCAAACCGTACCGCCTGCCCACCGAAGCCGAGTGGGAGTACGCCTGTCGGGCGGGCACAACTACTCCGTTTTCTTCGGGAAGACTGCCACCAAAGCACGAGACTCCTAATCGGTGGGGACTCAAGAATATGCACACGGGCGTGCGGGAATGGTGTCTGGACTGGCACGGCATTTATCCCGAAGGACACCAGGTCGATCCGATAGGCCCAGCTCACGGCTGGACCAAGGTCGTTCGTGGCGGCAATTTGGACTGGACGGTTGAAGATTCACCTTTCTATGCCCGTTCAGCCAATCGTGCCGCTTTGGCGCCCGGCTTCGGCCCACCGCCTTTGGAATACCAATTCAAGCAGTTGCAAACCGCAAATCTCACCTTCAATCTACCCCAGCAGCTACTTGAAGCGGAACACCTCGAATACAAGCTGGCGCGATTCGAGGGCAGCCCGGCCGCAAAAGAAGGTGGCGAGGATACCGTGGGCATAGACGTGACATTGTCCGAGGCCTTGAATACCCCTTTCAGATACACCGGTCTTCGCGGCCGCTGGTCTATCAGGACAAGCGGCTTCATACCCGGCCGACACGAAATAGGCTTCCGCGTAGTCCAGGCGCCGATGCCAAAAAGCAAGGCGAGTCCAACCAAGCTGCCGTTCTGGCAGCGCTGTGTCAAGCAAAGCAATCACGGAGTCAAAGAGGGTCCGAATTCGAATAAGCCTTATTACCGCACAAGGCTGCTGTTTCCAAACCTTGCCGGTGCCTCATTAGACAAAGTCGGCTGGAAGATTGGCTTAGAGCAGGGTTACGGCGGGGGGCACCATAACTCGGCTCTGGCGGCACTTGACAACGGAGACCTGCTATCGTTTTATTACAACACCATGCTCGGCGGCGAGCGCGGTGCCTGTGTTTCCATAATGAGCATGCGGTTTCGGCACGGCACCGACCAGTGGGACATGCCAAGCTCCTGGCCGGACAACGTCGACTGCGACGACGAAGGGCCGGTTATATGGAATGATAAAGGCACGCTCTGGCTTTTCTGGGGTTCTCCGCGGCAGATGGCCGGGTATCCCTTTCAGTTCGTCAAGTCAAGCAACAACGGCGCCACCTGGGGCGAAGTCCATTTTCCACTGTTTGACAGAAGAGTCGGTCCCTATGCGGCTCAACCGATTAACAGCGCGTTCCGCGATTCAAGAGATACTATCTATTTGGCTGTGGATGGTTCGCACTCACCAAAAACGTCCGAACTGTTTGCCAGCCGCGACAATGGCAAGACCTGGTACGACACAGGCGGACGTACATACGGCAGGCACTCCACGTTTACTATACTCGATAATGATGTGATAATGGCTTATGGCGGGAAGCAGTCGAGTATTAACGGCTTCCATCCGCAAAACATCTCGAGAGATGGCGGCAGGACGTACGAGATTACCGCCTCACCACTGCCCGCTCTTGGCGGAGGTACCAGGGCCAGTCTGATAAAGCTAAGAAGCGGCCGGCTGTTCTACGTTGCTGACATGCATCTCAGCGCTTATCGTAAGTTGACCCCGGAACAATGTCCACCTGGATTTGTCGGACACGGCTCCTATGTTGGGCTAAGCGATGACAATGGAAAAACGTGGAGAGTTAGAAAACTCACAGGCGGGAGCATTCTTGGCAAGGACGGAAAGCCGGTCAAGGTCGGTACGGTTAGTTATGTTACTGCGTGTCAGAGCCCAAACGGAATGATTCATATTGTAACGTCCCACAATCATCCCGACCTGCATTTCGAGCTTAACGAGGCTTGGGTTCTGCAAGACCCCAAAGACACAAAGCCGCCCATGGGACGAAGATATACCGAGATTAAACCAGACATGGTCAAAGACTATACTGAGAAATATGCCGGCGGCAAACCAAAGGCGAGATGGAGCGCCGGAATTGGTGACGATGGTCATTATCTGCTCGACGGCGAGGAGACCTGGTATTACGAAAATAGCCAGAAGCAGTGGGAAATCTGCTATTGTGCCGGTCGGAAGGTAGGCACCGAGACTTATTGGTCCAGAAATGGTGCGCCTGAATGGGAAAAGGTCTATCGCGATGACGGCACTTATGAATGGACCGTCTGGGGGCCTGCCTCGACGGGGCTCCGGCACGGCGGGCCAGATGGGAAGGTCAGAGCCAAGTCCATCTGGCGTGGTAAAAAGCTTCTGAGCTACGATATCAGCGAGCCATAGTCTTGACGTAATGTTGTTAACAGCGTGTTGGTTTTTTCGAAGGGAGATGCAAAGGTGAAGGTTGTAAACGTACAGTTGGTAGTATCGCTGTTCTTGTTGATTATTATTTTGAGCCTGACAGGAGAAGTCGAGGCGGTGGAAATGCCCGCGCAGAGACAATACACAAACTCCGTCGGCATGAAGTTCGTTCGTATCAAGCCCGGCAAGTTCCAGATGGGCCAGTTAAAGACTCTGGAGCCCAAAGTGCTACCCGTTATCGAAGGTGGTGACCGCGGCGGGCGGTTTGACCTGCTGGCCGAAGGTGACTACGATGAAAGACCGGTCCACGCCGTCAAAATCACCAAGCAATTCTACATGGGTATTCACGAGGTTACCAACAAGCAGTATGAGCTGTTTGACCCTGAACATAAAAAACTGCGAGGCAAGTCCGGCCTATCCAGCGCCGACGACGAAGCTGTAATATTTGTGAGCTGGTATGATGCTCAGGCCTTCTGTCGGTGGCTTTCCGACCAGGAGGGCCTGCCGTACCGTCTGCCCACTGAGGCCGAGTGGGAATATGCCTGCCGGGCCGGGACAAAAACGAACTACTATACCGGTGACATTCTGCCCAAAGAATTTCATAAGAACGCCGGCAGGGGAGGCAGGCCCGGACAGGCGGCGCTTCTGCAGGTTGGGCAGACCAGACCCAATACGTGGGGACTTTATGATATGCATGGCAACGTCGAAGAGTGGTGTTATGACTGGTATGGTCCCTATGTGAAAAAGACACAGAAGAATCCGGTTGGGTACGCAAGCGGCAATTTCCGCGTCACCCGCGGGGGGAGCCACTCGACGTATCCTTATTTCCTGCGGTCTGCCAACCGCAGCGGTACCCTTGGCGAGGACAAACACTGGCTGATTGGTTTTCGGGTGGTTATAGGTCAAATGCCCAAGTCAAAGCCGCTTCCGGTCCCGCGTGCTCCTCGGAATCAGCGTAACGTAATAAAGCGTGACCAGTCAAAGGTGCTCAAGGGACCGGACGCAGCGAAACCGTACTTCAAGGGTCCGCGCAAATTCGTCAAGATTCCGCGCGATGCGATAGGCCCAATGTATGCAGGCCATAATCACAACCCCGCCATTGTCGAGTGTCCCAACGGTGACCTTTTGGCCTGTTGGTACACGTGTGTTTCCGAGAAAGACCGTGAGTTAGCCGTGGGTGCCAGCCGTCTACCATATCGCCAAGAAGAATGGCAGCCCGCATCGCCATTCTGGGATGCGCCAGACCGGAATGACCACGCACCCGTGTTATGGTACGACGGCTGGGGTAAGATTTATCACTTCCAGCCCTTCTCTGCCGGGGCAACCTACGCGACTTTAGCCGTGGCAATGCGAACTTCCGACGACAGCGGCGCGACCTGGTCGCGGCCGAGGATAATCCTTGCCGAGCATAGAAATCCTAAAGACGTCCACGGAGGTCACCAGCTTAGCGAGCCGGCCTTCAGGATGAACGATGGTGCCATTGCGATAACGACCGATGGTTTCCCGACGCTTTGGATAAGCCATGATGAAGGCCTGACGTGGAAAAGCTGCGGCGGAAATATCAATGGTAATCACCCCGGCGTCGCCCAGCTTTCGGATGGACGCCTAATCGGTTTTCTGCGTGACAGAGAGGTCCCGGCCGAAGAAGTGGTAACCACCTACGAGGATATGGGAAAGATTTTCACACATAAAACAAGGAAACGAAGGATGGCCAGGGCTATCTCCGAAGATGGCGGCCTGCCTCGACGGGGCTCCGGCACGGCGGGCAAGACCTGGCCACATCTCACCAGCCCGTTCCCCGGTATCGGAGGCGGCCAGCGGCTCGTACTTATGCGGCTGAGGGAAGGTGACCTTTTCCTGGCCTCGTTTGCCGACAGGGGCATTATTATTACCGACTCCTCAGGGGCACGGCGCGAGGTCCGCGGCATGTTTGCAGCCCTTTCTGAAGATGGCGGTAAGACATGGCCCTATGTGCGTCTTGTAAGCGACGATGGCCCCGGCACACCGGGCATGACCACCAACGGTGGGTACTTTGCGATGAGTGCCCGCAACGCCGAGTACCGCGGATATATGTCCGGCTGCCAGGGACTTGACGGGGTCATTCACCTTGTGAGCAGCTATTCACATTACAGCTTCAACCTGGCATGGTTGAAGACCCCGCCGCCGCCGCTTAAACATCCGCCGGTCAGAGTAAAAACTGCGGTCGAGAGCTTTACGGGGCCTAAGGAATTCGACCTTACCGGCTGGGAACCTTATCACGGCCATTCGGGCGGCTTTAACGGCAAGGGCCAATACACAATTATTTCGAAGTCACACTTTCAGGGAATGAATCGTCTGATTGGGGCCGGCTCGTTCGAGATGAATATGGCGTTTGAAAATATATATTTCAACCCGCGCGGTAACACAGCGTCGCCGGGAATCACAATCTGGATTAAGGACGCAATGGTGCGCAGGCTCCATTTTTACGTTAGGGAGGATAGGATTGACATGGGTCTGGCCGTGGGCGATGGAGTAGAACGTGCTCCGTTCCCGGAAGGCCGACAGTATAATGTTAAGTGCTCGAGGCCACCGACTGCGGCCCAGCTCAAGTTTATTTATAATGAGAAGACCAGGCGGATGCGTATCTTCTACGGTCTCAACGGAGCCAAGGCCACTACGGAGCTTCCGCAAAGCAAGGCCGGCGTTTATTTCGCGAAACCTCTGAG
>CAZOUM010000037.1:0-29911 GCA_964582985.1 uncultured Pirellulales bacterium | reverse complement strand
CACCTCCGGCACCGGCGAGCCGTAAGGATACCGGCGTTTTGCCAGTTCGATGATTTTGTCGAGGATGTGGACCTTGCCGACAACCAGGCGGGTCTGGGCGTTTTCATAGTCTTCGCCGCTGTTATTTGTTACGTTGACGTAGCCCTGCAGGCGCATCGTTTTTTCATCCTGCGCGAGTGTTCCCATATAAAAGGCCCGCCAGGTCAGTCCGCTGGTGAAATACGTTATCTCGAAGGGCACCCGGCCGCTTATCTCGGAGCGAATAAGCCATCGGCCAAGCTCGCGCAACCTCGCAGGGAAGACCAACTGTTGAACCTCAATCTTGTCTTTTTGCTTGAGCGGCTCCAGATTAAGCGAAGTCGGGTCGATGAGTGTATTGGCCCACATAAACTGCAGCCAGTTCCAGCCTTTTTTCAGTGTCAGGTTCCGCCGTTCGCGTACGAGTGTCAAATCACCGCCCGCCACCGCGCCGGAGGTGGAGATTTGGTGGGGATAAGGCCCGGACCCCTCGACTCGTCTGCGTCGGCGTTCATCCGATTCTTCTTGTCTGAGATGTCTAAGTTTCTCTTCGATTTGTTTGAGCGTGCGTTCATCTAACTCGCCGCTGGCACTTTTCTCCTCGATATAACGGTTCAGTTTCTCAATTCGCTTGCGTCGCTTCTCAAGTTGCCTGCGCGCGCGTTCGTCTGTGTTGCGGTCTCCGGACTTTGCTGATTCAGCTAAGGCTCTGTCTCTGGACTCTCCACCGTACCGCTGGCCGCCGTAGCCGCCGCTGCCCCCATAGCCATACCTCGCGGACCACGTTTGAAATGTGGAATTGTAGATGGTAAGCTGCACGTTTTCCCGCCTCGGCAGGACCACCAATTCAATCGCGCTGGCTGGTGCAAAGGGTGGTTTTTCAAAATCTGTCGCCACAATGCCGTTCTTCTCTGGGGTTAGAGTAAATGCTCCAGGTACGTCCTTTTCAGGCTCAGCAACAATTGGTCCTTTCACAGGTTGACGCGTCTTGGTCAGCTCTCTGCCCAGGCGCGAAACCAACAGCAGCCCTGCCATCAGCAGGACGGCAGCAGCGGCGCCAATCCAGGCCGGTCTCCTGAAGGAAACAACCTTGGTTGGTATCGGTCGGCTGGTTTCGGCTAATACCCGCGAAATCAAGTCCTCAGAAGGCTCGAGTTCTTTGCGGAGCAGCTCTAAGGCTGCAAATTTGAGTTTCAATCCGTCCAGACGTTGCCGGCACTGAGCGCAATCCTCCAGATGTCTGGCGATTTGTTCCATCCGGACATCCGAGACCAGCTCAAACTGGTACTCAATAAGTTCTCGCTCTGTAAGATGACGCTTCATCCGGTTTTTCCCGAGACATCAGGTAATTTCTTGGCCAGCGTTCTTAGTGCCCTGTACATTTGCACTTTCACCGTCCCAATAGAGCAGCCCAACACTTCCGCGACCTCGCGGTAGGTAAGCTGCTGATAATAGGCCAGAACGAGCGTTGCCCGCTGCTTTGCCGGCAGCAGCTCGATAGTTTGCCGCACCTGCTCGGCCCGCTCTGCCTTTTCTGCCTTCTCCGACGGATTAAACGAATTGTCTGCCACAGCAACTGCACCTATGTGTTCACTGTTCTCGTCAGAACAGTCCAATCTTCGATTCAAGGATAAGACTTGCGTACGTTTGCGTTTGCGCAGCCCGTCGACGGCCACACGCGTCGCGATTGTGAACAACCACGGCTTGAATCGACTACCCCGAAACGTATGAGCTTTTTCGTGGACACGCTTGAATGTCTCCTGAAAAAGGTCATCAGCCTGTTCTCTGTTTCCGCTCATTCGCGTCAGATATCTGAGTACACTGCCCCCGTATCGGCGCACAAGCTCTGCGAACGCCGTCGGCTCGCCCCGACAATGGGCGTTTATCAAGCTCTCATCTGTGCTCTGCATCAAGGCAATCTACTCCATCTACCATTAGAGACGCCGCCGGCAACCCCGCGGTTGACAGAGGACAAAAGAATTTTGCAAAAATTCTGAGGCATCTGCAAAATTGGCGGTCTTTGCTTGATTATTAAGACACGATTATCACTCCAGGGTTCCAATTTCCCCTGTTTCTTGAGCACTGATTGTCCCCTGCCAAAGTACATTGCGTCAAGTATAATCTTGCCTTGGTCTTTACGGCAGCCAAGTGAGCTGCAATCCGCAATGAGAGTGTTGGGACTCGAACCCAAGACCTACGGCTTAAAAGGCCGTTGCTCTACCAACTGAGCTACACTCCCGAAATCAATTCTGAAATTATAACCGCAAATAAGGTTACGTTAAAAACAAATTTCGGCAAAGAACACTTTTTCAGCACAAATTTCCGCGTTTCATACAAGTCAAGTGCGCACTCTTGCCGGAGAACAAACGAGGAACTGCATCATTGACACCTCAACTATCAAGAGATAGCATATTGGCCTTACAAACTTCCTGGAGTTATCGAAAATGGTTGATGTGACCTTGATAACAGGAGATGGAATCGGCCCGGAGATTGCCGAGGCCACACGCAGATGTGTCGACGCCACAGGTGCCGGCATCAATTGGGAAGTGGCTGAGGCAGGTGCTGACGTGATGGAGCGGCTTGGGACGCCTCTGCCGGATGCCACTATGGAATCGGTTAAGAAAAATGGCGTCGCGCTCAAAGCCCCTGTCACTACGCCGGTTGGTAAGGGTTTTAGAAGCATAAATGTGCATCTGCGGCAGACGCTTGATTTGTATGCCTGTCTAAGGCCTTGCAAGAGCTACAAAGGCGTTCGCAGCAGGTATTCTGATATCGACCTTGTGGTCGTCCGCGAAAACACGGAAGACCTTTACGCAGGCGTTGAATTTCAGAAAGGCAAAGACGACACGGCTGAAATCATCAAGTGGATAAATACACACAGCAGCAGAAAGATAAGGGACGATTCCGGGATAAGTATAAAGCCAATTTCGGTCAAGGCCACCAAACGTATCGTTCGTTTCGCGTTTGAGTACGCCAGAAAAAGGAAGCGCAAGAAAGTGACCTCGGTTCATAAAGCCAATATTATGAAATTCTCAGATGGACTGTGGCTTGAGGTAAGTCGCGAAGTTGCAAAGCAATATCCCGATATCGAGTTTGAGGACCGCATCGTAGATAATATGTGTATGCAGTTGATTCAAAAGCCGGAGCTTTATGATGTTATTGTGCTGCCGAATCTTTACGGTGATATAGTCAGCGACTTGTGTGCGGGGCTGGTCGGTGGGCTGGGCGTCGCACCTGGTGCGAATATAGGCGACGACTGCGCTACCTTCGAGGCTACTCACGGCAGCGCACCAAAATACAAGGGCCAAAACAAAGTCAACCCGACTGCCTTGATACTAAGTGGTGTGATGATGCTAAGGCACATAGGCAAAACAACAGAGGCGGACAAGCTTGAGAACGCTGTAGCTGCGGTGATCGCCGAGGGAAAAAACGTTACCTATGATATGAAGGCAAACCGCAACGACCCGACCGCCGTCGGCACGAGCCAGATGGCCGATGCTATTATTGAGAAAATCAGAAGGTAAAAGGCAAGTTTCAAAATTGCATACCGAGAGGTGGACTTTTTCTTTTTTGGTTTTTTAAATTTTCGACAAGGATTAAAATTGAATCAAGACGGTTTCCGCAAGTTGATTTCAGGCCGAAGTGGCAGTCTGTTTGCCACAGTCTTGCGTTCGGCTCTACGTGTTGCTGCGTGCGCTTATTCAGCCTCGATTTGGCTGCGCAATCGTATGTATTCAAAGGGGTGGTCTAAAACACATCGGGTAGATGCCATTGTTATAAGCGTCGGCAACATAACAACCGGTGGAACAGGTAAAACGCCGCTCGTAATCTGGCTGTACAATAAACTCACTCAAAACTCAGAACTCAAAACTCACAACTCTAAATGCGCTATACTTACGCGCGGGTACAAAACGAAAAAAGGCAGGTTATCCGGTGAGCCAGCCGTTCTTGCCAAAAGCTGCCCGGAGGCCAAAGTCATCGTTAATCCCGACCGCGTTGCCGGTGCGGCGGAAGCTGTGAGCAAATGGGGTGCAAAGATACTAATTATGGACGATGGATTTCAACATCGGCGGCTGGGCAGGGACCTTGATATCGTGACAATTGACGCTATGTGTCCCTTCGGATATGGCAAAGTGCTGCCTGCCGGGCTGTTAAGAGAGCCTGTAGACGCTCTAAAGAGAGCCGACGCTGTTGTTATTACAAGATGTGAGCAAGTCACTGAGCCCAAATTGGCACAAGTTCAAGAGCAACTGCGCCGAATCAATCCCGATATTCCGATTGCAATGTCGGTCCATGCTCCGGTCTGCGCAAAATCTCTTGGCGGCAAAGAAATGAGTATCGAAGAGCTGAAGGATAAAGGGATATTTGCTTTTTGCGGCATAGGTAATCCTGATGCTTTTTTGGGCACAATCAGAAAGATTGGGGCCAATCTGATCGGCTCAAAAGTTTATAACGACCACCATCGTTACACGAATAGTGACATCGCTGATATTCACGAGGAGGCCAGGTATCTGGGGACAGATTTGATAATGACAACGCAAAAGGACTGGAGCAAAATCTGCAATTCTAATTTCTCAATCCTCAATTCGCAGGATATACCTTTTGTCTATTTAGTAATTGAACTAAAGTTCATTAGAGCAGAAGATGAAATAATACAGTTGATTGAAAAAGCAGTAGCGGATAAAATGTCCAGGAAATAAGGAAGTGTAAGCTGATTTAAGTTTGAAGAGCTTCAAATGTACGAAAAGCTGCTGAAAACCGTAACGAATCTCGGCTCTCCGAAGGTTCTGCTTGTGGGTGACTTTATGCTCGACGTCTATACCTACGGTGACGCGTTGAGAATAAGTCCGGAGGCGCCGGTGCCTGTGCTGAAGGTTTGCAGGACCGAGTACAGCGGTGGTGGGGCAGCGTCTGTTGCGGCCGACCTTGCCGCTTTGGGTGCTGTGCCGATTTGTTTGGGTGTTGTCGGAGATGACCGAAACGGCGAAATGCTCAAAAATAAACTGACCGAGACTGGAGCTGATGTCACCTGCTTGTTTACCGCCCCAGACCGGCCCACCATTACCAAGCAAAGGCTCGTCGGCTTGGCGCAACATCGTCACCCCCAGCAATTGATGCGGATGGACCAGGAGTCCACGGAGCCGCTATCTGAGCAGCTAAACGAAGCGATTTTAGAGGCTTACAAAGATAAATTGAAGCAAGCTGATATCGTTTGCTTGCAGGATTACAATAAGGGTCTGCTTAATTCGCGGCTTTGCAAGCAAATGATACGCTCAGCGACGCAAGCAGGCAAAAAGGTGCTTGTTGACCCTTCCTCTATCAGTGACTATTCGAAGTATACCGGGGCAAGCCTGATTTCACCGAACCGCAAGGAAAC
The DNA here is from genome assembly GCA_964582985.1 of uncultured Pirellulales bacterium. Classification (GTDB taxonomy): domain Bacteria; phylum Planctomycetota; class Phycisphaerae; order Sedimentisphaerales; family Anaerobacaceae; genus CAZQYB01. The sequence goes on along the minus strand of CAZOUM010000037.1, from coordinate 24,516 downwards.
TTCAAAGGTTGTGGGTTTTGAAGTGGAAAGCAGCGAAGACGCCGCCAGAGCAGCCCAAGAGCTTGCCGAGAAGTTAAAGCTTGAGGCTGTGGTAATTACGCTCGACAAGGAAGGTGCATATCTTAGGGTAGAAAAGAAAGGTGAAATGATACCCACCAGGCCTCGCAGTGTCTATGATGTCAGTGGGGCCGGTGATATAGTTTTGGCGACACTTGCGACGGCCTTAGCCGCTGGTTGTGACTACAAAACAGCCGTCCAGTTGTCCAACATAGCTGGCGGAATTGAGGTTGAAAAGTTCGGTGCTGTGCCGGTAACCATTGAAGAAATCATCAACGAAATCGTCAGCGAGAATAGGGGTAAAAGCGGCAAAATACGCTCGGTCGATTCTCTGGTCCAGGAACGGGACTGGCATCGCAGACAAAATCAAACCGTCGTTTTCACGAACGGTTGTTTTGACGTTGTGCATAGAGGCCACATTGAATTTCTGAGGTTTTGCAAGTCACAAGGCGATGTACTGATTGTCGGGTTGAACAGCGATAATTCGGTAAAGACCATCAAGGGACCCGACCGCCCGATTAACAATCAGCACGACCGGTCCGCTGTCTTAGCCGCGCTGGAAACAGTCGATTACATCACAATCTTCGATGAGGCGGACCCGCTGAATTTAATCAAAAGAATCAAGCCGGAGATTTTAGTAAAGGGCCAGGATTGGGCGGATAAGGGCGTCGTCGGTCGTGAGTTTGTTGAGTCCTGCGGTGGAAAGGTTGTTCTCGCGCCGCTGGTTGAAGGCAAAAGTTCAAGCGCAACAATCGAAAAGATTAAGTCACTGGGAAAAGATTGCAGATGAACGAGGCGTTGAAGAAACATATCACAGACGGGATCGAAACGCACAAAAAACTAATTGGTCAACTCCAGGAAAGCGGCCTTGATATGCTTGCTGCTATTGCCCAGGCAATAGAAAAGGTGGTAAAGCAAGACGGCAGAGTTTATATTTGCGGCAATGGAGGTTCAGCGGCAGATGCTCAGCACATAGCAGCGGAGCTTGTTGGAAGATTTGAGCGCGAGCGTAAGCCGCTGCCGGCAATTGCGCTGACAACCGATACATCGCTGATAACCTCAATTGCGAACGATTATGACTTTGCAGACGTGTTTGTCAAGCAGGTCGAGGCATTGGTCAGAGAAAGTGACATCCTCTGGGTTATTTCAACCAGCGGCACTTCGCCGAATGTCGTCGCGGCCGCTGAATTAGCAAAGCAAAAGCGTGCCTGCGTACTGGCCTTTACCGGCAAGAGTGACAGCAAACTTGAACAGCTGGCGGACATCTGTTTCTGTGCCAATAGTGAATCAACAGCCCGCAGCCAGGAGATTCATCAGGTTGCTTATCATATAATCTGTGATTTGGTTGAGCGGAGTTTTTGCGAACAGCCGAAACAAAAATAAAGCGAGCGAAGATGCCTGACAAAGCGATATTTTTAGACCGTGACGGGACTTTGATTGAAGACCCCGGTTACATCAGTAATCCCGACCAGGTAAAGCTGCTGGATGGTGTCGCCGAAGCGCTTGCCGAGTTCAAAGCCCTTGGGTATAAGCTGATTGTCACTTCTAATCAGTCGGGCGTTGCACGCGGAATTGTTACCGAAAAAACTCTTGAGGAAACTCATAATCGATTAAAACAAATACTGGCCGAAAAAGGAGGATATTTAGATAAAATTTACTACTGTCCTTATCATCCTGATGGTGTTATTCCAAAATACCGTAAAGAAAGTGACTGGAGAAAGCCCAATCCGGGTATGTTGCTTGCCGCGGCTGATGAAATGGATATTGACCTTAGCCGGTCCTGGGTCATTGGTAACAGTAGTCGTGACGTCGAGGCTGGTCTGCGAGCCGGTTGCAAAACCATACTATTGGACAACCCTTCCCACGACAAAAAGATTGAGCTGGGGCAAGTAAATCCGGATTACAGGGCTGTAAATATGAAGGAGGCGGTTAACATTATAAAAAAGCATCACCGTTCGTCCCGCCAACCGGATGTCGAGCCTGAACCGACGCCTCCGCCTGAACCAGTCCTCCAAACTGTTGAGCAACCGACTGAGCAGCATACGGCCCAGCAAGCAGCCCCTGAACAAGAAGGTACCGGCCGTGAGACGACCGAACAATTACTCACGAGGATTTCGGACCAGCTCAAGAAGATACAGCGGGCCGATATGTTCGGTGAATTCTCCATAATGAGACTGATAGCCGGCGTTGTTCAAATCATTGTGTTATGTTGCCTGCTGATAAGCGTATGGTTTCTGATGGCCCCCAACAGACAGGACAATTCGGTTCTTATTGCGCTCGCTTTTGCTATGGTTCTCCAAATGATGTCGCTGACCTTCTACATAATGCAGGGGCGAAAATAGCAAGCTGTCAACCCAGAGTCTATTCACGAACCACAACATACAACGAGATGCAAGATAAGAAACACGAGATTTTGGTCTGGCTTCCTTCTCCAATGGGTGACGCAATTCTTTGTACGCCGGCCTTGCGGGCGATACGGCGGCATTTCAAATCGGCACGAATCTCATTTTTTGCCGGACCGGCGGTTCGCGAAGTCTTGTCGCCAAGCAGCTTTAATGATACCTGGCTGGAGCAAAAAAGTAACAACCCATTTGTTATTGCAAAAATGTTCAGGGAGCGTGAGCTCATGCGCGCTGTCCTTTTCAAGAATTCTTTTGCTTCTGCATTGGCGGTATTCTTAGGAAAAATACCTTCGCGGGTCGGCTACGCCCGTGAGGGCCGCTCGCTTTTGCTTACTGATAAGCTTTATCCGCCGAAACTACGCAGCGGCAAATTCAAGCCGATTTCAATGATGGATTACTATCTTGCAATTGCCTCCTGGCTCGGTGCTGACACCGCCGATAGAAATCTCGAATTGTCTATCGACCCACAAGCCGAGCAGCAGGTTCGAGCTAAACTTCCGGAGGTTTTTAGCAGTGAAGGCCCGGTCGTGGTATTCGTCCCCGGCGGAGCGTTTGGGCCCAGCAAGCGCTGGCCCAGTGACAGGTTTGCTCAGACAGCAGACTGGCTGACTGAAAACTACAACGCAACCGTCGTTGTCTCTGTGGTATCGAACCCGGCTGAGAAACAAATTGCCGAAGAAATCTGCGGTTTGAGCAAACAGAAGCTTATTAACTTGACGGAGAAACCCGTAACGCTCGGCGAGTTAAAAGCACTTTTTTCAAGGGCCGACTTAGTAATATCGAACGATACGGGGCCACGGCATATAGCAATAGCGCTGCGTCGAAAGATTATCACGCTGTTTGGACCAAATGACCCGGCCTGGACTGATACCGGCTACGAAAATGAAATCCAAATTGTCGGCGATGCCCCTTGCGCTCCCTGTGCCAGGCCGGTATGCAAAGAAACCGAACATTTGTGCATGCAGGCAATCTCCGTTGAGATGGTTTGTGATGCTGCAAAAAGATTACTGGAAAACGCCAAAACGCACCCAACCTACAAAACCAGGCAAGAATTTATGGAAATTTCAAAATCCTTTTTTGTTGCTGCTGATTATGAAACCGCGTTTCGCGAATTGGGCTTGACTTCTATTGATGCTGTTTTTTCCTTTCGCGCCGGCCGCGACCTAACTAAAAATAATCTGGCGAGGTTTCGCAGCCGGCTGCAATTCGAAATAAGCTCAGCCGGCTCTCCAACCACGGTGTTTTTGAAGCGTTACGACAAGCCGCCAGTTATTACGCAACTTAAAAACTGGCTCGCCGCTTGCAGGCGACTAAGTTGCGCCTATTTCGACTTCGAGGCGGCAAACAAATTATCTGCAGCCGGTATAAACACGCCAAGTACGATTGCTTATGGCGAACAATGGGGCATGCTTTTTGAGAGAAGGAGTTTCATAATTACTGAAAAGATTCCAAGTGCTGAAGCCCTCGAACGAAGACTCCCTGACTGTTTCAAGGAGCTTGTCACATCCGAAAATTTGAGATTGCGAAGGGCTTTTATCTCTCGGTTGGCATCCTTTATAAGAAAGTTTCACGCCACCGGTTACCGTCATCGAGACCTTTACTTTTCACATATATTCTACAGTGACAGCGGCGAATTCTACCTGATTGACCTTGCGCGGGCTTTTAGGCCGACCTTGTTTGCTGAGCGGTTCCGCAGAAAGGATGTTGCCCAAATCCACTATTCGGCCCCAGCTAAGTATTTTTCGAACACTGACAGATTGCGTTTTTATCTCGGCTATGCGGGCCGAGGTAAGCTGACAGAAAAGGACAAAGTCTTCATACGTAAAATAGCAAATAAAGCAAAACGGATAGCGCAACACGATAGAAAGCACGGCAGGCCGGTTCCATTCGCGAGTTGAGGCGTTGCGTTTTACATTCTGTGGTGAATATGAAAGTAGCGGTTGTAATAGAACGTGCAGATATCGCTCTTGGTGGAGCGGAACGCTCCGCTTTTGAACTGGCGGCAGCGCTGCAGGACTCCGGTCTTGAAGCGCACATAGTTACGGCAAAGGGCGATACAAAAGCCAATAACGTTCACATTCTCTGTCGGAACAGTCCCGGAAAGCGCACCTGTTATTTCACTTTTGCAAGCGCGCTGAAAAGACATCTGGCAGAAAATCACTATGACATAATCCACAGCTTTTTGCCTTTCGATTTTGCCGATGTCTATCAGCCCCGCGGCGGCAGCTTCGCCGAATCCATCCTGCGTAGTGCCGCCAGTTACCAGAACAAGTTACTCGAATCTTATAAGAGGATAACTGCTTTTGCCAATTTCCGCAGGACTTTGCTTTTCCGGGCGGAAAGAAAGCTCTGCAACAACCCGGGCGGGCCACTAATCGTTGCGCTTTCGGAGTATGTCGCCAGACAATTCAAACAGCACTATGGCCTCGATGGTCAGCGCATCGTGGTTATACCTAACGGCATAAAAATACACAGCCAAGTTGACACTTCCGAAGCCCGAAAACTTCGCGCACAGATAATGACTCAGTTGGGCATCAAAGAGACAGACGATTCCGTGCTCTTTCTATTCGTGGCAAACAACTTCAGACTGAAGGGATTGGCTGTTTTAATTAAGGCGATGCACTTGACAACAGAGCGTAATGCGAGCTGTCCGGCCTATTTAATAGTTGCAGGCAGCGACAGAGCATATAAGTACCGCAAACTTGCAGGAAAACTTAACGTGCATAAGAGAATGACCTTCTTAGGATTTATTCCAGACATTGAAAATGTCCTCTCTATGACGGATGTTGCCGTCCTGCCCACTTTCTATGACCCCTCGAGCAGATTTATTCTGGAGGCGATTGTGGCTAACAAGCCGGTGGTAACAACGAAGTTTAACGGGGCAACCGATCTATTCATCGATGGTCGGCACGGCAGAGTAATTGATAGTCCCGAAGACATTGGCGGACTGGCTGAGGTTATTACTTACTTCACGAATGCTGACAATATCAAGAAGGCATCGGAAGCCATTGTCACAGACAACCTCAAAGAAAAAATCTCCATCAGCAGGGTTGCCAAACAGCTAATCTCTGTTTATGAATCCATACTCGAAAAAGGCAGACAACAATGAGATTCGTAATCTTAACTATTGGTGCATACCTGCTCGGCTCAATTCCATTTGGGCCGATTATCGCTGTAGCTCACGGCAAAGACCTGCGCAGCATCGGTTCAGGCAATATAGGTGCCACCAACGTCGCTCGCGCCCTGGGTAGGAAATGGGGCTATTTCTGCTTTCTGCTCGATGTGTTAAAGGGCGCAATACCGATGTTGGCTGTCCGAGTTCTTACGGAGGTGTCAGAGCCAACGCCCGGCTTGGTTTCACTCTGGCTTGTTGTCGGATGTGCAGCGATATTGGGCCATGTCTTCCCGATATACATAAAGTTCAAAGGCGGCAAAGCTGTCTCGACCAGTTTCGGCGTGGCGCTGGGTCTTTGGCCTTATTTTACTATCTGTGCTGTGATTGCTATCGCGGTCTGGGCAGTATTTGTGCTAATATGGCGATATATCTCGCTTGGTTCTATGGCTGCTTCAATTACTTTTCCTATCGCCCTTATTCTGACGATAGTCTTAATACCAAGTTGGCATCTCGTCGATCTGTGGCCCTTGTTGGTCGCTGCGATAGCGATACCAATAATGGTGATTGTACGTCACCGCGAGAATATAAAAAGACTCCTCGCCGGAACAGAAAGCAAAGTCTTCACCAGATAGCTTCGGAACTCGTTCTTGGGCCGGGATTTTCTACACGTATTCCCAGTCCTTCAGCCACTGGTAGTTCGGCGGCAACTTTGCCCAGGTTTTGTCCCTCGCGCTTTCCAGCTCTTTAGCTTCAGTCACGTCCAACTGGCGCCGCTCCATAACTGCTTTGGCTACATTGTCCACCTGGTGTCTGCTGACAAGGCCCGGTATCGGTACTATGTAGGGGTTGCACAGGACATAGCGTATCGCCAGCCGCGCTTTGCGGTCGTCTCCCTTGGCATAGGGATTTCCCGGCGCGCTAGTGCCGTCGAACAGTGAGTTGCTTGCAAAGGGCTTAATGCCAAATGCACCCACGTCGCATTTATCGAGGGCATCGAAGATGCTGTCCTTCGGCATCTTCTTAGTCCATGCGGTATAGGGAAATATAACGACATCAATCTGCGGAAAGAACTCAATCATAAACTTTGTCCACCGGCGGTCGTGAGTCGAGAAGCCGACGAAGCGTGCCTTGCCGTCTTTCTTAGCTTTTTCAAGGGCCTTGACAATCTCACAGGCGGTGTCGAAGGTATGTCTGCTGCCAGGTTCCAGACAGGTAATGCGCCACAGGTCCGCATACTCCAGCTTTGTTTGCATTAGTAATTCATCGAGGCCCTGCAGAAGTTTCCCGGCTGTCCGCCAGTTTTCATTACGCGGCCCGTGGCTGCCGTGGCACATCGCCAGGTAGAACTTGTCACGCCGTCCTTTTAACGCCTTGGCGTAGACTCTGACCTCACCCTTCCAGCAGGCGTCCACGTAATTAATACCGACCTCAATGCACCGGCTGACCACGTCGTAACGGTTCTGGGCCAAATCCTGCTTCATCACGTCGTAGCGCTTCCAGTGGCCTCCCAGGCAAACGGCTGAAACCATAAGGTTAGTTTTGCCCAGCCGGCGGTATTCCATATTCGGGTTGTAATTTAGAATCTTTGATGTATCGACCCTCTTGCTCTTCTTAGCGGCCTGCCCTTTCTGGGCCAACACCCCGGCGATTGTCCCCGCTGCCACCAGAGAAGTATTACGAATGAATGTTCTTCGTGATAGCCTGTCGTTCTTCATCGGTTCTCCTTTTCTATTCGGTGTGGCCTTAACATCATCCCCAAAGCACCAATGGTCTGATAATTACCTTTTTCACTATTATATAACCTAATTCTGTCAGAATATCAACAACACGTCCACAAATTTGGATTTATTTCTTTATCAGCTACTCTTCGAAAACGCATTTTGCAAGGCGGCTTTGCGATTTTTTACACGTACTCCCAGTTTTTAAGCCACTGGTATTTTGCCGGCAGGTTGGTCCAGGCCTCATCCATAGCCTTCGCGAGCTTCTTGGACTCTGCCAAATCGAGGTAGCGCCGCTCCTTGACCGCCTTAGCCATGTTATCCACCTGGCGGGTATTAATCAGACCCGGGATAGGTGCTGTCACGGCCGGGTTGCACAGAATGTAGCGTATAGCCATGCGTGCCAGCTTGTCGTTTTCCTCGGCATGCGGGTCACCCGGAAGGTCCAGACCCTTAAACAATGAATTGCTGGCGAACGGCTTGATTCCAAACATGCCCACATCATGCTTCTTTATCGCATCAAAGACGCTTCCCTTGGGCAAAGCCTTACTCTTGGCCGTGTAAGGCATTACGACGACCTGAACAACCGTGGGATAGGTCTCAATCATCAATTTGATGTGCCAGCGGTCGTGCGAGGAAAGACCTGTGAAGCGTACTTTCCCCTGTTGCCTGGACTTTTCGAGTGCGCGCATCATTTCGTCAACTTCCCTGACGGTGTGCCGGCCGCTTTGCTCGTACATGACGATGCGCCACAGGTCCACGTAGTCGAGCTTTGCTTGGCGCATACCCTTATCGAGGGTCTCAAGCAGTGCCTTGGCCGTGCGGAAATCCTCGTTCCGTATTTCTTCTTGGTACCACGAGAAGCCAAAGTACACTTTATCGCGCCTGCCTCTAAGCGCCTCGGCATAGGCCACCACTTCTTCTTTGGTACAGGCGTCAATACAGTTGATGCCGTGTTCAATGCATCGGCTCACAACGTCGCGACGGTTCTTCCGGAAGCCCTCACTCTCTATGTCCGCGCTGAGCCATTCTTTGGGCTTTTTAAAAACGCCAGGTACCATCTTATCAATGCGCTTCCAGTGTCCGCCCAGGCACACGGCTGATACCCACAGGCCTGTTTTCCCAAGCCGTCGATATTCCATGTTAGGGTTGTAACTGCGCGTGCGCCTGATGACCGCACCGACATCAGTACTCTCAGAGGCTTGCTCTGCTTGGGCACTTTGGCTACCCACCGCGCCAACACCCACGGCCAAACCCGCTGCGGCTATAGCACCATCGCGCATAAATTTGCGCCGCGAGATTCTATCAGCCTTCATAGGTTCCACCTTTTCACTAAAGTCTGATAATTAGAGTTCAACATAGACTTTATAACCCAATCCGCGAAGAATTTCAAGACCCTTTTGCTGTATTGCTTGGTTTCTTTGCGATAATCTGCAGAAGGAGCTTCAAATACGGCCTTATGTTGCTGATGCTGGAATAATGCAAAGCAATCGCAGAACAGAATTTCCGGCATTCCGAAATTGGTGCTCTTTGTTTCCGGGCACAAATATAACGTCCTCGGCGCCAAACTCATATTCCTTGCCTTCAAAAACAAGAACGCCTTCGCCTTCAACTATAAAAACCTCGTGTTCGTGAGGATGCGTATGCAAGGGAGTGTGACCGCCGGGTCTCAATTCGAACATTCGCATCGCCATATTTTCTGCCCCATCATCTTTGGCGATAAGCCACCTTATCTCTACGTCCTTTGCTCCTTCCAGCTTTACCGGAGCTTTGGGGACGTCACTGCTTTTTTCTATCTTCATATTGTTCCCTTTTGTAATACAACAGGTTTTAAGTAAGTTTCTTGTCAAGTATTTCCGAGGCGCTCTTTAGGTTTGCCCGGCCAGACTACCTACCGGCTCACCGGCCGCTATTCTACTGTCGACTTCCTTTGATTTTGCTAATGCCCGCTCTTTGAAGGTACTGATATCGGCGCCTACTTTTGGCTCATACTTTCCCATAGCATCGAAAACAGCTCTGGTACCTACCACACTTTTTATCTCGCGTGCAGCGATTCTGTCTCGCAGCTACCTGCAATTCATATCCAACAGTTCACTCGGCATAAACTAAAAGCCCCTGTGCCGGGTCATTCCAATGAGGCTACCTGCTCGGACAACCACTTGAAGCTCGCTTCCGACTTCGCTTCTCCACCGCACTCCAAACAGAGCACACCTTCAAAGCCATGTTTCTTGAAAACCTTCAGACACTCGATGATATTCTGTGCGTTAACTCCCTCCCCTACGTAGACATCACTGGATATTATCCCTGTCTCTTCACCTCGGCTTTCTGAAGCCAGTTCCGGCGCCACATCCTTTACGTGGCAGTGATGCACCTTATCAATCACCTGCGCCAGAAACTCTTGCGGCTGCCATCCCCGCACAAAAGTATTGCCTGTATCAAAGTTGATGCGCAGATATTCGCTGTTGTGGCAGCTAACCAGCCGCTGCATCTTCTCCGGATGATTGGTAAGCTCGCCGTGCGGCTCCAGACACACCGCCACTTTGTGCCGGTCGGCAAATCTCAGAACTTCGCCAAGGTGGTACTTAATAATGGTAAATGCCTCTTCCTCACTCAGACCTTTGGGAAGTTCATCCGAATCCGTCGTGGCAATAGCGTCGACGCCCATCTGGTCGGCAAAGAGAATAGCCATACGCATGTGTTCAATGCAGCGATACGACCAGAGCGGGTAGTGCGCGTCAAGACAACTCACCGTCAGCCCTCGCTTCTCAAGCATCTCCCGAATTTCAAAAGGGTCCTCATACATGCTGATATTCGGGATGAAGCCCTGACCCTGGAAGAGGTCGAACCCCTGCATCATATTCAATTCGGTATATTTTGCGCCAATCCGCGCGACGCTGTCGAAGCAGTACTCCGCGCTTCGCGATTCTAAACGATAGTTGTCAGTATGAATTCCAATTCTCATTTTTGTCTTCTCCTTGAATATATTTCTTAATCAACTGTCTAACAAGAACTACCCGGTGCTATCATCAAGTATCTTCGGCACCTTGAAGAATTCGCCATCCCGTTGCGGCGCATTCGCCAGTGTCGTTTTGGTTCCGAGCGATTCGTTCACTGAGTCCTCACGGAAAACGTTAGTGATGGGTAGGCAAGGCGCCAGCGGCTCAACATCAGTGGTATCGAGTTCATTCATCTTTTCCATATAGTCAGGGATTGCACTTAGCTGGCTCGTAAATTCCTCAATTTCCGCTTCAGTCAGCTCTAAACGAGATAGCTTGGCAACCTTTCTCACCTGCTCCTGGCCGATTTTTTCCACCATTTTTTCCTATCTGCTTTTTGCAACAGATTTCACTGATTTATATTTTTTGTTTTTTCACTCTTATTTTAATCTGTGTCAATCTGTGTTCATCTGAGAACTACCCGGTGCTATCATCAAGTATCTTCGGCACCTTGAAGAATTCGCCATCCCGTTGCGGCGCATTCGCCAGTGTCGTTTTGGTTCCGAGCGATTCGTTCACTGAGTCCTCACGGAAAACGTTAGTGATGGGTAGGCAAGGCGCCAGCGGCTCAACATCAGTGGTATCGAGTTCATTCATCTTTTCCATATAGTCAGGGATTGCACTTAGCTGGCTCGTAAATTCCTCAATTTCCGCTTCAGTCAGCTCTAAACGAGATAGCTTGGCAACCTTTCTCACCTGCTCCTGGCCGATTTTTTCCACCATTTTTTCCTATCTGCTTTTTGCAACAGATTTCACTGATTTATATTTTTTGTTTTTTCACTCTTATTTTAATCTGTGTCAATCTGTGTTCATCTGTGGCTTTTTTGGCCCCTCCTAAACAAAAAGCGAGGCAAAACCCGCCTCGCCGTAAGTAACTTGCCGTGCAGGATTAATCTCTTAGCCGGTTGCCTTTTCGGCGGGCTTGTAATTTCGCTTGGGTGGTTTTTGAACAAGACCCATCCGTATGGCCTTGGCTGAGACCTTGATCCTGCATACCTTGCCGTCAACCACAGCCCGAACCCTTTGTATATTCGGCTTGAATTTCCGCTTGGTAATACCGGTAACCTTCCTGCCGACCCCGCCAAGATGCTTGGCCTTACCACGCCGGGCGATACTCCTGCCCGCTACTGTCCGCTTACCCGTAAAATAACACACTCTCGACATTTAACGCACTCCTAACTTCGCAGCTCGCGCTTCACTTCACATTCACAAACTAACAACTATACGACTCTGCACGAAAATTGCAAGAGCAAAAGCACATTTCGCTGCAAAAAACCCACCGTACCGGCAAATGCTGCTTGAGGGCATAATTTTCTTGACATTATGCCTAAACGCGATATATTACTAGGAAAAGGAAACTGAGGTGCGGCAAGCAGTGAAAACCGCCAATTTATTCTTTTATATTTAGCCCGTGATTTTACCGCGGGTTTTAGCAAGAAAGGAAGGTGGGTTATGTTTAAAAGAGTATTAATGTTAACGGCCGTTGTATTAGTTTTTTCAGCTTGCCAAGCTCAAGCTGCCGTCATCGATTCGAACTGGGTTGGTGGCGATGGTGGCGAATGGAAACAGGCAAGCAACTGGGACCCGAACATTGTACCGGACAATGACGGGAATAGCTTTGTTGTGACGATAGACAGCGGCAGCGAGGATTGGGTAGGGGTTGGCTTGCAGCAACCTCGTACAATAGACCAATTGGACTGCTATGGCAACGTTTGGTTGGAAGCCTGGACGTCAGATTGGGTGCTACTTACTGTAGAAAATGGCCTGACAAACTATGGAAACCTGGAGATTGAGGACATTGAAATTGACGCCAATGTGACAAACTGGGGAATGCTTGAGTTGTGTGAAGCCGAGATAGAAGCCGATTTGTATAATCTTGCAGGTGCGGTAATATTAGCCGAAGGCGAAAATGATGTCGACGGTGACTTGGAAAATGAAGGTGAGCTTATCATTATTCACGCCAGCGACCTTTTGTGCGACAGTGATTTATATAATAACGGGCAGATTAATCTTTATGGCGGTGAATGTGGCGTAGACCAAACTCTGGATAATGACAGCACCGGTGTTATTAGAGGCTTTGGTGTCCTTTACGTGGAGCAACTACTGCAAAATCAAGGTGAAATTACTGCGTATGGAGGCTCGCTTGCTCTGCGGACCAACTCCATGACTCAACAAGGCACCTTAAGCAACACGCCCGTATCGTCGCTGCAGATTAACTCGGAGCAGGATGTCGAGAATTGCGGTACTATAAATGTCAATGCCGGCGGCGGAGTCGCTTTTGACTGCAACCTGGTTAATGCTTCCGGTGAGGCGGACGGGATTATTAAACTGCTTGGCGGTACTTTGGCTGCACGGAACATTACCCACTCGGCTGGCGCAACGCTCTCTGGCTTCGGAACGATCACCGGCGATGTCTTCATAGACCCTAACGGCCTAATCCAGCTTACAGGCCCGACAAATATCGTCGGCGACGTAGAAATTGACCCGAACGCCACACTTGAGATAAGCGATGGTACCACACTCGTTACCGGCGACTGTGTATGCAACAATGGAACTATCAGGATGGTTGGCGGCAGGATTATAATTCAAGGAGACTTCACGAACGACAACTGCAACATAATCTGGCAGCCCGGCACGTACACCAACGCAGCCGATTTCAATCTTGACGGCTTGGTCAACTTCGAAGACTTCGCCGATTTCGCCGATACCTGGCTCTGGGAATCAGCCTGGCACTGACGTGCAAAGATTATTTACTTGTAACTTTCTTTAGATATGCTATTTCCGCTTTGGTTAGCGGCCTGAATCTCCCGACGCCGAGCCCTCGCGCGCTGAGTTTGCCGATTCGGGTTCTCTTCAGCGACTTTACGCGCAGGCCGACTTTGGCCAGCATTCTGCGGACCTGGCGGTTGAGCCCTTGTTGAATTGTTATTTCGAGCAGCGACTGCTTATGGCCGCGCTTCAATATCTTCACCGATGCCTTGCCGGTTTTGCCTTCCGCCAGCCAGATTCCTTTCTTTAGCTTTTCTATATGCTCGCCGCGAATTTCGCCCTTGACCTCGGCAACGTACATCTTAGGCACTTTGTATCTTGGATGAGTTAGCTTATTTGCTAATTGACTGTCGTTGGTAAGAATTAGTACTCCTGTGCTATCGGCATCCAGTCTGCCGACACAGAAGATACGCTCGCGACTCTTTATTACATCTATTGCCTTTTTCCTGCCCTGTGGGTCAAAATTCGTGCAAATCACGCCCTTCGGCTTATTAAGAAGAAAATATATCTTTCGGGCAGCGCGAATCCTTTTGCCGTTTACTGTTATAATATCCTTTTCAGGGTCAACAAAGACCGGCAATTTATCTACTACTTTGCTGTTTACGCGGACAGCTCCATCGAGTATCAGCTCCTCGCACTTTCTGCGTGAATCGACACCCGCCGCAGCCAAAACCTTTTGCAATCTTTGCCTTGCCATAATCGCCTGTTCTTATACGTGAATTGTTAGTGTCTCTCGGTCGGAATTCGAAATACACGCGACATCAAAAGGCCCAGGTGTTGCCAAAGTTGAGCTTGAGCTTGTCCGCATAGATTATTCCAATACAAGCCAAAACCCATATGCAAAAGGCAATCTGAAACGGCAGGTCTCTTAGGATAAATTGCACAGGGTCGGAATACTTACCTTTCTGTATCAGCGCGCTAAAGCGGAAAATACAGTATAAGACCAGCGGCGTGGTATAGACAAGATTGTTGGTTCCGAAAACCCGCAGCGTCCTCTCATCCATTGCGTAGAGTAAGAAACATACAACTGCCAGACCACTGGTGACATCGAGCATATGACTAAGCAGTTCCGGTGTGTAGCCGGCAAGTGTTTTGCGGAAAGATTCGCTGTCCTTACCTAACTGTTCTATTTCACTGCGCCGCTTGCCAAATCCGAGAAACAGGCACAAAGCAAAAGTGCAGATAAGCAGCCAGGGCGAGATAAACACTCCTACTATAACAGCGCCCGCAACCGCCCGCAGGCAAAAGCCAATTGATATTGCCACGCAATCCAGAATCATCATCCGTTTTAGCAAAAGCGAGTAGAGAACCATCAGTCCAATATATATTGCAATGACAATCGCAAGTTCGCGAACGATAGCGTAACTCCAGACAATCGCTGCCGCAGCACATCCAACGGAAATTACTGCCGCCTGGCTGACAGTTACCGCACCCGATGCTATTGCTCTGTTGCGTTTTTCAGGATGTAAAATGTCCGTCTTACGGTCGATTATGTCATTGAAGATATACACTGCCGATGCCGCCAGCGAAAAACAGAAAAAACCGGCCAGGGTGATGCCAACTGCCGATAGCACGTCGCGAATCGGCCCCACAAGCCCCCCGCCAAATATCAATGCAACAAAAATAAAAATGTTTTTACTCCAGTGAGATAAACGCAGTATGGAAAGATAACTCTTCATAGTGTTTTCCAGCAAAAATTTATAATATAAGGTCGATTCTTCGCTTCTTTCTTGACACTCGTCTGCTCAAACTTTAGTATACATTAAAGTCAAAAGAATTGCATAGGGTAAAATTCGCTGTTTTCAACGTGGAGCGAACTATATATGAACTCGCAAGGACAAAAGTCGAAGGTGGCGGTATTAAGAACCAGTCCCGAAAGGGTCCTGGATATGTACAAGGAAGTTATGCACCTCGCAGAATATGAAAAGTTCGTCTCTAAGGACATAGATACGCTTATAAAGCTGAACCTGTCGTGGACAAAGTACTTTCCCGCCTGTTCGTCTGAGCCCTGGCAAGTTGAAGGTGTTATAAAGACTTTGATTGAAGACGGCTTTTCAAGCGAAAAACTTCTGCCGATTGAAAATAAAACTGTCGTTACCAACCCGGTGAAAGGTGCTCACAATAATAAATGGATGCCTGTTCTGGAAAGGTATGGGTTGACCTTCACGCCTTTGACGGATGTTGAATGGGTCAGGTATGACTTTAAGAGCAAGCTCTTAAAATTGGACCGGATTTTCCCCGAAGGCATTGAAATACCGAAGATGTTCATAGGAAGAAATGTGGTTCATCTGCCGACCTTGAAGACGCACGGCCACTCGCAAACCACCGGAGCAATCAAAAACGCTTTTGGAGGATTGCTTAAGGAAGTGCGTCACTACGCTCACAAATATATCCACGAGGTCCTGGTGGATTTAGTTATTATGCAAAAGGAGCTTCATCCGGGGATTTTTGCCGTTATGGATGGAACCGTCTGCGGCGATGGCGCTGGGCCGAGGACAATGGTGCCGAAGATAGGCAACTTTGTTCTGGCAAGCGCCGATTCGGTTGCCATTGATGCGGTGGCAGCCAAAATGATGGGTTATGACCCTATGGAAATCCCGTATCTGCGTATGTGTGATGAAAGGGGGCTTGGTGCCGCTAATCCGGACAATATAGAAATAGTTGGCGAGCGAATCGATGATGTGAACTTCGGCTTTACCACGAAAAAAAGCCTTGTTATCTGGGGCGACCAGATGCTCAGAAAAGGGCCCTTGAGATTTCTCGAAAAACCTCTGCTTCATTCGCCCCTGGTTATTTGGGCGCCGTTTGCCTCAAATGTTTATCATGACTTTTTTTGGTATCCAATAATCGGCAAAAAAAGAATCCGAAAATTTATGAAAACCGAATGGGGCCGGTTGTTCCAAAAATATTAGGTTTCTATGCCGGTTGGCTGCAAGCTTAGTTTTGTAGTCGCATTTCTCAGAATAGAAAATGAAACTCAAAATAGAACGTGATTACCAAACCCGAAGATGATAACTACAGTTATTTTTGATTTGGACGACACGCTTTACGACGAGGTGGACTATTGCAGGAGTGGCTTCGCTTCTGTTGCGGAGTTTCTTGCTAACTCGCCCGGCTCACCAGATGCTGAGCGTATCTTTGATTGCTTCTGGAATCAGTTCAAGGGCGGCAACCGCACAAAGACTTTCAATGCTGCTCTCGATGAGCTTGGCATAGCTTACGACGATATGATTATCCAGGGAATGATAAAAATCTACCGCAACCACATCCCGAAAATATCACTGCCTGCCGATAGCAGAGATGTTCTCGCCCAAATGAAGGGCAAATACACATTAGGACTGCTGACAGACGGCTTTTTGCCGGCCCAGCAGTTAAAAGTTCAAGCTTTGGGCCTCGGAGGTTATTTTGAGTGTATCATTTATACTGAGCAGATTGGTCGGGAGTATTGGAAGCCTTCACCCGCCGGCTTTGAAAAACTGATGGAAACCTTAAAGGTAGAGCCTGGGGCTATGGCTTACGTTGCGGACAATGAGAAAAAGGATTTTATCGCGCCGAATAGGCTGGGCTGTCTGTCCATACAGATAATCCGACCTGCTCGCATACACGAAGATTTGGCCGAGGAACCCGGTGCTGCGGCACGGTACGTAATACATGGAATCAGCGAATTACCCCCTCTCCTGGAGAAGCTCTGAGGCTTTAGATTTTACGATTGTGGCCAGGCCAATTCAGGCCGGCAAGGGGCTAAACAAGCATCCTACTGCTCAAAATCATTTCTTATCGGTTTTTTTGTTGACTCAGAGTGGCTTTTAGGCGATAATATAGTGGCTTTGGCTGGACGGCCTTAAACGTTTAATTTTTCGCTATTTTCTAAGGAGTTTTACTATGCCAGCGCGCAACAGACCGCAAAGTAACGCTATCTTATATACCCTGATAGCCTTTGTCGGGTTTTTCATAATCGCAGCTGCTGTTGCAGTTATCTACTACGTCAAGTATGAGGACCAGAGGACGATAGCAAATGATTCGAGAAGGGACCTCAACGAGTACGCGGACAGAAATGAACGGCAAAAAATAGGAGCGACTGTCGGAACGAAGCAGCGCCGTACGAGCTGGCTCGGAACAATGCTCAATTATCTCGATGAAATGGTAAATCAGATTATGGGAGGGCCCTCGAAAGATACCTCAGCCGAAGAAAAGGTCAACCTTGTTAATGCGGAAATCACAAAAATAAAGCAGTTGTTGGCCCGGGAATACCCCGATATTGAGTTTGTCGACCCCAATGCCGCCGGACTCGTACATATAATACGAAAGTTGAAAGCAAAGCTTGACAATGTCACTGAGGCTGCACTTGCTCTGGAAAAACAGCTTGAAGACCTGCATAAGAGGTTTAACGATGCGCAGGAATCCAGTAGTCAAGCGTATGACAAACTATTAACCGAGAAAGATAAATTTGAGCGGCAGGTTAACGAAATTAAGCAGATGTACAGTGAACTTGAATCTGGTTTGAGAGAGGACACAGGCCAGCAAATTCAGGACCTTATAAACCAGCGGAATAAGGCCAGAGTTGAGCGCGACACACTGGAAACGGAGCTGGGAAAAATGAGGGCGGAATTAGCAGTCGCTCGAGGTAAAATAGCGCTTCTGCAAAGAGAGATTCAGGCTACAATGCCGTCACCCGACCCGAACGCGCCCGCATATCGGCCGGATGGCAAAATAATAATGGTTGAGGATAAAATAGTGCATTTGAACATCGGGCGTGACGACCGCGTTTACCGGGGTTTAACATTCAAGGTGTACGACAGAGGTATGCCTATACCCAGTGACGGCAAAGGTAAGGCGGAAATTAAGGTGTTCGACGTCAGGAAAAACTTTTCGGCTGCTCGCGTCTTGTATTCGCAGACCAGAAACCCCATCCTGAAAGATGATATTGTGGCAAATTTGATTTGGGACAAGGACAAAGCAAATATATTTATGATTGCCGGCGAGTTCGACCTTGATAGCGATGGATATGTTGATTATGACGCTGTTGAGAAAATAAAAGGGCTTATTGTAACGTGGGGCGGCAAAGTCAGTAACGCCTTATCTATCGACACTGACTTTTTGGTGCTTGGCAAACCGCCGCGGGTCCTCAGAAAGCCGACTTTTGCTGATACGCAAGCAGACCCGATGGCCTCGGAAAAATACGAGGCCTCCTTAAAGGGACTTGCCGAGTACAAACAAGTTCTAAATCAGGCACGTGCCCTGGGGGTCCCTATATTTAACACCGAAAGGTTCCTCCATTTTATCGGCTATAAATCGCAGGCCGGCAGACCCACAGCGTTTTAGGGCTGGTCGTTAGCCGTTGCAAGTAGTTGAATCGTTCATAATTCGCATTTCTACTTGCTTTTTGAGCCTGCATTTCGTTCTTGCTCTGCATGCCTGCCCCCGCGGTTCCCGCGAAGCGTGGCGGCGGGTGAGATGTTTTGCTTTCCTCCACAGCCTTATGCATGACCTATCAAACCTTTTGAATTGGCTCGACGCCAATCGAAGCAACGAAGATTTCGCCCGTGTACTCAGATGCGCTCTTTGATGTAAAACCTGTTTTTACCGCAGCAAAAGTCACGGTATAGGTTGCTTTGATGGCAGCGCCCAGTCCGCCAAGGGCGGACCCGGTATCACACTCCAGTCCCGACGGAATATCCACAGCCAAAATAGGGCGGTTCTGCGCATTTATGCCTTCTATCAACTGTTTGTATTCATTGCTGAGTTGCCCTTTTAGCCCGGTGCCGAATATTCCGTCGACGAGCATATCGGCGTTCGCGGCGAAAGATTCTACCTTGCCGGATATGTCACTGTCGCTTAAGTTCATATGTTCAATCGGCTGGCCCAGGCCTTCTAAAATATCGAGATTAATTTTTGCATCACCTTTAACTTTGTTGCGGTCGCCGACAACGACAACAGTAACCCTGAAGTCGCCGTTTAACAGATGCCTGGCAATTACGTATCCATCGCCGCCATTGTTTCCAATCCCGCAAAATATGCAAACCTTGGGATTTGAAACGCCTTTTAGTTTCTCTTTGATTAACTCTGCACAACTGCGCCCCGCATTTTCCATCAAAACCACACCCGGTATTCCAAGTTCATTTATCGCCCAACTGTCAAAGGCGCGAACCTCCTCTCTGCTCATCACCGTACACTCGCTACCTGACACATACTTCTTCATGGGCCAATTCCTTAAACTTTCAGCTTCGAAATTCACTGACATTGTTGCGGCCGACAGCACTGTTTGTCAAGTGCTCATTCTTACCAAACAAGTCGAAAACAAGGTATGCCAGTCGAGCAATCTGAGACTATGACCTCTTAAGAAACCACATCAGAAGAAAAGGTTTTTACAATGGTCAATACGTTGATTTTACGATAAAATATTTGGGTCGTTACCTCGTAATGTCGGTTATGTGACAGGACGACACTGTATCAGGCGCTGTTTGCAGTAAACCTATGGGCAAAGAACAAGGAAATTCAATATCGCAAACACGTGAAAAGAAGCCGGTTCGCCCGGCATTGATTGTCTCGGAGCGTACCCTTTCCGTGTATTCGATGCTCTTAAAGCACATTCTGCTTGGGTTGGCTGACGAATCGGTCCCTGCGGCTATGGTTTGCGAGCCAGACTGTGATGTGGATACTGTTGTTCCGCCGGCGGTCGAGGTTATCAGGCATCCGGCTATTAATCTGCCGTTAATGGGGCGGCGAAATAACAAGATACTTGTTGAGCGGCTTGCCAATTTCAAACCTACCGTTCTGCACTGTTTATGCCAAAGCAAAGCCAGACTTACGCGGCAATTAGCTCAGCAACTGGATTTACCCTACGTGTTGATGATTAACTCTCTGCAGAAAGGATGGGCACAGTTTTCCGTCTCATCGAGACGATGTGCAAAAATCATTACACCGGCCGAAAGCATTGCGGCTAATCTTTCCAAAGTCTATCCCAGGCTTGCTGAGCGAATTGAGCAGATGAATACCGGAACTTTTGTCAGAGAGGAAAGTTGTTGTTTTTCTGAGCCGGGGCGACTCGCGTGTATGGTGACAAGCCATCCTTTTGATAACGTACGCGATTTTGAGATGCTATTGAATGCAGTGAAACATCTCGTGATTGACGGATATGAATTCCTGTTGGTACTGATAGGAAGCGGGCGTGCGGAGAAACATCTGCGCAAATTGCTCCGTGCCCTTGGTCT
Organism: uncultured Pirellulales bacterium; assembly: GCA_964582985.1. Lineage (GTDB taxonomy): Bacteria > Planctomycetota > Phycisphaerae > Sedimentisphaerales > Anaerobacaceae > CAZQYB01. The sequence goes on along the minus strand of CAZOUM010000037.1, from coordinate 4,248 downwards.
TTTCTGGATTGTTACTATTGTTTCGAGATTGGAGCCCCGGCGTTCAGTTCTTGCAGCCGGTGACATTTTCATACGCCCACAACCGAGAGATGCTTTCGACCCTCTTCTATTGGAAGCGATGAGTGTAGGAGCGGCTGTCGCAGCCTGTAAGGGTGGGGTCGATGATTTGATTATTGAAGGCCGGACCGCCGCCGTATTTGAGCCGGATGATGAGCTTAGTATCTACAGCAGTCTGCAGCGGCTGCTTGACAGTCATGAATCGGCCCGCCGGCTCGCCACGGGGGCTCAGGAGTGTCTAAGAGAAAATCACTCCGTCAGCAAAATGATTTCCTCCACGATCCAGACCTACCGCAATGCTGAGCAGTGGTACCGGCGTTAAGGCCGAATGTAGATAGCGTATTGCGCGAAAAAGGCAGGTGAGAGAACAATTTCTTGAATACTTTCCAGCTTCGGAACGTCTTATCTTTGCACGGCCAAGTTTGTGTTTTCTTTATGACAATTGTATTGCTGTTGCGTCTATATTAGTGGGACAACTGCGGTCGCAGCATAGTCAGGGCCAGAACCTTGCGTGTATGAACCAAAGAGATGACTTTCTTGTAACGGGCGGATTATGAGTGGGTTCTCAAGAGCAGTTTGTATTGTGATTTTGGCCTGTTCGGCAGCGGCCACATTAGCAAATTCGGCGGAGAAGGCGAAACCGGAATCCGAGAAAACCAGCCTCTCTGCCACAAAACATCCTACTGTCGCGGAACTGCTGAATAAGTACGCAGAAACACAGGACAAACTTAAATCTTTCATTCTCAAATTCGAGGTCGAAGGTATTGAAGGAAGCACTTCATTTCTCAGATCACTTCGCCATGTCGGAAAAGGCAAGGCAGGTAGCTTTACTGAAATCCGATTTGACGGCAAGCGCGTCAGCCGTCGCAATCGCTTGTGGGGGCACATAGGAATGCAACCCGAATTCACTCCAAAAAATAAGGCCAAGTACCAAAGCAGCCTATGGGACGGCAAGACCTTCTTCCAGTACGATAAAGTCGATATCAGTCAGAGAGGGGGCAGACTTCACATCATGGATTTCAGGTACGATGTTAAGAGGGTGAAGGAGATGTATGAAACTCACAGGCGTACACCACTGAGAGGTTTTCTTGAGGGTGACGTTGAACGCGTAGATTCAATTCTTCGCAAAGCTGATACCATATCCGTGCGGCATGAAACCGAGCGTGTAGGCAAGTCGCAATGTTATATTATCGACGCAGTAACAAGGCACGGCAAGTACGAGGTTTATATAGATCCTGAGCATGGATATAACATTGCGAAGGCAACAGTTGAAAGGGCACGAGGTGATGTGGTATTCATTGTTGATTACGTTTTGGGCGCAAGAGAGAGGATGTTTTCTTCTATGGAAAACGTACGTTTCAGGAAAATCGACGATATATGGGTGCCTATGGAAGCGGATATTGAGTTTGATAGAACTTTCAGAAACGGCAGTTTCTATAGGAGCAAGTATCATCATAAGCGAACTCAATTCATCCTTAATCCTGATCATGATGCATTAGGCTCTTTTATTCCGGACGACATCGAAGATGGGACGATTGTTCCCTTTTTCGCGAATCTCACCGATGGCCATCGCTATAACGGCAGTCCCCAATACAAATGGTCAAAAGACGCGAAGTTTGTTGCCGACGCCAATGGCCACAGGGTTAGGTACTATCCGAATGAAGGGCTATTTCCGGTGGTTAAGACTTTGCCCAAGTTTTCATATTTTAACCTGAGACTCAGTCCGAACCAAACCGCAGACAAAAAAATTGTTGTATGTTTCTGTAACCTGGACCAGCCTTCCTCACAGCAGTGTGTACTGACCCTTAGAGACAGGGCGAGCAGTCTTGCGAAAAAATATCTGATAATAATTTTGGTGCAAGCCCTCCCCATTGAGACAAAACGGCTAAATGATTGGGCAAGCACGCACAATGTAACCTTTCCGGTCGGAAAATTTGGCGACGGAATATATAACGAGGTTCTTAAGGCCTGGGGAGTACGTTCGCTGCCCTGGCTGGTTCTGACGGACAAAGAGCATGTTGTTATTGCCGAAGGCTTTGGGCTCGGTGAGCTTGATGATAAAATAAAGTGAAGCAGTGGCTCTTAGTTTAACCGCGTTTGGATTTTGGCGTTTTTCGGCTTTGAGCGGCTTTCTTGGCAGGTGGGAGCAGCCATTTTTGATAAAATAACGGATGAGGCTGCAATTTCGTGAATAATGTTTACCTTCGCAACGACCTGTTTATGATTCGTTGAAGAGAATTCAAATTTCGAAAGGAAATATCATGTTGGATAAAGAAATCAGTTTATTACGGCGTTTTGCCAATAAGGGCGATGCGGAGGCGTTTTCGGAGATTGTCCGCCGGCATGCAGGATTGGTTTACGGCGCCTCTTTGCGAGTGCTGGAGGACAAAACCAGAGCAGCAGATGTAGTGCAGGAAACTTTTTTCCAGTTGTATAAGGACGCGGGGCGTATTACCGGCTCTGTATCCTCCTGGCTGCACAGTGTGGCCACGCGAAAAGCTATCGATGTGGTTCGCAGGGATTCTCGCCGAAGGCGGCGGGAAGCAAAATATGCCGTTGAAAAGCTCCGCGAAGCCGAAAGCTGGGAGGATATATCAGGCCACATTGACGAAGGACTGGATGAGCTTGATGACGAGACGCGAAAAATTTTGATACAGCGCTTTTTTGAAGGTCGGTCTATGGCAGACATCGCGGACGAGATGAGCGTATCGCAGCCGACGGTTTCTCGCAGGGTCGAATCGGGCGTCTCGAAGCTCCGAGAGACGCTGCGCAAGCGCGGCGTCATAGTTGCCGCAACTGCTTTGGTTTCTCTGTTGACTGAAAACGCCGTCGAGGCGGCGCCGGCACTTGTGATGAAAGAGCTGGGCAAAATGGCGCTTTTGGGAACGACGGCGGCTTCTTCTGGAAGCAGCACGGCGACGACCGGTCTGTTGGTCGGAATCAAGACCAAAATTATTGCTGCCACGGCAGCGGCAGCCATCGGCACAGTGGGAGTCGTTGCTTATAAGGACATCACTCAGCCGGCCAAAGAACCTGCGCCGCCGGTCGTTCGCGAAGTTGAACAACCCGAACCGCCGGGGCCGACAGAATCTGCAAAAGAACCGGGCTCTCCCGAAATTGTCAGCATCGACCGCGAGCCGCCGATAGTAACGGTTGATGCCGGTGATACAGAGGAAGATGAGGACATCACACGGGCGGGCGGTGCCAAAGCCGTAGGCGATGACGATGCTCCCGCCGGCTCCGGCACCGTCCGCAAAAGCGGAGGTTATGGCGGCGGGCGTGTCGGCGGCTTTAGGTTTTGGGCCGGTCCATCAAAAGAAAAGGAAGAACCCGATGCCGAGGATAGTAACTCGACTGACGATGACAAATCACCTCCACGCCGGGTAGGCAGGCGTTCCAGGAGACCCGGAGGATAGTAATCTGATAGAATCGCAGACTAATACTGATTAAGAAAGAGAATTATTATGGTTGAGAGATTCAAGAAAAGAGCACGCTTGTGGTTGGCAGGGGCCATCGTACTTGCTTTGGTCCTGGGCGGTGTGGCCCTGATCAGAGCGGCCTCCAGCAGCGCAACCTCGGGGTCGACAGTCCAAGCAACTGCCAGAGGAGGCAGCGCGTGGGGTGGGGGCCGCAGGAAAAAGCCGAAGAAAAAGCCGAAAGAAAAAGAGGAGGAAAAGGCTTCCGACAAGGAATCGGGAGAGAAAATATACTGAGGATATGGACTCGGGTCCAGGTAAGGGCCGTTGCGTAGGTGACGGCAGAGTTGGCTTGTGTGGTTTGGGTAAAATAGGCAAGAAAAATGGGTAAAAATGTGCGCTTTCTGGACGGAAATTGGGTTTGATTGGGTTTGTTTTCCCGGAGTCCGAAGGCGTGGTTTATTTTCATAATCCTTTGTTGAATAGAAGTTTAATTTCATTTTGGCCTTTCGGAAATTGGGTTTGTTTGGGTTCGTTTTCCCCGTGTCTGCAAAGTTGTTTATTTTCATAATCCTTTGTTAAATAGAAGTTTAATTTCATTCTGGCTTTTCGGAAATTGGCTTTGATTGGCTTTGTTTTTCCGGCGTCCACGGAGGCGTTTATTTTCATAATCCTTTGTTAATACTTTATTTACGTTCATTTGGGCATCCGGGAAATTGGGTTTGTTTTGCATAAAAAGAGCTGATTTGTAGAGGGTTCTCGACAGATGTAGAGG
>CAZOUM010000036.1:0-31531 GCA_964582985.1 uncultured Pirellulales bacterium | reverse complement strand
AATAAGATACACGCCCGCGGGCCGGTGGGACTTGAAGGGCTCGTGATTTATAAATACAAGCTTTTGGGCAACGGACAGGTTGTGGCGGACTATTCCAGTGGCGAGAAAAAATTCACGCATAAGAGAATAGTGAGTGGTGAGTAGTGAGTAGTGAGTGGTGAGTGGAGGAGAGGAAATTGGGTTGACGGGAATTTGGATTTGGGGTATTTTGTGGGGTGAAAGAACGCCTACACCCAAGAGCGGAGAACTTCATCGAAATAACTAAATACTGAATCACGCTTCACGAGATACGAGACACGAGCGACGGAATTGCTTGGCGGAAAGTGTGGTTTTTGGTAGCATAATTAGATAAGGGGAAAATCGGCTGTGGCTGATAAATTTTGAAGTATAGAAGGGAGGTATCCAATGAGAGAGGTGAAGGCTGATCTGAGCAATCTTGATGAAATAATCTCGAGACAATACGAGGACAAGATTAGAGGCATTGCCAAAGATTCGATGCAAAACTCTTGGGAAGCCAGAATACACAGAAAGAAAGGCACCGGCTTTAAGATGGTGTATGAGTTCTTCAAGGAGTTGGATGGTCATAAAAATGTATTAATGTTTGAAGATTTTGGAACCGTTGGAATGAACGATCAAAGGTGGAAGGCGTTTCATTCACATTGGGTTACCACAAAAGGAGACTATCAGGGCGGTATCGGACGTTGGGGTCAGGGAAAAACTTTATACTTGTTCTTTTCATCGACTAACAGGATTCTAACGGAATCGATTAATTCTGATACTGAGAAATATAGATATTCAATTAGAACAAATGTTGGCTACTGGCAGGAAAGCGATACACCAGATAAAAGGGATGCCGGGTGGGTTAAGAAAGCTGACGGGTCACTGAAGTTAATCAATGATTTTTTCCCGTCAAAGTCAAGACTCAACCACATTGGAACAAGAATATGGATTCTCGGCGTGAAAGAGGAGCTTGTAGAGGAAATAATCAATGGATATTTAGCGAAGCAGCTTTCAGAGTCTTGGTGGGAGCTGATAAGAAATTACGGGATTGATATTGAGGTAAGAATAACGCAAGGGGGCAAAACAGAATTAGAAAAAATTGATCTACCACAATTCCCGAAGGTGAAAGACAAAACTGTTGGAGAAAGGATTTCAATTGATAAAGGACATGGCAGAATAAGAAAATTGAAAATTGTCTTGGCAGAAGAACCAGTAGCTGCATCCCTGCGGGGAATTGCCATCCAAAGAGGTCGAATGGCTGTATGCAGGTATGATTTACCGTCTTCAACGCCCGATGAAATAAGACAAAGAACACACGGATATTGCATGATGGACGAGCAGCTGGATGAAGAAATGTGGGAGATCGAACTTGCTAATCACGAAGGATTTGAGAGCCGGAAAGCAATCTGGGTTAAATTAAGGAAGAAAATCGACGTTGTTGCAGAGGAGTTTCTATTGAAATATTCCAAGGGGAAACAGATTAAACCTCCGCTAATGAACCTCGATGAGATTATACGAACTGTTAATAAACTTGTTGATGAACACTTGGAAGGACTTGGCAGAGGAAGGAAAAAGGGCGGAAACGGTGGGAATGGTAAACCACCTCCTGTAGTTCACATCTCTCCTTGGGGATATCAGGGTTCGAATAAGAGATTTAACACAGGAGATATTATGGAAATAAAAGGAGGGGTTGTAAACACTACGAAAAATGATGTGTTTGTGAATCTTTGCTGCGGGATTCAGGACGCAGGTGGAGCGGAATTCTGGTTAAATAGTATTAACAAGCTGAAAATAGAATCAGAAACAAGAAAATCATTACGATTTGCTGAAATTGACCTTTCTGCTTTGGGCCTTTCAAAAGGTAAATATCTTTTAAGAGCACGGCTGGAATACAAGCCTCTGGATGTGGAGCATAAGAGAACAGCCATCTTTTATTTCGAGCAAGACCCTCCGCCAACGGGTGGGTGGCTGAGGAAAATCTTATTTAAGGCTTTAGGTGGTCCAAAAGCAAACTTGAGAAATGTCCCGATAAATGATAAAGGGGAACTACTAATAAACAGAGCCTATCCTGAAATTGATGTAGTCTGGAGTTCAGGGGTTCTGAGCAATAGACAAAAGGCGAAAGAATTGGGGCCAATAATTATAAATATTTCGTTGCACGAAGCGGTGCGAGAAGTAAGTTTAAAATGGTGGCAAGATGAGAAGATTTCTTACGATATCGGGGAGATTAAGAAGGCAAAAGACCTTTTTGATGAAATGTGGGCAAGTTATTTAACCGGAAGGTAGGCAAATGTAATGGCAAAAAGAGGAAGAAAGAGAAAATATCGAGGGCGATACATCAACGGAAACGGTACAGTCTACCGAGGTGATTTTATTGAAGTCAAGTTGAACGGAGGGAGTCTTGAAGAGCTTCTAGAAGAGACGTTAAAAGCGGATGAAGATGATGAAATCATAAAAAAAGAAGCGAAAAAGATAAAGGAATTCATAGAGAGCACATCCGGAGAAAAAAATAGACTTAAAAACTGGTATAATTTGGGAAAGATTCTTCAATTTGTGGATAAGTTGAAGTTGAATAGTGAATCTGCTAGAAAAGAGGCCTTCGTACGGCTTAAAAAAGACCTACGGGTAGATACTAAGAGAAATCCTTCTCTCGAAAAATTGACGAGATATTTTGAGCATATGTATATTCTGGCTAAAATCCCCGTAAATTTGGTTTTTCATGAAGGTATGACGTGGTCAAGATGGTTTGATATCCTAGAATATAAAGCAATAGTTAAAGAAAAAAAAATTCTTTGTGAAACTGTTGAAAAATGCTGTAAAAATAACTGGACAGCAGATGAATTAAGGAAACAGTTACAATCATTGAACAAGATGATCAAGGGCAAAGTTAATGAATAGGAACTGTTTTGTAATCGATCTCTTTGCTGGGTGTGGAGGTTTGAGTGAAGGGTTTAGCCAAGCAGGATTTAACGTCATTGCTCAAGTAGAGATGGATAAATGGCCGTGTGAGACTTTAAGGAGCCGGCATGTATATCATGGGCTGAAAGAGAGAGGAAAGGGTTATTTATACCGTAGATATCTCAGAGGACAAATTGGAAGGGAGGACATTCTTGACAGGTTTCCGGACCTGCGAGAGTTAATTTCTCATCGGGTTATTCAGGCGACGCTGGGAGAAGATGGAATAGATGAAATTCTTAAGAGGATCGAGGCAAGCAAAAAATTCCATGGTGCACCAAAGTTTCATGTCCTTCTTGGAGGACCACCGTGTCAACCCTATTCACTTATCGGGAGAGCGAGAGATTTGGCAAGAATGCAGAATGATACGCGGCATTATCTTTATAAACATTACCTTGAGATTCTTCAGAACCTTCACCCTGACTTTTTTGTTTACGAAAATGTACCGGGCCTCTTTAGCGCAAAAGCTAAAGGGAAGGAAATCTTTGTTAAGCTTCTCGAGGACTTTTCAGCAATGGAACCTGCTTACGAAATAACCCCGCCTCTGGAACGAATCTGTAAAGATCCGCGGTCCTACATTCTTGATAGTGCGGATTTCCACGTCCCTCAAACCAGAAAAAGGTTGATTGTCCTCGGGTATAAGAAGTCTCTGGAGCGCAAAAGTCCGCGGATAAAGGCGATATTCAGGATGTTACAGAAACAAGCCATAAGAAGTAGAAATCAGGATCGACTTACTATTGATGATGCTATTAGTGATTTACCAGCATTGCAACCCGGTGAAGGGAGTGATGCTTGGTTTGCCCCTTACAATTGCAGTCTAAATCTTGGATATTACCAGAGGGAAATGAGAAAGGATTCGCCCGGGGTTCTAAATCATAGAGCAAGAACGCACATGAAGAGCGACCTTGAAAGATATAGATTCTTTATTGAAAATCACAGGAACGGAAGCGGAGCGGCAACGTTAAATGATCTCATAGAGCAAGAACCCGACCTGATTCCGAACCACAAGCACCTTGATAAATTTGTTGATAGATTCAAGGTTCAATGGTGGACCCGGCCATCCTCAACAATAACCGCTCACATCTCTAAGGACGGGCATTATTATATACATCCGAGCATTAACCAGTGCAGATCTTTTACTGTCAGGGAGGCAGCCCGGTGCCAATCATTCCCTGATAACTTCAAATTTGAAGGACCCAGAACTGAACAATTCAAACAGGTGGGCAACGCTGTCCCTCCTTTGTTCGCCCGTGGCATTGCTCGAGCCATTATTAAGGAGCTAAGGAAGATCCGTGAAAGTTGAATTAGCGAAGCAAATACCTTCCATAGAAGATGTACGGATATTGAGGGCTAAGATTCTTCGATGGTTTAACAAGAATGGTCGAAGCTATCCCTGGAGAGAAACCTTTGACCCGTTCAGAGTTTTGATTGCTGAAATGATGCTCAGGCGAACGAAAGCAGACCAAGTTAAAAAAGTTTACGAACGAATATTCACAGAATATCCGGATATTGAAGCTATGGCAAACTCTCGAAATAAAAAATTACAACGGATTCTCCAGCCTTTGGGATTAAACTGGCGCCTCCCATCATTTCGCTTGGTGGCAAGAGAACTAAGAAAAAAGTATCAATGTCGCGTGCCTCAAAACAAACCGCAATTGATGAGTCTACCGGGGGTAGGGGACTATGTAGCAGGAGCAGTATTATCCATAGCCTATAACAGAAAAGAGGGGATAGTTGACAGCAATATTGTAAGATTGTACAGAAGATATTTTGCCCTCAAGACGTCAAAAGAAGGACGCAGGGATAAATATGTGATAGAAATAGCTAAAATATATGCATCCGGGAGAAAACCTCGCAAGGCTAACCTCGCTGTTCTTGATTTTACGGCCCTCGTTTGCACTCCTAGAAAACCGCACTGTGAAAAATGCCTGGTCTGCGCGAAATGCCGCTATATTGTTTAGCTTGAAAAACAAGGCGCTTTTAACTATTTTTTTAACGAAAAATTTAAGTTTGCAAACTCCCCATGATACTTCTTCGCGGCCTCATCATATGCCCTCCCGGCCGGTTCGTGACTCGTGGCCCGTGGCAATCTCCATAATTTTCAATTTTGCACTGCAATTTTGCGTTTTTCACCTTGATTTTTGCCTTGTTTTCGAGCTTTTCGCAGCGAAATATTTTTCACGAGATGCGAAATTTCCCTTGACCTTGCGGGCGGTGTGTGGTATAAAATGTGTAATCCTCCAAGACAGCCTCCAGTTGGGTATGGCTGGAGGCTGAACTCAGAACAGGTTGTTTGACCTGAGGCCATCGTCTCCCCGGCGGTGGCCTGCATTTTTCTGCCTCGAAAAAATAGTCCTTTCCACAATTGTCCAGCGAGATACGCTTCACTATTCACGCGTCGAAATTTAACGCTGCAAACTCTCCATGCAACTTGTGAGCGGCGGCATCATAAGCGTGGGCGGCTTCGATTTCGGAGTTGAAGAGGCCGAGGTTTAGTTGTTTGCCGTCTTTTTTTATATAGGCGGCGAATTTTTTGCGGGTTTTGTTCCAAGATACGCCTTTGTATCTTGAGGAGGCGTTTTTGGCGGAGCGGGAGTTGGCATTGTTCTGCCTGATGGTGCAGTTGCGAATATTGGCCTTTCTGTTATCCAATCCATCGTGATTCACGTGGTCACAGACAAGATGCGCGGGGGTATTCATAATCAAGCGATGCATAAAGATTCTTTTTGATTTGCCGGCGTGGGTGATGGTTCGGACGGCGTAGGTGGCGTTTGGGTTTGTTTTGCAGTGCCAGCGGAATTGTGAGAGCCATAAGTAGTCATCGGGGTCGACTTTTGCGAATTTGCCCTGGGTGAGGGGGATTTTGCAGTAGTCGCCGAAGCGGTCTCTATAAATGGGCAACTCGTTCCTCGGCCAACGGTCGGTCTCGATGGGATTATCATCCGTGTAGCGAAAGCAGCCGCAGGTGTCATCATGTTTTACTGCCGGCCAGTGGGCCTCGCCGGTATCAAGGTCGACGATAGGGGAGTTCTTGACGCAGTGCAGGCGGTCGGCGATAAGCCGGGAAAAGTAACAGTTCGAGCAATCTCTTTTCTTTGGCGCTTGTTGCATCGAGTTGTCCTTTTGGATGAGGCTTTGGTGCGAAAAACGCGGCCCCCCATAATTGGACGAACTTGCGCATTTGCGCTGAAAACCTGCCCTGAGCGCAGCCGAAGGGTTTGGCTAAATCCTTATATAGAAACGAATAAAAAAAATTTTATGAATTGGGATTTTTGTCCGTGACCCGCTGCAGTTTTGACCGACCTTCAGCCCCGCCGCAGTGGTTGGCGATAACCGGCTGATGGGGAAGTAGGGTATAGCGTTTAGGGTATAGTGGACAAGGCATAGAAGCCGAAGGCCGAAAACGGCAGTGCCGCTGTCATTGCGAGCGCGGCGGAGACATCGAAAATTTTGAATTTTTCACTGTAATTTTGCATTTTTCACCTTGATTTTTGCCCTGTTTTCGAGCTTTCCGCAGCGAAATATATTTCACGAGCTACGAAATTTCCCTTGACCTTGCGGGGCGTGTGTGGTATAAAATATTTAATCCTCCAAGCTCAGGATAGGTTTGTTTGACCTATGGGGCCGCCTGGCGGGTGTGGCAGGTCGGTCCCTGTGAGCAGGCCATCGCCTCCCCGGTGGTGGCCTTCTTTTTTTCTGCCTCAAAAAAAATAGCGCTTTCCACAATTGTCCAGCGAGATACGCTTCACGCTTCAAAGTCCAAAACTACAGTGCAAAAACCAAAAACAACCGGGCCACGGGTCGCGGGTCTTTAGTCGTTAGACTGAGGTGCGTGGCGCGAGCAAGAACCCGCGCAATAAATTGCGCGGCGAAATACTTTTGGATTTGGCAATTCCTAACAGGACAGCCGTGCGAAAACTTCCCGGCTGAATATAGGGGGGCAGATTTGCCTAAGCGCTTTTGCAGGCGTGGATTAAGTCGTTTTTGATTTAGTCCTATAATAAAATTTTTCAGAAATTTTAAAAAAAGCGGTTTTTTATGTTTGCTTGGTGGGAGAAAGTGGTAGAATTTCCCTATACAGAGAAACTAAGTGGGACGAAAACCATGTTGTTATTAACAGGTGAATACGAACACACAGTCGATGGAAAAAGCAGAGTCCTCATCTCTAACAAATTGAGGAACCAAATCGACGCCGAGGAACACGGCAGCAATTTCTATCTTGTCCTCGGCGCAAACGGCATACTCTGCCTGTACCCGGAGAAATACTTCGAGCAAATCGCCCTTTCGACTACCGACAGGCCAACGGCACCAGACGAGAGCGTGACATTCGAGCGAATGAGCTTTGCGCTGGCCAGCAAGGTGGAGTTGGACCGGCAGGGACGACTGCTACTGAATGAGAAATTACGGAAAAGGGCAGGATTGAAAGACCGCGTTACACTGGTCGGCGTCAGAGACCATATCGAACTATGGAACAGCGAGGACTGGGAACAGTATCTCGCAGACCATATGAGCCAATATCAACAGCAGATGTCGCAGGCCAGACAAGTTATTCTGCAAAAACAAAGCAAGGAAAGTCTGACTTTGGAGCGAAGACAAGATGATTGAAGCAGATGAGAATCATTGCCGGATTGTAGAGAAAAGCCTTAGTGGTGAAAGAGCAGTTGACGAGCAGACGTCCGCATCAATAGCTGTTCTTGATGAACGGCTCAAGAGGCTCAAGAAACTGGATGAGACTTTTGACAGGATTGAGTTTTCGCCCGCTGTTAAGAGACTCAAAAAACAGAAAAGACCAGTAACAATAAGTTGAAAGCCTGCATTCTACATTGCGCGGCCTGGAGTGTATAGAATGTATTGCACTTGGAGGGTAGAAAACCGCGTCGGCGGATTTGATAGTGAACGGTTCGGCAGCAGAACATATTCCGGTTCTTGCGAAGACGTTGGCTGGACAGATAAGCTTACCCCCGGATGGGGTGATGGTCGATGCGACCATTGGACATGGAGGTCATAGTTTCCTGTTCGGCCAGGACCTGGGCCCTGCGGGAGTAATCGTCGGTTTTGATCTTGATAAGAATGCTATCCGAAGGGCCCAATTTATTTTAAGGGACCTCGCCTGCAAAGTTATCCTGGTGCACTCGAATTTTTCGCAAATCGCCAAGGAACTCCACGAACAGGGTATAGACAAAGCCGATTTTATATTGGCAGATTTGGGTCTGTGCTCGGCGCATTTAGCGGACGTTGAGCGGGGCCTTAGTTTTCTTCGGGATATGCCTCTCGATATGAGAATTGACAAAAGATTAAAGACGACCGCTGCCGATATAATCAATAAAGCAGATGAGAAATCATTAGCGGATTTGATTTATAAGTTGGGCGAGGACAGGGCATCGCGGCGTATTGCACGGTTTATCGTGCGGCACCGGCCGGTCACCACAACAGGTGAGTTAGCCTCGATAGTCTGCAGGGCACTGGGCAAACCCGGGCAAAGACACAAACGCAGGATACACCCGGCAACCAGGACCTTTCAGGCACTGCGAATCGCGGTCAATAAGGAGCTGGAGAATTTGGAGAAACTGCTTGCCGCGGCGCCGAAGCTGTTAAAGAAAAATGGTCGAATAGCGGTCATCAGCTTCCACAGCTTAGAGGACAGATTAGTTAAGAACGATTTTAAGGAGAATGAAAAGGAGGGCGTATACAGGGTAATAACGAAGAAGCCGATTACGCCATCGCGAGAGGAAACGGCCGATAATCGGCGGGCAAGAAGCGCAAAATTGAGAATCGCTGAAAGACAATAGAAAACAGAAGAAAAGGGAGTTTCAGTTATGACTTCTGACGCCAAGGTTGGTTTACTGTTGGGTTTGGTCTTCATATTTATAATTGCATTCTTAATCAACGGCCTGCCAAGATTCCGCTCAGAAAGCAACAACAACGAGCTGAGCACCACGATGTTCAATTCACAGAACAATGGTTTCGGGCTTGCAGCCAGGGAGCGAAAGGTCATAGAACAAAATGAGCCGATAATACAATACCCCCGGATAGCCCAGGCGACGCCGATACCTAAACCGGGTACGCGGTTTGAAATGCCGTTGCCAGGCAATCTTTCCGAAAAAAAGGAAACTGTCGAAGCCAAACAAGTCGGTCCAAGAAAGCCTGTAGCCAAAAGCAAAGAAAGGCCGAAGGTCGGGACGAGAAAAAGGACTTTGCCGAAAGTCTATGTTGTGGCGGCGGGTGATAATCTTAGCCATATAGCGAAGATATTTTATGGCGATGAGGAGGGCAACAGATTAGCAAATGTTATCAAAATATTTCAGTCTAATCGCAAGACACTGAAATCGGCCGACGAAATCTACGAAGGGCAAAAAATTGTCATACCCCCCCTACCGGCAACCGTGGCGGATAAAAACAGAATTGGAGGCGTCTTTCCTGCAAAGATGTTTGAGAAAGTTAAGTCCATTGGCAGAATACGTCGTTCGAAGGACGGCGCTGGACAATACGTTGTCAGGGACGGTGACAGCCTGTGGCGCATTGCCGCTGCGCAGCTTGGCGACGCCACTAAGTGGACGGAAATAGCCAGACTAAACGCTGGTACTCTGGACGACGAGGATTCTCTTTCTATTGGGATGCGGCTGCGGTTGCCGACTCGGTGAAGCTGAAGGCATATCACAAGTCGCGTACTTAAACACCGCTACGATTTATGCGAGCGATGTACGAATTATGGGGTCGCGATTTTGTTTTGTTTTTGTCATCTTTTATTTTACGGCTGTCCTGATACTCACGGTGGCTCTGCGGAGCGCCAACAACCGCACTTTCTATAAGCTGTGTACTCTTGAGGCCGAGCAGAGCCGGCTGAAACAACAGCTTTGGCAGAAGCAACTGCAGTTGGAAAACCTGATAAATCCCGCCAGCATTTCGGAGCATCTTGACAAAGAGGCTGCGCCAGAGTGATGATAATGACAAAGAGTGAGAGAAACTTACGGTTCAATACTAACGAGTCATTATCGACTACAAAATTAAAAAACGTTCGCAACACGATTGTCCTTCTGCTGCTGGTGCTTGCAGCATTTTTGTTACTGCTGGCACGGTGCTTTTATCTGCAGCATTTCAAGAATGAGCATTATCGCTCTATTTCCATCAAGCAGCAGCAGAAATTGGTTACTTTGAAGCCTCAGCGCGGCGTGATTGTTGACTGCCACGGCAGGAAACTCGCGGCAAGCAATAAGATACAGGCAATTTTTGCCGAGCCGCGAATTATAAAGGACACCAAGAACACGTCCACCAAGCTCGCCCCGATGGTGAATATGGGCGCTCACGAAATATGCAAACTCATATACGAGAGCAAAAACCCGGGATTCGTAAGAATTAAAGTTGGCGCGACAGCAAATGAATGCAGCAGGGCGCGCAAAATCTACGGTATCGGCGTACAATCTGACTGGCAAAGACATTACCCCGCAGGGCCGTTAGCTGCACATATTGTCGGTTTTACAAGCCTCGACAACCGAGGCTTGGCCGGGGTCGAATTGAAGTACGATAAAGAACTCGGCGGTCTGCCGGGGCAGAATATACTGTTGGCCGATGCGCGTCGGCGGTCAATTTCTCTGAAAGAGCAAAGCGGGCGTTTGCGCGACGGTGTTGGAATCATTTTGACACTTGACGCGACGATTCAACAGTTTGCGCGAGCGGAACTTTTGAAACAATATGAAGGCTACGAGGCCGAGTCGGCTGTGGCGATAGTGGCGGAGCCAAAAACCGGCGCTCTCTTAGCTATGGTTTCGCTGCCTGATTTTAATCCGAACAATATCAGGTCAGCGGACCCAAACAGTTTTCGCAATCGGGCGACCACGGACCAATTCGAGCCGGGCAGTATCCTGAAGCCGATTGTTGCTGCAATTGCGCTGGACGGCGGCATCGTGAACAAGAGCGAAAAGATATTCTGCGAGAACGGGAACTATCACGGCAAGGGGTATGGGCGAATCGGAGAGTACGGCAACCACAGGTTCGGTGATTTGTCGGTGCGCGAAATTTTAGTCAAGTCGAGCAATATAGGGATGGCCAAAATCGGACAGAAGCTCGGCAAGAAGAAGCTGTATGAAGGTTTGAAGCTTTTCGGCTTCGGCGAAAAGAGCGGAGTCGATTTGCCGGGTGAGGTTGAAGGGCTGCTGCGGCCGGCGCAGAAGTGGACAGGATACAGTGTGACGCGAATACCTTTCGGTCAGGAGATTTCCGTGACTGCGATTCAATTAGTTCGCGGGTTTTGTACGCTTGCAAACGGAGGTCACCTGGTGCGGCCGTACGTGGTCAGCGCAATCGTCGATAATGACGGCGAAATCGTTAAGCTAAAACGGCCGCCGCCGCGTGTTGGTTTCGTGGTAGAGCCGGAAGTGGCCGAATGGATTGTCAGGGACGCTATGGCTGGCGTAGTCAATGAAGGGACGGGAAAGAAAGCAAAACTGCAAAAATGGCAGGTATTCGGCAAGACGGGAACTGCAAATATGGCCAAGAGCAATGAGAGAGGATATTCTGAAAGTGAATATATCGCTTCTTTTGTAGCTGGCGCACCGGCGGAGGACCCAGCGGTAGTGGTTTTGGTTTCAATCCGCAAGCCGAATGTAGAACTTGGGAAAGGCTATACGGGAGGGACCGTCGCTGCACCGGTTGCTGCGAGAATCCTTGAGAAAACGCTGGGATATTTGGGCGTGCCGGGAAGCGGATGATTATTAGAGTATCGGGATATCAGAAAATCAGGTTGCAGGATATCTGGATATCTGGATGTCAGACAGAGGGAAAAATAGAGGGCACAAGGGGGGAGGGTGGAGTTCAGTAGGTGGCATTGCCACCTAGCGCAAAGACAACTGAAAAAGCAGGGATGAAAGCAGGAGTCAAGGCTCGGGAGGCAGAATACAGAGGAGGGACGAGAGAAGACCACTAAAACTTATCCTGAGGCCGGTCGGCTACAGCAGGCGATGGGCAGCGAAAGAGTGAAGCTGACTAAGGCAAGTGTGAGAAATAACCGGTTCGTTTTCATTGGTGGCTGCCCATGGTTGGAGTAATACTGACGGTCTCGTTGGTTTTAAGGGCTTTCAAAAACGGTAGAAAAACCTATTCATCCTGAAATAGGGGCCGCCCCCTATATTTTAAATAGATGACGGCCTTCTCCGGTTTGTCCAAATCTATAAGAATAGCCATTGGTTCGGAATAACGGCTCGGAACCCTGGTAAAGCCTGATTTGTATGTCTTGGAGTTGTTGCCGGCTGTCCACCACTTTTTGCCGGCTGATAGGCTCATATACGTTCGATCGGTCCGTAACTCTTTGCCTGCAAACGGAGAGTTGCGGATAAAAAACTCCAAGTCGTCTATATCTATCTCAAATTTCAGGCGTGCTGAATAATCTTGACCCGTACCTTCAGCAAAGCCAAGGAAACGGGTGCTCGGGGGAAACTTCATTTGCATTCGCTGAGCGCATTTAGGGAGAATGATGTTTGGGTCGCTAATAACCGGCTTTCGGCTACACCCCATTTGCACTGCCAATATGAAGACCGGAGCAGATAACAACAATAAAATTTCTCTTCTGCACATGATAACCTCCATATAATTGCCTTGTTAGCTCTCTACGGTGGGGGCAAAAGTGTGCCTGTCGCAGGATTAAACCTCTGCCCCTTTTGACGAAAAAAGTCTTTGAAGCATGGGAGTTATAGCGGTTTCTGTTGTACCGTATTTTCAAAGAGCCGTTATCCAGTATATCGACTGTCCTGCCGGCAGACAAGTACAGATTGTTACGCGAGAAAGGAAGCTGGCAAATAAGTCCACGGGGTTGGTGACAGGTTTTATTCCGGTGGTTGGGGATTGCCTAAATAGCGGGTGTCGATGCAGAACTGGATGATGTCGCGGGCCAAGGGGCCTGCGTCGCTTGAGCCGTGCTGGCCTCCCTCGACCAAAACGGCAACGGAGATGGCACGGCGCGAACTGTCCTCGGCAAAGCCTGCGAACCAGGCGTGGGCCGGCTTTTCCGTTGAGCCGGTCTTGCCGAAAACGCTGACGCCCTGCCGGGCAAAACGGCTATGCTGAAATTGGTTGTAAGCCGTTCCGCCTTGTTCGTTAACGACGGCACTCATACCGTCCCGAAGAACAGCCAAAGTGTCCGGGGAGATGTCAAGGTTGACCTCGATACTCGATGCTTCCGCCTTCGCTGAAGCTATGGCGGACAAGCGATGCTCGATGCTCGTCTCACGATTCACAAGAAAAAGCCGAGGATGTTTGTACAATCCGCCGCGGGCGATAGCCGCCATTGCATTTGCGACCTGGAGCGGTGTCACGCGCAAATTCCCCTGTCCTATGCCGAACATTCTTCTGTCCTGCGGCAGGATTGTGCCCTGGGGATTTCCGGAGGAAATTATTCCGGGCACCTGGTTTAAGTTCCGCAGCGTGTGGGTCGTGACCCGTGGTTGGCGAGCAGGTTCGAGACTTGCAAAGTACGAATGAGGAGGGAGAGGAATTTTCCGGCCGTAGCCAAACCTGAAAAACCATTGCTGCAGGACCGCAGGTTCGATTCTATCGGCCAGACGGGAAAAATAAATATTGCAACTGCCCCTGATGGCGTTGCGAGCATAATTTTCCCACTTATCATCGTGGCCTGTCCAAGGGTATTTGTTGTACAACCAGCAACTCGGCCAGCCTTTTGGGGCTTTCTTGGCGGGGCAGGATATGACCTCGTCAGATGTAATCTTGCCGGATTCCAGTCCGGCGATAAGAATCAGCGGTTTTATAACCGAGCCGGGCGGATAGTGTTGATATAGGGCACGATTTCGCAGCGGCTCGTTCGGGTCGCGGGAAAGAGCGGCGTAATCATATCTGGCACGGTTCAAATCAAAAACCGGCGTGGAAACCAGCGCCAGAATGTCACCTGTTTGAACCTCGACCACAACTGCGGCTATAGGCGCCTGGCAATTGGTATTGAGCTCACAATCGGCCAGCAAATTTTCAATTTTCTTTTGAAGCTCGATGTCGAGTGTCAGCGAAACGTCTCTGCCGAACTCGGTCTCAGTCCGGCTTATCAACTGGCGGTCAATGTCGTAAATAACTTCGCCGCGTCTGCCGCGAAGGATAGTTTCACAAACATATTCGACGCCGTCGCGGCCGGAAACTTCACCGCCCAAATAGCTGGACAATAGGTCGTTTGCGAACAGCTTTTTGTCGCGCTCTTGTGCCGGGCCGACCCAGCCTATTGTCTGAGCGGCTGCCGAGCCGTAGGGATAAGTCCTCTGGCCCTTTGGCAGAATCTCTACGCCGCCGGTATGTAAGAACTCGATTTGCGCGGTAAAGATATCGTCATCGGTTTTCAACTCCAGCAAGGGACAGGCCCTGCCCATATCCGCAATGTCCTCGACCTTGCTGATAAGCAGGAGACGCTTGTTTTGGCCCGGGAATTTGCTTTCAAAACTTGCAATCGCCTCTGACAGGGGGACGCTATTTATTTTATTGTCATACTTTCGAAGTATCTTTGTGTCGGCGCCGGTCCGCACCCAGGCCAAAAAGGTGCGCAAATTCCATATCCGGTCGTTTATTTCTTTGATTCTGTTCACAATATCTGCGCTTTCGGGGCCGAAGCGTGCACACTTTTCGATTATATCCTCCAAGTCGCTAATCCCGGCTTCCAGCTCTTTTTGCACGTCGGATAACGCAACGCCGGCGTCCGCCTTCTCAGCGACTCGAAGCAGCTTCGCTCGCCTGACGCGCTCGTCCCAAAAACAGCTCAGCTCATAGTTTATGCAAAGCTGGAACTCCGGCTCATCGCCGGCCAACACCTTTCCATTGCGGTCGAGTATCGTGCCCCTGACAGTCTTGAACTGCCAATGGCGTCCTTTCCGGAGCTTTAGCTCTGCGATTCTGTCCTGGTAGTAGGAGTCCTTCTGCAGCTGCATTTGTCCCAGGCGCAGCAAGAAGACAAGCAAAACAAGTGCAATTAGAAGTACAAAGATTTTTAATCGCTTATCGAACATCTGCTTCGTATTCGCGTCCGGCGCTTCGTGTTTCGAGATTCAGGCGATACTAATTTAGTATCGGCTAAAACCGCTGTGTCTTTATACGCATCCACCAGGCTGAGGGCAAAAATAAAAACGGCCCTACTATGGCTGAATACAGGGATGTCGCAAAAAGATTGGGCGCGGGCGGCTGACCTTTCAGGACCGCCAAGAAATGTGCCACGGCGCCGGCCAGCACGCCGGTTACAAATATAGCAGCGGCCTGATACGGCATCTTTCGAATAGCAACAACGCGGTGCAGGCACGCCAACAAGGTCCCGACAAGACCAAAGCCAATTATTTGCGGGCCCATTGCAGAGCCAATAACAACAATATCGGCGGCAAAGCCTATGGAAAAGGATGTTATGATGGCCTCGGAGGTATCAGAATAGACAGCGAAGAACACCAAAAGGATTAACAATAAATCCGGCTTGATATTCAGACGCGCTAACACGCCGGCCTGCAGCACCATAGCCAGACAGAGCAAAAGTGCAAACCGAAGCCATCGCACGTTTTATCCTCAACCACTCTCTAAGGATTCGTTATAATCACGGCCACGTTTTCCAGCCTTTCGATGTCACAGGCGGGCTTAATCGTTATATCCCACAGCAAGGGCTTTTGGTCGTCTTTTTTGCATTCAGCCACCGTTCCTATAATTATGGGTGCATCGAGCAAACCGGGCTTGCTGCGGGCAAAGACCTTATCACCAACCTTAATCTTATGTTCGACAGGCACCATTGGAATCTTCGCGGAATTGCCGGCATCACCGGCCATTACTCTGTCAATATCGAGTCTTGCAATCACTACTTCTATTCTGGAGGCGGGGTGTGTAAATAACCTGACATAGGCTTCCCTGCCGCCAACGTCACAGATAGTCCCTATGATACTGTTGTCAGCCAAGACGAACTGTCCCTTGGCGAGACCGTCGCTTATGCCGCGATTAATGATAAATCCGCTCTCTGAACCGCCGGTGGAGGCCCTGATTACCTGTGCCGGTACGAGCCCTGCACCCTCGAGCGGCAATCTTGTGCGTATCCCCGATAGCTGTTCAACTCGCTTATGTTCCAGATTCAGCTGTTCTATAACGTTGGCAAGATGGTTTTGGAGCTGGTTGTATTTTCTACGGCTGACAAAGCCGGTCACAGGCTGCTGCGCCGGCAGGGAGAGTGAAATGCTTCGGCCGATACTCAACGGCCATCGAAAAAAGCGAGCAAAAGCAAACTGAAACTTATTCGTGACATTTTGCGGGGTAAAGAAGAATATAAGGGCGGCGAGCATAAAGCACGTAAATAACATTCGCATGGAGACTCTGATTTGCTTCCTTGCCATATCCGCTATTCGTATCCGACGTGACACGAGGCAGGACCAGATTCACCTTTCAACTGACGGTGCCAGCTCACTCCCAGTCGTACTCGCCATGGTCCATTGAGCCTTTCCACAACTCGAGATTCTCAAGATATACACTCGTACCACGTGCGACGCAGCTAAGTGGGTCCTCGACTCTTTGGACATTCAGGCCGGTCGCATTTGCCAGTACAGTATCCATTCCCCTCAACAGGGCCCCCCCACCGCAAATGTGTATTCCATTATCGATCAAATCAGCCGCCAATTCCGGCTGGGTTTTTTCCAGCGTCGCCGTGACCGTATCTATAATTGCAGCGATAGGCTCACGAATGGCTTCACGGATTTCTTCGCTGGTAATAACAATCTTCCTTGGCAGGCCGGAAATCGTGTCTCTTCCGGCAATCTCGATTGTCAATTCCTCTTTGAGGGGAACGGCAGAGCCGATTTGAATTTTGACTTTTTCGGCCCTTGGTTCGCCTACCAGCAGGTTATACGTTTTCTTGAGATGATTGATGACGGCTTCATCCATATCGTCGCCACCGGTGCGGATTGACTCACAGGTGGCGATATCAGCCAAACTCATTACGGCAACCTCGCTGGTTCCACCGCCGATATCGACGATCATCGAAGCGGTCGGCTCAGTAATTGGCAGGCCGGCCCCAATTCCTGCCGCCATCGGCTCGTCAACGAGATAGACCTTGCGTGCGCCAGCCCGTTCGGCACTGTCGATAACGGCCCGGCGTTCGACAGCCGTTATTCCGCTTGGCACAGCAATGACCACTCGAGGCCGGACAAGTCCCCCCCTGCCGTGCACTTTGCGGATAAAATAGCTGAGCATTGCCTCGGTGATTTCGAAATCGCTGATTACGCCGTCTTTCAAAGGTCTTATTGCGGTAATGGAGCCGGGCGTTTTGCCGAGCATCTCACGGGCAACCAAGCCAACTCCTTCACCATCATTCAAGACTCGATTGGTGCCTTTGTAAACGGCGACTACGGAGGGCTCGTTGAGGACAATACCTTTACCACGGACACAAACCAGGGTAGTGCAGGTACCGAGGTCGATGCCCATATCCATACTAAACCAGCCTAATATGGTGTCCAGCAGCACTTTCGACTCCCTTCTTAAATTCCAATTGACTATTTTTCTTTACATATTAAAAGCAGAACTGTCAATAGTCAACTGGTTAGGACGGAATTTTGAAGATTGTTCCGTACTGAAAATAGCACCTGTAGGCCACGAATGCTGCTGTGGCAATCACCACGCCCAACGCCAAGACGAGGATGACCGTATAAAGGTTGCTGGGCGCAGCAATTTTGCCGCCTGGATTTTGCCTCTTAGGGCTCATATATCGACCTCATAAGACCAAATTGATTACTCATCGCCTGTCCTTGCCCGCAGGGTCCAGCTAAAGGGCTTACAAATTAGTAGTTACAGCATCACCAACGCGGGGCTGCTTCTGGACAAGTTTCAGGTCGCCCACGGCTTTTTCAGCGTCAACGTAGTGAATCCAAATTTCACAAATAAACTCCTCGCCGCGTGTGACGTAGAACTTCATTCCCTTCTTGACGCCTTCTGCCGTGCCGATGGATATCTCGGCGACCGAATTTTTCAGGTCCATTGTCGTTACCAATCCCTTCAAGTCCATCTTCCTGGCAATGGGCGGTGGTACCGGTTTAGCTTTGTCCGGTCTCGGCGTCACCAGTCTGGGGGGAGCAGTCTCCTTACCAAACTCCCGCAAGAACTTATCCAACTTGCCCTGCACCTGGGCCCTTTCTTCCTTCAAGCGCCTTACGTCGGCTTCGAGCATCGCTATTACTGCCAGATTTTCGTTCAGTGTGGCAATTGTTTGTTCAAGGTCTATTTCCAACTTGTTCCGTTTGGCTGTGACATCCTTTAGCTGGACCTGAGCGTTTTTAAATAGCTCGGTTTGCTGTCCGGCGGTCTGAGCGAAGGTCTGGCTGACACTTGTCATGTTGGTCAAGTCCTGAATTAGCTTGGCCCTTTCTCTCTTAGCGTTTATAAGGTCATTCTTAACTTTGCTAATCTGTGTCTGCAGTGCAGCAATCTGTTTGTTTAGCCTGGTTTGCAGCCGCTCGCCTTCAGCAATGGTATTCTCCAATTGCTGGTTGGCAGTTTTTGCACTCTGACTTTCCCTGCTCAAGCTCCTCTTTAAGGCTGTGTTTTGTTTCCTGTAGTCCTCGGCGTTGGCAACGTAAGTTACGACAATGCCGCAGAGAAAAATGGAGGACAGCGTCAATAAAACGATTAATATTTTGGTAAGTGTGCTCACAATAATCTCCTTTCATCAACTCCTGCCAATAACTGTGCTTCGCTGCCGCCGGTTATGCACGGCCGCAGCTATCCGAATCTAATACAATTTTACACTTAAGACCCGAAAAGGTCAAGCTATTTTTGCCAAATACGCCAGAAACAACAGGCACCAAAAGCACCCAGCGATACAGATATAGGCAAATTCCCGGGTCTAATCCGGCATTTCTCTCATTGTGAGCTGAAAAACGGCCTTGGCGGCGGCAATACGCACGATTTTTGACTCGTTCCGCAAAAACAGGGGTAAAAACTTGGCAAGACGCGGCGTCCCGATTTGCCCTATGGCCCGTGCAACCAACCAGTTGATGTGTGTCGCTTCCTGCACATTCAGGCCGGCCGTCAGGTTCTTCTGAAAAACATCGAGGACCTCGTGCTCTCCGGTTGTATCACCGAGTACACCGAGCTGCTCGGCGGCGGCCAGCCGGACCGCCAGCACATCATCATCATCGAGCTTGGTAATGAGCACCTCTCGCGCCTTTGCCGTTCCAAGTGTCCCCATGCCCCGTATACCCATAATTCTATCGTCGGCGTAAGTGCTTATCACCATAGGCCACAACCTTGCAGTGAATATCCGGTCATCTCCCAGCATCGCAATCGATTCCACGGCCTGCATTCCGACGTTGTCGTCCGAATCTCTTCGTTGCAAGGCGACATACAACAGTTTCAGCGCCTCCTTGTCTCCTGTCTTACCCAGCAACAGGGCCGCGTTGGCTCTAAGCAGCTGGTCGTCGCCGGCTATCGCTTTGCGTAAAAGATTAAAGGTATCCGCCTTATCCATGGCCCCAACCTTATTCAACGCATAGGCGCCGGCGATTTTGAGGTTCTCATCCCGGTGCTTTAATAAAGGCCTCAGAGAACTCTCAGCAAGCAGGTACTCGGTATCACCCACCGCCAAAGCAGCAGCGAATCTGACACGTGGCTCTGAATCATTTTCCAGCAATCGCTGTACTTGAGGCATCAATCTGATGCGCTTGGTCATTCCGACAACTTCTATAGCGTAACTCCTCACATATGGATTTTCGTCGGCCAGACCCTGCTGAACAATTGTGGTAGCTTGGGGTACGAGCTCACGAAGGGAAACCTCGCCCGGCGACTCTATGGGCCGACGCATAGGTTTCTCGCAGTTCAGCCCCACAAAAAGGCAGAAACTCAAAAGCAAAAACCTAAAAGCAAATCGCGAAACCCTGCTTCTTGACTTTTGCTCCTTATTTGTCTTGAGCGTGGTCTTCATATGTTATTCCTGACACACCAACCCTTCACCTGCGCCCCGTGACAAATCGTCTCAAATTTGGCACTATTATGAGCAAAGCAAGGCAGAGCACACAACAAAAATCCAGCCACTGCCCGTAGTTGCTGAAAATGGTTTCCCTTTTATCTATCGGCAATCTATCAACAAACCATCCAGCCAGACCTTTGCGCTGCATAGCTGCAAGTGGAAAATCCGGACTTGCGGTGATATAGCCATCGCGCACGCGTCCCAAAGTATCGATAAGGCAGCTTATGCCCGTATTGACGCTGCGCAGGACAGCGAGCCTGTTCTCAACGGCCCTGAAAACGCAAATAGCGGTGTGCTGAGGCAGCTCCGTGCTCGGAAAAACCCTTCCCTTCTTGAACCGCACGAACCAGCCGTCGTTGCTTATGTTGACGAGCCAGTCAACGCCCTTGTGTCCTTGTTGGTCTCTTGCAAATCTTCTGGCGATTGCCGGGACGGTGTCCTCATAACAAATCATTACGCCGAATCTGTAAACCTTCTCTTCCGGAGCCTGCTTGCCCGTCATCTCAAAAACAGTATATTCGGTGCCATAGTCGAGTGAATAATCATAATTGTAAGGCGTAAATTTCATCAAGAAATTGTAAAGCCGGGGGAGCTTTCTTCGAAACGGCACCACCTCGCCGAACGGGACCAGATGGATTTTGTGATAGTGTTCGCGGGCCTGCCGACCGTCCGGACGGTAGAGAAACGCAGAGTTATACTTAGCCATATAAGGTTCTGAGCCGTCGGGGTATTTTATCTGTGCGCCATAGGCCCCTACGAGGACAAAGGCGTTGTCCCTGGAGTGTTCAGCGAGCCTGCTGTCAAGCATTTTGTCGGTCTCCGGGGATTTCAAGAACGGCCAGACTTCTTTGTTCAAAATCGCCTGTACCATGGTTTCGGGCCAGACGATAAGTTCGGGGCCGGTTTTGGCACTGGCCTGACTTTGCTTCATCAAGCCATCAAATATTTCTTCGTCGGCCGTGAACGTTCTTTTGACCGCCTGCGGGACATTCGACTGCAATGAAGCAACCAAGGGGCCGGCCTCGACGAATTCATCTTCCTGAGTTATCCTCCAGCGACCATAGAAAACGGCGGCAAGCACCGCGCCGCAAACGACAGCGGTTTTCACAAAATTGCGGACCTGCAAAATGCCTTTCCGGCCGGCGGCAATTACTAATTCGGCCAGCAGGCCGTTTACCATCGCAATCAGAAACGAGAGCCCGGCCGCACCGAATATGTCAGCTATCTGGATTATGGTGATATTTTGGTACTGGCTATGAGCTAAAAAGCGCCAGAAAAATCCGCCCAGAAAAAGGCCCTGCAGTCGCTCAGCTCCGACGAACAGAACCGGCACGGCCAGAATTAACGGGACCTTCTTTATTCTACAGTAGCGCAGACAAAGGGCCACTATCGGCCAAAGCAGCGCGGTGTAGAGGCAAAACGCGGCCCAGCCCACAATCGTAATGGGAAATACCCAATAAAGATTACCAAGCCAGTAACATAGTGAAACCAAGTAGGCGGCAATTGCTAACGGTTTCGGCTTTGCAGCGGGCGAACAGACCAAAACGAAAGGGACGAGTGACACCCAGGCCAGAGGCGATAAGCTAATCGGCGGCTGAATCACCGTCAGCATCAACGCACTGGCAACAAACGGCCAGCAAAGCCACAAGATATTCTTTACCTTCGCACTTTTCAACCAGGCAAATCCCTCAAAGCAGTCACTACCTCCCCCGCCTTATATTGCCTTCCATTGTTCATTCGCAGAGTAAATTGATTCGTAAAAAGCTCCAGCAGGTTTTGGTCAGAGGCGATTTGTTCAACTGGAATTTCCACATCGCAAAGCAGCCGCTTCAATTCACTCAACTCCCGAAAGTCGAAAAACAAATTACTGCTCTGCTGCTTCTTCAATTCAGCCAGGCGTTTTCTCGCGTTTTCAACATACTTTTGCGAAATTTCAATGGCGACATAATTCCTGGCCAACTGATACGCCGCTGCGGCCGTGGTTCCCGAGCCGCTGAAAGGGTCGAGCACGCAATCACGCCGATTTGAGCTTACTGCTATGATTCTTTTTAGCAAATTTTCCGGCATCTGGCAGGGATGCCACCCAGCACGCTCTTTGAAAGTCCCGCAAACACGTGGATATTCAGTCCAAACATCGTCCGGCATCTTTCCAACAGGATTGGCCCGCTTATCGTTATAAATCAACTGCCTGTCTGAGGGCACCCGAACAGCGCAATCATTGAAAGTGAAATTCTTCTCATCATTGACAAAGTAAAATATGTGCGTATGGGACCGGGCAAACTTGTTTTTCATCTGCTGGCCGAACGTATAATGCCAGATGAGCCAGTTGCGCAAAAAAAGCTTTAATTCATCAGCAATGACTTTGACATTCGCAGCATATTCATCTCCTATCGCTATGTAGAACGACCCGGCGGGTCTTAAGACCTTTTTGCACGCCGTCATCCACTCTTTTGTCCAGGCGATATACTTTTCGCTTTCGACTTTATCGTTGTACTTGTCATATTCATAGCCGATATTGAAAGGCGGGTCGGCAAATATCAAATCTGCGAAGGGCTTGCGGACCTTGCTCAGAACCTCTATACAGTCCCCGCACACTATCTTATTAAGAAGCTTCTGCATAACGACATTTTATACGTCAGTACTGGTTCTGCAAGAGGCAATTGGACGAGAGGAAGGAATTGGAAACTATTGTGGTGTGGGCTGGTCAAAAAAACGCCGGCTCTAATCCGGCTTAATTACTCTCTGCTCCTTAAATACCCTGCCGGTCAGGTAGTCGGTGAAGGTCACTTTGACCGTTAGCGGTTCTCCAAAATCATCGACTTTGTCGGCGATATCGAACATCAATCGGTAATTACCTTTAATCAACGTGGTAAACCAATTCTTCTTTAGCTCGTCGAGTCCTGCGTGCCACTGGCCGAGCTTCGCCTGGCCGGCATCTTTGTTCAAATCCCAAAGCTCAACGTCCGCAGAACCGGGCACCTTTATTATGTCGCCCTGTTTGTCGATTGGCTGGACGTAGACAATCAGCTTTTCCTTTTTGCCGTCCTCGTCTTTGTCATAGAAACCGGTGTATTTGTGGATTTTGATTCTTCGCAGGGTGTAGAGGTCTTCGATGTCGACTTCGGCCCTTAGGCCGGAGAGAACTTGTATCTGCTTTTCCAACTGCTTATTCTTTGTTCTGCCTTGCTCGAGCTGGGTTAGTAATTCTGTTTTCTTGTCCTCCAACTTCTCGATACGGTTGGTCAACGCTCTTTCTATATCTTCTCTGTCACCGTTTCCGCAACCTCCCACGACGCCCAGCACACATCCCGCCATAATGGCGTACAGTGCAGGACGCACAATGTTTAGTTTCATATTACTACTGTTCACCTGCTTCTTCCTGCTTTCTGACGATTTCGGGCGCTTTTTGTAATATTCTGTCGACCAGTCCGTAATTGATTGCTTCTTCCGCGTTGAGCCAGAGGTTGTGGTCGCAGTCTTTTTCTATTTTCTCAGGAGTTTGGCCTGTATGCCTGGCCAATATATCGTAAAGTCGGGCCCGCAGCCGCAGTATCTCCTGGGCTTCGATATCCAAATCGGTGGCGGGTCCGGTCAGTATGCCTGTAATCAGGGGCTGGTGCAAAAGAATTCTGCTGTTTGCCAAGAGGAATCGCTTGCCGCTCTTTCCGGCGGTCAGTAACACGGCACCCATACTGGCGGCCTGGCCCACACAATAAGTTGCGACATCGCAGCGCAAGAACCGCATCGTATCATAGACTGCAAGGCCTGCGGTGATTGAGCCGCCCGGGGAATTGATATAAAAATGAATATCGTTTTTGTTGTCCTCGTTGCTCAAGAACAGCATCTGGGCGATAATTAAATTGGCGGTTTCATCGTTGAGGGCACCACCTAAAAAGACGATTCTGTCCTTGAGCAGTCGCGAATAAATATCATAGGCGCGCTCGGTCCGGCCGCTTTTCTCAATTACAATCGGTACTAAATTCTGATTTACCGTCATCCTATTATTCCTCGTTTGTTTATAACACTATGTGAAGCTCACGCCCCGGTGTCACTGCGTCACTTGTTCTTGTCCGACTTTTTGTCCTTCTTTTTTTCTTTCTCTTCTTCGCGGAGTACCTCGTCAATAAGGCCGTACTGTCGGGCCTCTTCGGCGGTCATATACCTGTCCCTTTCGGTCTCGGCGGCGATTTTGTCAATTGGCTGGCCGGTGTGTTTTGCAAGAATCTCGTTTATCACAGTTTTGGCTTTTAATATTTCCTCGGCCTGTATTTTTATATCGGCCGCCTGGCCGCTGACGCCGCCCCAGGGTTGGTGGAGCATAACTTTGGCGTGCGGTAAGGCATGGCGTCTTCCTTTTGTGCCGGCTGCAAGTATTATGGCAGCTCCGGACTGGGCCGTGCCGATGCAATAGGTTGCAATCGGAGAGGCGACAAAACATATCGTATCATAAATTGCCATCGTGTCGTCAACACTGCCGCCCGGGGAATTGATATACAAGCTGATTTCGCTGCTGCGTTTTAGATTGTCGAGATAAAGCAGCTTCATAATGACCTCAGCCGCCCTTTGGTACGATATTTCTCCTATCAAAAAGACAATGCGATTCTCCAGCAGCATATCATCGAGGCTCATCTGGCGGTAGCGCTGATACTGGCCGTACTGGTTGTATATTTCCAGATGCCCGGCAATTTTTCTTTCGTGATTTTCAACAAACATTTATCAGTTCCTCATAAGTGAGCATACAGTTACGAGCACAATGACTACAAGCTATGTAGCATATCGGATATTCTTACTTGCCGGTTTGTTTTTTGGCTGTCTTTTTACTTTTTTTGGGCTGCTTTTTCTCAGCGGCAGGTGCCTTTTTAACTGTTTTTTTAGTTTCCTTTTTGGCGGTCTTCGCAGTTTTTTTGGCTTTATTCTTTGGCTTGACTTCCGTTACTTTTGCGGACTCAAGCAGCTTGGCGATGCACTTTTCCTCCCGCACCTGCAGCCTAAATTGTGTCAGTGAGCCGTCGCGCAGCATCTCTTCCCTCATTCTTTCGGGACGCTGTCCCCGCTGGATGGCTAATCGAGCTATATGGCCGTTGATTTCTTCTTCAGTCACATCAATCTCGAGCTTGCCGGCGACCTTGTCCATTATGAAGAACGTTTTGAGCTGCTCTTTGGCCTGCTGTTCGCTGCTTGCCCGGAGCTGGTCCATCTGCTGGTCAACCTGCTCACGCGGAAGTCCGCGCATCATCAGATTGCTGTACTGGCGTTGCAGCAGCGAGGTCGAATGGTCTGCAACGACATCGACAGGCAAATCGAAATCAGTGTTGTCGAGCAGATACCCGTAAATCTGCTCGGACATCTGGGTTCTGGACTGCTGCTCCAATCGGCCCTGGAGGTTATCGCGGACTTTTTCGCGCAGCTCGCTTTGGTCTTCAGCGCCGCATTTCTTGAAGAAATCTTCATCCAACGGAGCAGGTTTGAGCCATTTGATATCTTTGATGCTAATCCGGATATCTACCTTTTTGCCGCGATATTCCTCTCTAAAATACGTTTTCGGGACATCGATGGTTGTTTGCCTGTTGTCCCCGGCCTTGGCGCCTACAAGAAGCTCGTCAAGTTTCTCGACGGGGATTGCCCCGACAAAGCCGTTCGGCCTTACGTATATCTCGATGTTGTCAAGCTTTTCCTCCTCTTCGACGTCCTCGGCCTTTAGAGCCGCATCGGCAATTATCTGGTCGTCAAGCTCGACTTGGCCATCTTCGCGCGGCGCCCATACGCCGGACCATTTTTGCAATTGCTCTATCTCCCTGTCGATCTGGTCGTCGGTAACTTCCAGTTTGGTTTTTTCCACGGGAATACCTTCGAGCTGCGGTAAATCGAATTCAGGACGCACCTCGACCTCAAAATCAAACTTCAGAGGCCCGGTGTCCGGCAGTTCTATCTTTTCAAAATCGATGTCCGGTTCCTGGAGGACATCCAGCTCATTGTCCTTTACGGCTGAGTCGCTGGCGTCGGCCAGGAGTTTCAATTTGACCTGCTCTATCGCCTCTTTACCGAACCTTTTTTCGAGAAGTCGGCGTGGTGCCCGGCCCTTTCGAAAGCCCGGCACCAATGCTTCTTTGCGCAAGGTCTCATACTGAGCATCGGTCGCGTTCTTTACCGTCTCTTCCGGTATCTCGACAACGACCTTTTTCTTGCAAGGGCCGGCTTCTTCGATTGTCACTGTGTTTTTCAATATTGTGTATTCCTGCTCTTCAGCCATTTACGCTGCTCCTAAATAGATTGCGTCTCTGCGGCTCCGTAATGATAAACAAAAAAGGCATCAGGGAAACGGTTTACAGCACCCCAACGCCATTTATTGCTTTGGGGTCCTTCCCTTAGCCAGGTTTTCGTAATTTCCAATCCAGCACCATTACGGTCCGGGACTTAAACATATCGGCGACCAATGCCCAACTACCATTTAGCCGGTAACTCGCCGATACTATTTACACAAAAGCGGGTGATGAGATTTGAACTCACGACATTCACGTTGGCAACGTGACGCTCTACCACTGAGCTACACCCGCATACTCGTATTGCGTTGTGCGTATCGCGTATATCGTATTTCGCGTATCTTGCAAGTACAATTATAAGGGGTGTTATCGGCCATGCAAGGGGATTTTTTGCAAAATTTTGAGCCCTTATATCCGTGAGATTAACGCCAAGCGATGCTTTCATCTGAAGAAATCACAGGCTTGGGCCGGAAAATAGAATCGACAATTCATTGGATGGGGCTATAATTTGGGAATCAGGCTGTCGCTAAGCTGACTCGGAATCAAGGGCGTGCGTTGGTTTGAGCAGAAATTCAGAAAATAGCCAAAGGTTAGTCAGATGAAATCAAAAGATACTGGGGTGGGCGCCGGCAAACGCAAGGCGAGCTATCTTCCGATCGCTTCTCTTGGTTTTGCCCTGTTAGGGTGTACACTATTTTTTCTGCTATTTCTGGCTTTTGAGCTAAATCATTTATTTAGCGTTTTGCCAATATTCGCAGTATTATCTTGGATTCTCTCTTTATTAACAGGCATAATCGCCCTGCTAAGGATTAAGCAACAGTCTACGTGGCCAAAAGGTAAGAAACGAGCTATAGCTGGCATTTTGATTTCAATAATCTTTCTTGGCGTATGCGTCTACGTTTATTCAGTTACTGGGCCACCGAAAGTTGTTACAAAAGTGTCAATGTATCATAAGATTAAGAATGAGCTATGGCACAATCCTACTTTAATAAAGCATTTCCCCGAAACACTACCGAGTGACTCAAACAATACGCACCTATCTTTTTTCCCGGGATTTCTTCAAGGAGCTGCGTGGTTCCAACTGAAACTCTGCGTCCCGGAGGAAGAGATAAACGTGCTACTCGCTGAATTTGACTCAAAGAAGAAAGTTGCCTATGGAGGAGGCGGTACGTGGGACCACAAACGTCGAGGGGACAATGCGTTGCCAGCAACATCTTATCTTCTGGGCAGGAGCAAAGATAACGGATGGCCGGAATTTCTAGACTGGCCGGACGATTTCACCATCATTGTCCTTGATGCTCAAGATTACTTGGGCGGTGAAAACCCCTCTTGGAATCACGGTTATAGCTACGGCGTATCAATAAGTGAGAAGAGAAAAGAAATCGTGTATTGGGTTGAAGACTGGTGAACAGAAAAGCTTTATTCACTACAGATTACATCCGGCTCTTCTTGCTGAACTTGAGCAGACGCCAATCGAACCATAAGAACCGAAGAAAAAGCGAGATTCAGAAGAAATCAAACAGTAGCTGCCTACAGATATGGTAGAATATGATATGAATTGTTGGCAGCAGTGGAACCATAGGACTTCAAATCCTAAAAGGTGAGAAAGATCTAGTAAGATGACTACAGATTATCGTGGAACAGTCAGAAAACGGACATACGTCACTTTGGCTCTGTTAGCGCTTCTTATATTGGCTTTAGGTATTTTTGCGCTTAAGAAATCAGCGAGGCCGGGCCTTACGTTTGCTTCGGAGAATAAGAAGGCAGATGCAAATGAGTCCCGGCGTGCCGGCAAGCAAGAACAAAAAGATGCGAATGAAGTAGAGGTTCGTCGGCCGGACCATAATCATCCGGCTTTCGGTGAACGGGTGGAAGAGCGAGCGCAATTAGTCAGAGTTCACATCGAACACCCACGCTGGGCCCCGGACATCGAAGATGCGAATGTCATCACGGCAATGAATACCGTGCCGCGGCACGCATTCGTTAGGCGGAGTGATTTGGGAAGGGCTTACGCCGACCATCCGCTTCCAATAGGTCTGGGGCAAACGATAAGTCAGCCGTTTATTGTGGCCTATATGACCGAGGTGTTGAAACTGGACCCGAACTCCAGGGTCCTGGAAGTGGGGACAGGGTCAGGATACCAGGCGGCGGTTTGCGCTGAGATTGCGCGAGAGGTTTATACAATCGAAATTCTTGAAAAGCTCGCAAAGAGCGCTAAAGAGCGCCTGAAAAAACTGGGATACCACAACGTATTCGTCAAGGCTGGTGACGGCTATTACGGCTGGGAGGAGAAAGGGCCGTTCGACGCGATTATAGTGACATGTGCTGCGGGGTTTGTACCGCCGCCGCTGGTTGAACAGCTAAAACCCGGCGGGAGAATGATTTTGCCGCGGGGAAGTCCCTACGGCAGCCAATGGCTGGTGCTGGTGACCAAAGACGATAAAGGCAAGGT
This sequence comes from uncultured Pirellulales bacterium, assembly GCA_964582985.1. Classification (GTDB taxonomy): domain Bacteria; phylum Planctomycetota; class Phycisphaerae; order Sedimentisphaerales; family Anaerobacaceae; genus CAZQYB01. The sequence goes on along the minus strand of CAZOUM010000036.1, from coordinate 2,907 downwards.
CAAAAGCAAACGCCTTATGGGCGTGCGATTCGTTCCTATGACCGGACGTGTAAGCAAGAGCAAGTAACAAATCAGGAAATGACAGTAATCCCCATCGCCATTTTTCTCATATCGGCGGCGGCACTCGGGCTGGAACTTGTTCTGGTGCGGGCGTTGTCCATCGGGCATTATCACCATTTCTCGTACCTTGTTATAAGCACTGCACTGTTAGGCTTCGGGGCCGGCGGGACGCTTGTTTGCATCGGCTCAAGATTTTTGACAAAACACTGCGGCAAGAGTCTGTGGGGCCTCGCTCTTGGATTTGGTTTAGCGGTGCCGTTTGCCTTTTACGTAAGTCAAAAAGTGCCGTTCGATGAGCTGCAGTTGATATGGGACAGGCGGCAGATACTATATCTTTTCGGGTACTACCTTTTGTTTTTCATTCCATTTTTCGGTGCCGGCGCCTGCGTCGCACTGGCCTTCACCATCTGTGCGGACAAAGCGCATCGTTTGTACTTTTATAATATGACGGGCTCCGGCCTGGGGGTTGTGGCGGCTGTCGGGCTGATGTACGGACGTTCTCCGGAGCAGCTTCTGTTAGTGGTCAGCGGGCTTGCTTTTCTTGCGGCACTTATTCTGGCCTTTACGGTGTCCTGGCGCCGGGCCGGCGTGACTCTAATCTGCGGCGTAATTTGCCTTCTGGCCTTTAGCCGTGCAGGACCACTCCAACTTGAGATTAATATTTCCCAGCACAAGGCCCTGTCCTACTACGGTGCGCTGCCGCAGGCCGAGAATCTGGCGGTCCGTTACAGTCCGTTGGGCCGAGTGGACTGCCTGCAGGCACCGTCAATCCACATTCCTACGGCGGGTCTGAGCATTGCCTATCAAGGCCAACTGCCTCGGCAGATATTGATTATCAGTGATGCCGATGGCACTTCGGTCGTCAACAACCTCGAAGGTCCGCACGACCCGAATTTCTACGAGCAGGCAAGCTCGGCTCTTGCCTATCAATTGCTGAACGAGCCGGAGGTATGTATCATCGGTGCCGGCGGCGGCTCAGATGTTATTCAGGCCCTCACGTTGCGCGCCCGCAAAGTCACCGCGGTAGAGATGAATCCGCAGGTGGTGGACCTGATGCGTAATCAGTTCGAAGAATTTACGTCAGGTTTGTACAAGAGAGATGATGTTGAGATTGTCGTCGCGGAAGGCCGAAGCTTTCTGCAAACAGCCCGACAGCAGTTTGACATAATCAGTATCTCATTGCTCGACTCGTACAGCGCCTCGGCAGCAGGCGTCGGAGCCTTCAACGAAAGTCATCTCTATACTATCGAGGCCATAGAGCAGGCCCTTGCGCGATTGCAGCCGAGGGGTGTGTTCAGTATTACCCGAATGTTGAAGGCGCCGGCCAGAGACAACCTGAAGATGTTCGCTACCGTAACCGAAGCGCTGCGAAGACGCGGCGTTACCGAGCCAGCCGAACACATTATTATGATTCGAAGCCTCGATGTCGCCACGATTGTGGTATCACCCGAGCCTTTCTCAAAATCCCAGGTTGCAAATGCCCGCGCGTTCGCACAAGAGAACTCTTTTGACCTTGTGCACGTGCCGGGTATCAGTGCCGAAGAAGCAAATCACTTCCATCTACTTGAGGAAGGCCCCATCTACTACAACAGTGCCCAGCAGATTCTGTCACCGGAATATGAGATGTTCTACCGCAATTACGCGTACAACATCCGCCCCGCCACTGATGATAGGCCTTACTTTTTTGATTTTTTCAAGTGGAAAACTCTGCCGCACATGATTCGCACTATGGGGCGGCAATGGCTGCCATTTTCTGAGTGGGGTTATCTTGTGTTGGTGGCGACACTGCTGCAGGCCATATGTGCAAGTGCGCTGTTAATTTTGGTGCCGCTGTTTGTCGCGAAGCCTGTCAGAGCGGTCAGGTCTCGGAAGTTGCCGGCGCTTGTTTACTTTCTGCTGCTCGGTTTTGCATATATGTTTCTTGAGATGGGCTTCATTCAGAAAATGACGCTGTTGATAGGTCATCCGGTTTTTGGTGTGGCCGTTACTCTGCTGGGCTTTTTGTTCTTTTCCGGCTGCGGCTCTTTGGCCTCACAGCGTCTCTCGTCTCTCGTCTCTCGTCTCCCGCTTCACAAATCACGAGTCACGAGTAACGGGTCACGTTTAATCTGGACGGCAGTGCTGGCTGTCATCATTATAGGCATAGCTGAAATAATTGTGCTGATGTTCTCATTTGATTGGCTGGTGGGCTTTTCGCGGCCGATTAGGATTCTGCTGGGACTGGCAATCACAGCACCCCTGGCGTTTTTTATGGGGATGCCTTTTCCCACCGGGCTAAAGCAAATTCACGCGCACAGCCGGCCGCTTGTCCCCTGGGCCTGGGGCGTCAATGGATTCGCTTCCGTAAGTGGGGCTGTTTTGGGCACCTTCTTAGCCATCTCTATCGGCTTTACTGCCTTAACACTGATAGCGTTGGTCTGCTACTTTTTGGCAGCGGTCGTTTCAAAACGGATATGCAGTTAGCAGGTCAGGTGCAAAGCGGCAGCGACGTTTTCGCCAGCCTGCGTCAACTCGTTGAACCGCTGAACGGCTTTGCCAGTATCAAGGGCTTCCAACTGGATATTGTTTTCGTTGAGAACCTGACGGGTTTCTTCCGCGACCTTCATCAGGCCCGATGCCCCGCAACCGACTACCAGTGTCGATGGCTTTGCTGCAATGATAGACTGAATATCCTCAGGAGATAACAAGTGTCCTTGCTTTCGCCACCAATTGGATTGGACGGTGTCACCGAGGATTATTATGTCGCTGCTGTAGCCTGTCCCATCAACAACAATCTGGCCGAACTGGTACGAATCAATACGCATTTTAACAATTCTTATGCGCAAAGCCTGACAGTGGCCTTTATTT
>CAZOUM010000035.1:0-32495 GCA_964582985.1 uncultured Pirellulales bacterium | reverse complement strand
TCTTCGTGCCGGAGCCTGTCCGCCGTAGCTTTAGCGAAGGCGGATGTCTTCGTGGTAATAAATCTGTGGTCAATAAATTGTTTCAGCCGGCTGCACTATCGGGGCATTTCTTAGTGACCCGGTGGGCAAGGCGAGGCTCTGTGGAAAAAGCTCGCTTTTGCAGCAGTGCTTGCCGAGGACACCGAGCTGGCCAAAACAAAATCGGTGTGAATCAGCGTAACTTGTGCCTATGGAATCGGGTATCCGCGATTAATAAAAAAGATAAAATCTCTGCGTTCTCAGCGATCTCCGTGGTTGGAAATCAATCAAATCTGCGGGTAGTTGGCACCAAAAATCGGAAAATTGCAAAAAATTTTTACTCACTTTCCACAAACGAGTTACGAGAATCCAGCATCGAGAATCGAGGACTTTTTTCGGCGCAAATGCGCAAGTTCGCCCTAATTATGGAAGGCGTGTTTTTTTCAAACCGCCCTGAAAAAAGTGAATCATAAATTCGGAGGGGTTAACCTTGGAGCGAAACTTGCCCCTTTCCTATGGGGCGGAAACCCCTTAGGGGATTAACCAATGAACAAATTGCCCATTTTACCAATTAACCAGTTAACCAATTAACCAGTTAACCAATGAACCATTTAACCACTCACAAGCATCGAGTATCCAGCATCCAGAATCGAGTATCCAGTATCGAGTATCCAGTATCGAGCGACGAGCGACGATTAATATGCAAAACAAAGCCAATTTGCTGGATGCTCAAATGAACCTAAGCTCTGTTTCAACAAAGGATTATGAAAATAAACGACTTTGCAGATGCGGTGAAAACAAACCCAATCAAACCCAACCTGTAGTGAGCTTGCCTGCGGTGAGCAAGGTCGAACCGTCGAACCTATTTCAAAGGCAAAAAAATGCTCGAAAGCACCCAAAATTATCTCGCAATTCTAACCTGTTATCAAGCTGCCTATCTGATAAACGAAAAACGTGAGGACGTAGGCCAGAGCGGTGAGTCCGAAGAATTGGAACATCGCCCAACGCCAGGAATTTGTTTCCCTTTTTGTCATTACAACCGTTGCGACACAAGGCGCATAAATCAGGCAAAACAACATAACGCAGAATCCGGTGAGAGGCGTGTAGTTTGCCTGCAGCTTTTGGCGGAGGGTTTGCGAGCCTTCGTCGCTGCTGCCGACCGCATATACTATTCCAAGTTGGGAGACAAAAACTTCCTTGGCGGCGGTTGCACCGATAAGAGCGGTTCCGATTTTCCAATCGAAGCCGAGCGGTGTGAGGGCCGGCTCTATGGCTCGCCCTACCCTGCCGACCAAGGAGTGCTCCAGTTTGGTTTTGTGCACTTCGTCGGAGCTCAAGCCTTCCAGCGAGTGCCCGCCTGGCTTAGGCCAGCTCATTGCCGCCCAGAGAATAATCGATATAGCAAGGATTATTGTGCCTGCCTTTCTTAGGTACATCCAGCCCCTTTGCCACATATGAATGCATACGGATTTTAGAGTGGGCATACGGTAAGGCGGCAGTTCCATAACGAACGGTGTGGTTTCGCCTTTCAAGACAGTGAGGCGCAGGACTTTGATGCAAATAATCGCTATGGCAATTCCTATCAGATAAATGAGCCACAGCACTGGGCCGCGCCATTGTTCTTTGAAAAATGCTGGTATTATCAGCGCGTAAATTGTCAACTTCGCGCCGCAGCTCATCAACGGTATTACCATTATTGTTGTAAATCTGTTGCGTTTGTTCTCAAGTATTCGTGCGCCCATAATGGCGGGCACGGAACAGCCGAAGCCGATGAGCATAGGTATGAAACTCTTGCCGTGCAGACCAATCCTGTGCATTATTCGGTCCATAATGAAGGCTGCCCTGGCCATATAGCCGGAATCTTCAAGTATTGCGATGGCCAGGAACAATAGAAGGATGTTTGGCAAAAACACAAGCACGCCGCCTACACCGCCGATTATGCCGTCAACAAGAAGAGATTCGAACAAACTTTCGCTGCCTGGGGGCCAAAATGCTGCTATGGTTTTAGCTGCCCAGCCGAAGAACTGCTCAAGCCAGCCCATTGGGTATTCGCCCATCTTAAATGTCAGGAAAAAGACTAAATACATTAGCAAAAGAAAAATGGGGAGTCCCAGTACACGATTTGTCACGACGGAATCTATCATATCGCTTTTGCTGTGACGTGACTCGACAGTGGTTTTTACAGTTTCCTGGCAGGCGCCTGAGATGAAGCCGTATCGCCTGTCAGCCATTATGATTTCCGGCTCCTCGGCGAAGATAGTTTTAAGATGACCGATACTGGCAGCAGCAGGAGCGAGGACTTCCTTGTTGTGCACTTTAGCGGTGATGTCGGTGTCCTGTTCCAGCAGCTTAATAGCCAGCCATCTTGAACCATACTTGGCTGCCATCTTCGGCTCTTTTTCAGTGACAAGAGCTTCGATTCGCGCAAGCTCTTCCTCGATTTCACTTCCATAATTTACTTTGTGAGTGCGTTTTTGCTTATCCCGCTGAGCCGCTTCGACGATAGCGTTGAGCAACTCGAGCTTGCCTTTGCCTTTATTGCCGACAGTCGGGACTATCGCCGCTTCGAGAAGCCTCGATAGTTGTTCAATATCGAAAAGCAAACCCTTGCGCTGAGCGATGTCGCTCATATTGAACGCCAGTACCAAAGGGACGTTCATTTCGATTAGCTGAGTCGCCAAATACAAATTGCGCTCGAGATTGGAGGCATCGACAATGTCAACGACAACGTCCGGCTGTTCTTCGATTATGAAATTGCGGGCGATGAGTTCCTCAATCGAATAAGCAGTCAAGCTATACGTTCCCGGCAAATCCACGAATGTTATTTCGAAGCCGGCATATTTGCACAGCCCTTCTTTCTTCTCGACTGTTACGCCTGGATAGTTGCCGACGTGCTGGCGCGCACCGGTGAGCATATTAAATATGCTGGTCTTGCCGCTGTTGGGGTTTCCAGCTAACGCTACGGTTATTTTTTTCATATTAGCGGATGTCTATTGCAGAGTGTTATACGACCATAATCTTTTGGGCCATACCCCTGCCGAGCATCATCTTGGAATCTTTGACACTTATTACAAACGGGCCGGGATGCGTATTGTTGACAACGGTTATTTCCACGTTGGGCAGCAGTCCCATCGAAGCCAGCCGGCTGTTGAGGCCGTGGCCGGCATTTACACTGACCAGCTTAACCTTCTCTCCCGCCCGGACTGTTGATAACGGCCTTGGCTGCTTGTGCTCCATAAGTTATTCTCTCAACTTTTTAGTTTCCTGCCTTTGTTATCGCGAGCGTTATCTTCGCAGAATTTGCTGAACTTGGTTGCAAGGTCGTAGCCATTTTTGTTTTCCTGCGTAACAAATTCGATGAAGTGTAGAAGTTTTGCGATGACTTCCGGCCCGAGTGCATGCTCGGCTTTGCAAGCGGCCTTCTGGGCGATATTCGCATCGATACCCAGCACATCAGTAAAGAAAGATTTCAGGATTTCGTGCTTTCTGGCGACTCTGTCTGCGGCGGCTTTGCCGGCTTCGGTGAGGGTGACATAATCGTAAGGCCTGTAATTGACCAGTTGTTTTTGCTTGAGGGAGCGCAGTGCGCCGGTGACAGATGATTTGGATACGCCGAGCAGTTTTGCTATGTCCTTGCTGCGTGCGACGTCGGACTCGCCGGCCAGATTAAAGATGGCCTCCAGATAATCTTCGAGAGAGGCGCTCAAACTATCGTTTTTCGGTGCGGCCATAGCGTTTTTCCTTTATTATGTACGTTTACCCTAATATAGTTAGTTTTGCCTAACTTTGTCAAGGTTTTTTTGGGAAATTTAGAAAAAATTTTTGCCGGGCTGCTTTGCTGTGCCCCCCTGCCACCGCCGGGAAGAATGGATTTAAGGGGGTTTAGGGCGACGGTGGGACTCTTCGGCCCTGAGAAAATGTTTGTTTTACGGTCCTGTTGGTATTAGAATGTTGGGGATTGTTCGGGGCGTAGCGCAGTTTGGTTAGCGCGTTGGACTGGGGGTCCAAAGGTCGCTGGTTCGAGTCCAGTCGCCCCGATTTTTTGGGCGTAGCCCAAAAAATAGAGCAGTAGAAAGGAGAAAGTTGAAAGTAGACTAACAACAGCAAAACTTCTGAGACCGTAGAAAAGCAACAATTTATTTAAGGCCCTTTTACTGCGGTCTACTATCTACTGGCAACTCTCAGGAAAACAAAATGCCCTTCATGTTCGAAAACCTTGAGGTTTATCAAAAGGCCATTGATTTTGCTGACAGAATCACGACTACAACAGAAAAATTCCCTCGTGGATATTATTTTCTTGCTGACCAGCTAAACAGGGCTGCGCTATCCATAGCCACGAATCTCGCTGAAGGTAATGGCCGTTTTACAAAAGCCAACCGCAAAAACTTTTTTATAATAGCTCGCGGTTCTGTTCAGGAATGCGTGCCTCTGCTGGAACTTGCAGTTCGCAGAAAGTTCATCAAGCCAGATGGCCATCAGAGGTTACGCAATGACCTGGAAGAGATCGCCAAAATGACCAGTGGGTTGATTAAGGGGATGGACAGGCGTACCGATTTTGAGCGATAAAATCGCTCAAAATAGAGCAGTAGAGAGTTGATAGGAGAAAGTGAGAGTCAGAAGCATATTTGCAGATCCTTTTTTTGATAGCGGGAAATGCGCGGAATTGTGGCTGTTTGTTGAGTCTTGGCGGAAGATTTGCGTTGAATTAAGAGAGGCAATTGTTAAAATGGTACGGTGAATGTAGCTAAGGGGTAGACAAGCTGATGAACCGCAAACAGAAAGTTTGTCTTTGGGTTGGCGTGGCTGTAATTGTTCTGATAGGGCTTTTTCCGCCGAGCAAATTGGCCTGCCCTAAATTTACAGGGCCGTGGCTGTGGTGGGAAAAGGCGATGATATTGGTATTGCACAACTCAATATATAATCTTCGAATACGGTATGTGAAGCTGCTTAATCTGTTTGTCGAGTGGTCTATAGTAGCGCTGGCAGCGGGCGGGCTGATCTATGCCTGCAGAGACAGAAAGACAGAGGGCAAGGCGAACGAGTAGGTGAATCCAAGCACGGCGGGAATGGGTAAAATGGTGCGGTGATGTCGTACGAGTGGAAGTGTTTCTGGCATTTGGGAGCATGGTTTGTGAACAAGGGCAAAAGCTTCATTATTTCGTTGACTGTGTGTCTTATTGTGATAGTGGCTGTGGTACTCGCTGTGTTAGTGCTTTCTGAGTCTACGGATATACACCAGGCGGTGAAGAGAGGGAACTTTAAAGAAGTCAAATCAATATTGGCAAAGAGCCCGAATCTGGTCAACGTCAAGGATACTTGCGGGTATACTCCCTTGCACATAGCGGCATCGGCTTTGGGTGGCAACAAGGAAATGCTCCAGCTTCTAATTGACGCGGGAGCGGAGGTCAACGCCAAAGATAATGGGGGTAACACTCCGTTGCACGGGGCGGTTCGGGTGGAAATATGCGAGTTGCTAATTAACAATGGAGCTCAGGTAAACGCCAAGAATAATATAGGCCGAACTCCTCTATTGGACCTTGTGGTCCTTCTTGGTCTTACGGACGTGATTGAGCTCTTAATTGCGAAAGGGGCTGAGGTCGACGCCCAAGACATCGGTGGTTTTACCGCTCTACACCGTGCGGCCTTTTCTTCCCGCAAGGAAGCTGTGAAGATTCTGATCGCCGGTGGAGCAAACGTAAACATTAAGGATAGTTCCGGGCGTACTCCTCTGGGTTTAGTGGCCCTTCATGATGACCGTGAAATGGCTGAGGTCTTGATAGACGCAGGGGCGGACGTTAATGCAAAAGATGAAAAGGGCTCGACTCCTTTGCATTATGCGTCTCATTACGGTCACTGTGGTGTGGTAGAGCTTTTGACTGTCAAGGGAGCGCATGTAAATGCGAAAGACCATTCAAGCCAGACTCCATTACACGTGGCGACGGACAAGCCGCACTATTATGGTTACGATTCTGCGGTGGCGCACACATTGCGCAAGGGAGCCTGTATCAAGACAAAGATAGTTGAGCTCCTTATTGCCAAAGGAGCGGACGTGAACGCGAAGGATGGTTATCTGCGTACTCCCTTACACATAGCGGCGGAGGTGGGCTGTAACGAAGTGGCTGAACTATTGCTTGATGGGGGAGCAGATGTGAACTGCGAAGATAGCAACGGCAAGAGCGCTCTGCGTTACGCTATTGAAAAGGGTCACAAGAATTTGATTTACTTACTTCGCAAGTAGGGACGAGTCGAGTGACAGGGAGGGGCGTGTCAAGGACAAGATGCCAAAAGATGACCCAGAGCAGTGGGTAATTCGGGACCGCCCAGCGGGGGTGAAGCCTTGAGGATTACTTGCCCATTTTGGTACGGATTAGGAGGTAGGTGTGGATGATAGCGATGAGGGCGAGGGAGAGCGCGGAGTAGCGGTGGAGGTGGAGGAGGCATTTCTGGCCGTCGGTTCCGAAAAGCGTGAACATACTTAGAATAATCGATAGGATTAGCGGCAGGGCCAACAGGATAATCAGCCAAAAGCATATCTTTTGTGCGAGTTCATATTTTTCGGGTGCAGTGGTGTTTTTACTCCGGTGCTGGAGGAGTCTCGTCAGCCAAGGCCAGTAGTTTTTGTCGAGTCGGCAGTTGTAGGCCCACATAACGGCCAGGATTGCGATGCAGACTGTAAAGACGCCGCCGGCGATGGTCTGGAGGATTATGCGGTAGCCGGTGATGGGCTCAGCTAAGATAAGTACCGAATAAAAGCCGTTGAGGACCAGTATGACGAAGCAGAGCAATGCGAGCAGGTAGAGGAGCTTTCTTAGTCTGCCGATTAAATTTAGCTTTTGTTCCACCAAGAGCAGCGTAAGCCCGTAGATAGGGATTCTCAAGATATCGAGGAATTTGCAGGAGCGGTCTTTGCCAAACAGGTCATCTCGTTTGGGCAGGGAAATCAGAAAATGACAGGCAATGCCTGCGAGGACGACTATGAAACTGCTTAAGACAATTGTCTGGAACATAGTTTATCTATTCCAAATCTGAATCCTCTAATCTCTTACCAACAAATACCCTGGTGACACAGGCGAGGGCCTTTAGGGCATAAAGCAATAGGACCGCAGCCAGAAGCCCACAGGAGGCAAGGGCTATGACCTTTAGCCACGGGCGAAATACGAACGTGAAAGCGAAAACCTTTACAAAGCGAGCATTAAGGTGCTGGAAGTCAACCATTTTTTTGACAGCATCTTTTTGGGAGGCAAGCGGTGAGTCGATTGCAACTTCGCCAAAGTAGAAAGGTGCATCGGTCGAGTGACAATCCTCACAGCGTTTGACGCCGAGCGATTGGGCGGCCGACCTGACATTATGAGCGATGGGCCAGAGATACGGCTGGGCTGCTTCGTGCTCAGCGCCGGTAAGCCGGCCTTTTTCATCGAGGCTGTGGAGTTTTCCGCCGGCGATGTAAACTGGTGTGCCTTCGGCTGACTTCCGGGCCGACAGGGATTTTAGAACCTCAACAATCTGCTTGTCGGATATGGGTCGCCAGTCGCCGGGGTTTGCAGGTCTTTGTCTTGCGATGATTTTGCCGGCGATTTGCCTGAGGGTTTCAAGATCAATCGTTTCAACGATTCCATCTTCAAGGTAGGCCCAGAAGGCCGGCCAGAAGAGCTTGTGGGGGGCGATTTTGCCGCCCTGCTGTTCGGCAAAAACAGGATATGCAATGTGCGGCAGTGCATCCGGAGATTTTCGAGCGGCGAGAGTACCGAGGGCGTGGGCGCGTGAAGTTTTGGTGCGAAAGGTCTTTTGCTCAGGCCAGGGGCCTGAGTGACAGGCGGTGCAGGTAAGCTTTTCAAAGTGCACCAGCGGGATGCCAGGGTGTTTGGGTACAGGTGCACCGAGGCGGCCGGTGGTATGGCAGCCTTCACAGGTGGAGGTAGCAACTAATGGATTTGTGGAGTGGGCGATTTCGCCTTCGTATCCTCTTATAATGTTGTGCTCAAGGCCGTGGCGGTGACAATCGACACAGGTCAAGCCGGCAGCGAGATGGACATCTTCATCTGAGAGCCACTTTTCGGCGCCGTTATCATCTACGTCGACATTCGAATGGCAGAAATAGCAACGTTCGGCAGGGATTTTCCTGACGATATCGAAGAAGACCCTGTTCTTGTCGTCGAAGGTGTTTTGGCTATAAGTGACAGCCGGCGGGATTTTCTTTTTGTCCTGCGGTGGCTCCGGCATAAAGGGGTCATAACCATCAGGCATGTCCCTGGCGAAGCCGGTGACGGAGGCGAAACTACAGGTAGCGGCGGCAGCCCAGCGGAGGTTTTGATGAGCTATCTGTATAGTGGATTCGGCCTGGTCGTGGGCGGGGTCGGCGTCGTGGCAGGTCATGCAGTTTATTTCAAGTTTGCCGGAGACGTCCTGGCGGAAAATCTCATCAGGATTATCGCTGTCAAGCTCTCCCGCGCCGCCGCCGGGTAAGTGTCTGCCGAAGTACTGAATGAATTTCCAGTGGGTCAGTCCGAGCTGCCGGGGTTTGAAGGTTCCCGGCCAGGGACGATGGGAAAGGGGGATTTGCGTAGCGGTGCGGGTGTCGACAAGAATCCAGGGCTGGCCTGGTCGGCCGGGAGGAACATTGGGGTCGATTGCGTTGAAGTGCCAGCCTTTGCCGATGATGTCGTAGCTGTGGCAGAAGCTGCAGGTTTGGCGCATTGAAAAGGGTAAAAGCGGGTCGTCGTCGGGGAATATCTTCTCATATATGGTGTTGCCCTGCTCGTTGTAGAGATTCATACGGTGAACGGGAACCGCCCTGCTGCCGTCAGTAACGTCACCGAGTTTTTGGCCGGTATCGGTTGGGGTATTGACGGCTAATGCCAAGGAGCACAAGGCGACTATGTATATTATCAATCCTTTTCCCAATGTCGGGGCAATCCTTTTATATTTCGAATTCCTCTGGTTTGAAGTTGAGTCTGCAGCCGGCTTCGACCGCTTCGTTGACTTTGAGTACGGCGACTGCTGTTTCGTATCCTACTTCCGGCGGGCAGTTGAGTTTTACATTCCTGTCCCGAATAGCGTTGAAGAAATTCTCCAAGTGGGGCTGATGGTAAGGCTTGTCCATTACGACCGGTATATCATAAGCTGGCGGTGCCACGGTTTCGCGAACATCCAGGAAGGCTTCAGACTCGGGCTCTTTTTCTTCTTCAACGGGCTCAATGGGCGCAATTAAGTAGCCCTTTTTGACCCATTTGTCCCAATTGGGCGATTCTGGTTCGCGGTAGAGCTCGCCTCTTGCGCCGGCTTCGGAGATTTCGAGTGTACCCTGGTCGCCCATGAAGGTTTCGTGATATCCCCAACTGCTGTTGGTGGTTATCGTTTGATAGTATGCTCTGACTGTTCCTTTCTTGTCCTTTTGGTACTGGTATTCATATTCGTAGATGGCCATTACGGTGTCGTACCATTCGTGGTTTTTTTTGTCATAGTAGTCTGTTCCGCCGGTTGCAATAACGGATTTCGGATTTGCTCCGAGGAACCAAGTATAGATGTCAATCTGGTGTGAGCCGAGGTCCACAATGGGGCCGCCGCCAAGGCCTTTATACCATCGCCAGTTGCGAAACTGCTGCATAGATTTGAATCCGTACTTTTCAAGTGTTGCCTGGTCGATGGCCCATTTTTTCGGCCAGGCCAAATCCGGGCGTGCAGAGCGGTTCCACTGGCCATTGATGGTGGTGATGCGGCCGAGAATATTGGCATCTTTCAAAAGCTTATGATAAGAGTGGAGATACTTGGGATTGCTGCGTCGCTGGTGGCCGATTTGGAGGAGTTTGCCGGATTCGCGGGCGGCTTTGACTATTTTGCGAGCGCCTTCGAGGGTGTTGGACATCTCTTTTTCGCAATAGACGTGCAGGCCGGCCTTGAGACAGGCGACGGCATGCTTGGCGTGCCAGAAGTCAGGGGTGGCGATTAGGACAGCGTCGAGGTCCTTTTCTTTATCGAGCATCTCCTGATAGTCCACGTAAGTGTTGTGTTGGTGGCCCAGTTTTCTGAGCATGCCTGACAGCCGCTTTAGGTTATAAGCGGTCCAGATGTCGCAGACAGCCTTAAAACGAATGCCAGGTATTTTCGTGCAGGCGTGCATCAGCACTTGTCCTTGGGCTCCGGCGCCGAGCAAAGCGACATTTAGGTCATCAGCTTTGGAACCGCTGTTGATGCCAAAGGACTTTGGGGCCAAGACGAGGCCGGCTCCAACTGCAGCAGTAGAGCGCAGGAAATCGCGTCTGTTTATGGCTTTTTTCATTTTGTTTTATCCCTTCTTGTCGTTATCCAATCGTTTTATCTTTATGTTTCGATACCAGACGGGGCGGCCGTGGTCCTGGAAGCCGATGTGGCCGGCATGTCGTCTGTCTTTGAACGGCGAATTATACTTGTTTTTTGTGCCGTCCGGATTTTTGTGCGGCTTGGTCCAATGTCTCAGGTCCATATTGATTATCTGCTGGCCGTTTAGTATGACATATATTAGGTTGCCCAAACATGTAATGGTGCATCGGTTCCATTGGCCCGGTTTCTTTACCATATTTTTCTTGGGGGCCAGACAATCGTAGATAGCGCCGCAATCATGATTGCCTACCTTGGCGTTGCCGTACGAATCGTACACCTGAACCTCGATTCCGGTCTGGACACAATCGTTAATGTCGGCGGTGCGGAAGAATATACCGCTGTTGGTTTTCTCGGCGAGTTTGAACTCGAGGTCGAGGATGAAATCGCCGTACTTTTCTTTTGTCCATATATCGCCTCTACTTTTCTTAGTGCCTTTTCTTGTCAGGACAGCGTTTTCCATGGCCCAACTTTCCGGTTTAAATATGCAGTTTGAGAGGTCGTTTGCGAGCAGGCCGCGCCAGCTGGTTGGGTTTAGCTGGCTTGCAAGGCTGTTGAAGTATTCGACACACTGTCGTATTTCCGGCAGAGAGTTTTCCCAGTGGTATTCGTACTCGATAGAGAACACTCCCTGAAAACGCCGTGGGTACAGTTCTTCCAGCATCGCTTTTACATCGGCCTTGCCGGTGCCCCAGACGACATCGTGGGCTTTGCGTTCGCCAAACTGGTTGAGGTCTTTAAGGTGGAAGCTTATGATACGACCTTCGAGCTTCCTGAGCGCGTCGAGAGGATTGACGCCTGAGCGCATCCAGTGGCCGGTATCGGCGCAAGCTCCAATCCATTTGCTTCGGCCCTCGCAGACTTCGAGGACCTTGTCGGGATGCCAGTATGGTGAGTCTTTCGGATGATTGTGGATTGCAACCTTGATTTTGTACTCTTTGCACAACCTGTCAATTAGATCGAACGCTTCCGGTGGCGGCTCGGAGATGATTATCTCGATGCCCATATCCCTTGCAAAATCAAAAACCTTGCGACACTCGGTCTCGTCGTTCGGCAGTCCTACCACACCATAATTAACGAGCTTTACCCTGGTGTCTCTTAGTTTCCGCTTTACCTCATTTCTAAACTCGGCGGGCATATTATGATGAAAACGTATGTCCGGCTTTTCCTTGCTCAGCTTTTGGCCCGGGTAGGCCTCTATCCAGTTGAGTCCGAGCGATGCGGTCTTGTCCACGGCCTCGTAAAACGTAAACTTTCTGAAAGTGTAGGCCTGCATCCCCAGACGCCATCTGTAATAAGCGTCTGTGGTTGGATGATGCCTTATTGGTATCGCCTCAAGCCGTGCGTAGGAATTCACGAAGGCAGCCATTACAACTAACAAAGCCACAAGAATCGCGTTCTTTCGATACATCTTAATTTTCCTTTTATATTAACAAGAATACATAAGCAACTCTACAAGGTCCAGCCCCGTCGATATTTGCGGTGTAGGTACTTGTTGGCCTCGTCGTTGTTGATAAATCGCATATTCGGTCCGTCCCAATAGAGCTTGCCACTGACACGCAGGGCAACATTGCCGAGCAAAACCACTTCCGCAAGCGGGCCGGCATAATCGAAATTGGAACATGCCGGTTTGCCGCCTTTGCAGGCCCGGACCCAATCCTTGTGATGTCCCTTGACCCTTGGAATAGTCTCCGGCGGTCGTTTGTAAGCGTCCATTTTCGCTTCCGGTATCAGCCGGGGGCTGTTACCATAGCAGCCGCATACCAATTTGCCCTTTTCGCCCACGAAGAGGGCGCCGCCGTTATCACTTCCCATGCGTCGGCCCGGTTCCAGTTCCTCCGGCCGAGGAGGCATGATGCCGCCGTCGTACCAGGTCATCTTGACCGGTGGCATACCCTCGCGGGCAGGGAAGTGGTAATGCACTGTGGAAGCCAAGGGGTAAGTTTCAGAATTGACCTTTGTCGAGCTGGCTTCGACACTAACCGGATGGCCAAGCTTAAGCGCCCAGAAAGGACTATCAATAATGTGACAGGCCATATCGCCAAGAGCGCCGGTCCCGAAGTCCCACCAGCCTCGCCACTTAAAAGGCAAATAAGCCGGGTTGTAAGGCCGGTAAGGCGCTGGGCCGAGCCACAGGTCCCAATCAAGTGTCTTCGGCGGAGGCGGGGTCTCCTTCGGCCTGTCGATACCCTGAGGCCAGATGGGTCTGTTAGTCCAGGTGTGCACTTCGCGGACGTGGCCGATGCATCCATCCCGAATCCATTCACATATCAAGCGATTTCCCTCGCCGGAATGGCCCTGATTTCCCATCTGCGTAGCGACCTTTGCCTTGCGGGCGGCCATGGTAAGCCGGCGGGCTTCGTATATCGAATATGTCAGGGGTTTTTCGCAGTATACATGTTTGCCCATCTTGATGGCCATCATAGAAGCGACAGCGTGCGTGTGGTCGGGTGTGGCTACAATGACCGCTTCGATGTTCTTTTCGCGTTCAAGCATTTTGCGAAAGTCGCGGTACTTCTTCGCCTTTGGGTGGCGTTCGAATGTCTCGGCAGCCTTCTTGTCGTCAACATCGCACAGAGCAACGATGTTTTCGCTGCTAACAGCGCCGATGTCGCCTCCCCCCCTGCCGCCTGCTCCAATAGCGGCAATATTTAGTTTTTCACTGGGCGGTGTGTATCCGGGGCCTCCCAATACGTGTCGAGGGACGATTGTAAAGGCCGCAACGGCAGCGGTTGAGGCCAGGAAATCCCGGCGACTTATCCCATTAGAAACGTTCCTTTTTGTAGAATGTTCCGCGGTCATAGATTTTCTAACGGGATGAATACCCCTTTTCACACCTTTTCTTCTCATGGTCATCTCCTTACTATGACGTTTATCAGCACCAATTTAATGCACTAATTTCGACAACAATAGCGTATTAAATACTATCCGCGGCGTAATTTCAACAAAAACAGCGGTTTTTCGGTGGTCTTTGCGTCAAAAAGCGTTATGGCTGGCTTCTTTTGAGCGGTACAATCCAGATATTTCGGTACGCGACCGGGCCGTGGTCGCCCTGCAGCATAAGCGGGCCTTTTGGTTTTTCATCCTTGTAAGTGTTGGCGCGAGTGGGCCCGGTTACTTGCACATTTTGATGCACCAGAATACCGTTGTGGATGACCTTTTCGAAGCGGGCGTTGGCAATCTTGCTGCCACTACTATCAAAGCGTGGGGCCCTGAAGATGACATCGAAAGTCTGCCACTGCCCGGGAGGCAAGCTGGCGTTGACGCGGGGCGGACGACCTTCATATCCTTTGGGCGTTCTTTTATCGTCCCAGCGCTGATAGATACCGCCGCAGTCGCTAAAGGTCGGCTGCTCAACGGCCCAACTATCGAGTATCTGAATCTCATATCGGCCCATAAAATAGACGCCGGAGTTGGACCCGCGTGACACCATAAACTCAATATGGGCCCTGAAATCGGCGAACTCGGCCAGGCTGAGCAGGTCCACGGTGCGGCCCTTTGGTCCATTTACAATGACGCCGATGCCGGGTTCGGTGGCGATTCGCTTCTCGTTTTCCGGATTCATAATGGCTTGGCCGACGATTTGCCAGTCACCGTGTTTCCTCCAGGTGGAGAAGTCATCGCCAATTAGTTGAATTCTCACGTCGGCCTTCGAGGCTGGGTCTGTCGCGACCTTCAATCCTTTGGGACTGCCGCCATCGAGCGTGCTCAAGCGTGCGCAGGCGGACCAGGTTCCTCCGCTTTGTGTAATCTTCATCATTAGCTTGTTCCAGCCGTAACGCAAAGTGACCTCAGCTATGTCCTCACCAGGAGCGATAGTCCGCGCAGTATTGTTGGCATGAACGACCCGGCCATTTAGCCAGACCTTAATGCCGTCATTGCTTCCGAGCTCCAGTCGCAGCTTTTGGCTCTTTGGTGACCATACATTCGTGCGCAGGTAGGCGACACGGTCGCCGCCGCCGACGGCCTTGTGCAGTTCAAGAATGTAGGGTTTGCCCTTGTCGGTGGCAGTCGGCATAATTTGCCACTTTACGTTTTCGGGGTCTGTCTCCGGTGGGAAGGCGATGTCAAACAGTTTGTGTGGCCCGGCACCTTCCTTTGTATACGCGCCTGATACCTGCCAGGCGGTAAGGTAATCTTCAAATTGTTTAATTTGCTCTATCAATCTGTTCGCCCGCTGACGTACGGAATCGTCTTTGGAGATATGGATAACGTTTTGCAGAATGACCTTTGTTTTTTGAGGATGGCTGCCGTAAGTACCGTCGGCGATTCTGACGACAGCAACTTCCGCCTCCTTTTGGAGAGCGCTATCTTCCAAGTAGGCAGCGGCCATCTGGAGTGCAGCGAAGGTTTTTAAGTTTGCAAGCCCCGACAGCACCATTTTTTTCTCGTCAGCATTGGGAGCCAGCTCCATTGCTTCCTGGTACATTTTGATTTTCTGCTCTGGCGAACTGCTGGAATCTAATCCAATCAAGCGTACAAAGCCGCGGAGCGACAGAACCTGGTGCAGCTTATTTTCGGATGTGCGCGCTACCTGGCGCAGGTCATCTATGAGCCTGGGGTCGGGCCAGTCGGCGAGGGCGCGAATAGCAGCATCACGCACGTTGACGTCCTCGTCCTTTAATGCTGTACGAAGTACCGGCAGCGCGTTGTCGTCACCTATTTTGCCGAGCACGCTCAGCAGAGAACAGCGACTCGAGACGTTTTTGACTGAAGGCAGCGCGGCGAGTACCACTTCTGCTCGACGGTTCTCATCAACAATTCTGCGTGCAACTGCGGCTACGCATCGCTCGGCTTCTTTACGTTCCGATTCGCTCTGAAGATTGAGCAGAAGCCGTATCAAGGCGGGCAAATGCTTGCGCTGAGCAATGGCCCTTAAGACCTTAAGAGATTCAAGGCGAACTTTAGCTTCAGGGTCTCCTGCCGTTTTTAGCAGCGTCTCAACGCCTATGACCACATTACGCTCACCAATACTGCGAATCAGCTCAACTTTGACTTTAGAATCGGCCTGCGGTATGCCAGCCAAAATCCTTTGGTCAACATCGGGGTCGCTAAGTTGATAGAGACTACTGCGGGCGGCTTCGCGCTCGGGGCCTGTTGCGGTTGCGGCGGTTTTTGCGAGCAAGTCAACGGTTGAAGCGTCACCTAATGCGCCCAGTGCGGTGAGAGCAGCGGCGCGAATGTCAGCTTCAGGACTTTTAGCGGCATCGAGAACTGCGGGTAATGCGGAGCGGTCGCCGCGGCCAGCCAGGGCAGACAGCAGCTGGACCTTTCCTGTGACAGAGAGATTCGGCATTTCGGCGGTCACGGCTTTTGTCACCTCTCTCCCCGGTATTTCTCGCAATAAGCCAATGGCCATAGCCTGCATTTGCGTATCATCGCCCTTGAGAATATCAAGAACATTTTTGAGTCCGGTATCGGGCATTGCGGTGATAATACCTCGCAGCGCAGCAACTCGAATCGACAAAGGTTCGTCGGAGACATACATTCGCCTGTAGATTTGTAACGCCCTTCTTTTGCTACCCGAGGCGAGGAATTTGTCGGCGCACATCAGGTAAGCGTGTGCGCACGGCAGGCGGAGCTGCGCCTGTATCTTCGGCCTGGCCTTGTATAACTTTGCGGCTGCTTTACTGTTACCGATTTTACCCAGCGCTGAAATTGCGGCGAGCGCAATGTCTTTATCCGGGTCGCTGAGCAGTTTGCCAAGCTGCTTTACTGCTTTTTTGTCGCGCCGCTGGCCCAGGGAGTTGATTATCCCAACTTTGATTTTGCCGCCGGTTTTGCCCAAGGCACCGCGCAGCGCCTTGTCAACTGCCGGGTCCGGTATGCGCTCCAAGGCGTATCGGGCCATATCTGAGGTCTTCGGGTTAGTCAGCATTTTTGCCAGTGTGGGGACAGAGTCTTTGGTGCCAATGATGCTGAGCTGTCGACAGATGAACTGTTTGCAAGCAAGAGTTCCTTTCAATCCGACTACGCCGGCGAGCCGTCCCTCGATTATTCTTAATTCCTCGGGTGAATCGTACGCGTTACGAATGATATCAGATAGTTCAGAAAGCGGCTCGCGACTCCGGCCGTAATTATAGGTGATGACTTTCGCCAGTATGTCATCCAGAGACGGCGGCTTGTAGTCCTTCCAGCTTCGTACCTGGCTGGCGGTCGGGAATCCTACCGGCACTTTTTGTGTTACCTTGCCTGTCGCTGCCCATTCGGCACCTAGCTGGAATGTTACGATAAAGCCGACACATTCCATTGGTGGCATTGAAGTGCTGCCGCGCCCTACGTGACCGAGGACTGTGTGAAATGTTCTTCCCCTGCCGTAATTGACGGTAAACAATACTGGTTCGTGCCTGCCCGTGCCCCGCTGCTTTGGGTCTGCATAGGCGGTGGCCAAAACAGTGAGATTCTTTGCTGGGCCGCGAAGCTTGGAGTAAAGCTCATCCTTGGCATGCATCCACTTCTCGGGCAGGCCTTTTGTAATCGGGTGGTCTGTCTTGCGGTTTATAACCTGAAAGGCGTGCTGGGGTCCGTGCTCGCCGCCTCTGCCCGGGTTCATATCTCGGACGATTTTGCCGTCCTTCCAATAAACATACGGGCCTGACTTTTCATCTCGGCCTCCCCAGCCGCCCAGGCCGGTTATTTCGTTGAATTCCTTCCATTTGGGGAAGGCATTGCTTGCGGCGTGATAAACTACGACTCCACCGCCGGACTTAACGTACCTGAGAAAAGCCGTATTTGTGTTTTCAGGCCAGGGGTCTCCCGTGTAGTCGAGTACGACGACGTCGTAGGCTGCAAAGTCGGGCTTGAAGGTTGTCATGTCACTGCCTTTAGGGGGACTTGTGGCGATATCAACTCGGAACAGACCCGTTTGCTCCAGTATTTGCTTCAGGACCGGGCTGCTTTGCTTCCAACCGTGGTTGTTTTGGCCAGTTACGATAAGCGCTTTCAAAGGCGGTGTAGCCTGTTGTTGTGCAAATAGCTCAGCAGCCATAGCGAAGCAGAAAACGACAACTAATAAAGCGGTTAGGACTTTTGCCCAGCGGTTCATAATTTTACCTTTCCTTAATTTTGCGTTTCTTTATTCAGTTACAAGTGCTCTTGTCAATTATAAATGCCAAGGGCTTCGCATTGGCCGTGACAACATTCTGTTGGCCTCATCATCATTGGTGAAGGTTTCTTTTTCCGGGTCCCATCTGAGTTTGCGCTCTGTGAGCATAGCAATTTCACCGAGCAGTCCAACGCTGATGGAGCGATGTGCAACCTCAGCGGGTGCGATGGGCTGGCGGCGGCTCTTGACGCAGTCGAGGAAGTTTTGCTTGTGGTCGTCGCTCTTATAGAGGTGGGTCTCGTTGGGGCCAATGACCTCTTTTAGGATGCTCTGTGGCTGGGCCCAAAGGCCGCCACGATTGACATGTATCCAGCCGTCTTCGCCATACCAGGCGGTGCCCATGTGTTTTGGCTGCTCGCTTTCGTTGGCGACTATTATTTCTACGCCGTTGGCATATCTGCAATTTATTTTGTAGGCGATTGGGACATCGTAAAGCCCGTCTTTGGGATAGACGCCCTTACCCTCGATTTCGACAGGGCCAGTGTAATCAAATCCAAGGCCCCAGTGAGCGATGTCGATGTGGTGACCTGCCCAGTCGGTGAGCTGTCCGCCGGAGTAATCCATTATCCATCGCCAATGCCAGTGACAGGTACCGTTCCCGAAGTCTGTGTACGGTCTCCAGGGTGCGGGTCCCAGCCAAAAGTTCCAGTCCAGATGCTCGGGAACCGGTATCGGAGACTTTGTTTCGCTGGGTCTTCCATTGGGCAGGCCGACTTCGACCCTATGCACTTTGCCGATTCGACCGTTGCGGACCAGCTCACAGGCACGATGGAATCTCCCTTCGGAGCGCTGCTGGCTTCCTGTTTGCCATACGATGCCATATCTTTTGACGGCGTTGCAGATGGCGCGGCCTTCGCGGATGGTGCGGGCGAGGGGCTTTTGAGCGTGGATGTCCAGACCCGCGCGGGCGGCAGCGATGGCGGGAATGGCATGCCACTGGTCAGGCAGAGCCATCATAACGGCGTCCAAGTCACCGCGGCCAATGAGCTCGCGGAAATCGAGATAAGTTGCACAATCGGTATTTCTGTATTTGTCATCCACCCTATTCTTGGCGTTTTCGCGATGGTTTTTGTCAACGTCGCAGACGGCCACCATTTGCACTTCTTCTTTGTTGAGAAAACCATTCATGTCACCCGTGCCCATAGAGCCTACGCCGATGGCACCCATCACGATGCGATTACTCGGAGCAATCGTGCCGGCTTTGCCGAGTGCCGATGAGGGGACAACATAAGGAAATGCTATGGCGCCAGCGGCGAGGCCTGTAGTCTTTTTCAGAAAGCTGCGCCGCGTGAAACGCTGTTTTGTTTTCATATTATCGACCTCCGATTCTTTTATGTCGATTCCGCCACTTACAATTTCTTCACAGCCTGCCTGCGCACCACCTGATTGCCCGTGCTACGAGGCAGCGATAGTCAGGGCTTGCGTAAGCCTCGCGTCCATGACCCAACTGGATGTAACAGACCTTTGCCTTGCCGTATTTTCTTACCCAACATAGCGGTTTGTCACTCGCGGGATGGTCGGTAGTGAGCAGGATGTGATTGTCCTGCTCGAATATCTGGTTTCTGTACGCTTCATCGTAGATTACGAAATTGCGCATTCCGCGTGTAATGGGATGCTTTTTGTTTTCAAGGTGCACACTCAAGTCCAGGTCGTGCTTGTAGCCACTTTTCCGATGGATTATTCCATCCTCCTCCATTTGCTCTAAGTAGTATTTTCCGCCGATGATTTTTCGATATTCAGGCCACTGTTGAAAGGCGGCTATCGAGTGGTGCAGGGCGACTACTCCTATGCCGCGGTCAAGCAACTTGATAAAATTAGCCCGGCGTTTCGGTGAAATTTTCTGCGTCATATTGTAGAGCACAATGACATCGTAGTCCCACCCGCCTATATCCTCAAATATTTCGCTGTGGTCTTGCAGGTGTACGCTGGTGTATTCTATGTCACTGAAGCTATCAAAGATTGCAAAGAATGGTTCCTCTTGAAACCCGTGCCCTGCGGTAACAACGACGGCCTTGATTTTCCCTGCCTGCTGCTGGATAGGCTGCTGCGCCTTCTGAAATCTACTGCACGAGCAGACATACCCCAGTAACAACAGTAGCACGCCCACTAATGCGACCGCACGCATCGTAATTTTACCTGTGTACTTCATTTACTTTTACCTTCCTGTTCCGGTTTTTACTACGTCGATTATCATACCAACTCTTTAAGGTATTTGATGCTTCGCTCTGCTTGTTCCACCGTGCCGCACTCGACGCTCATTACTATGTCGCGCGGAGCGGTCTTGCATATTTCGATAACTTTTTTCCAGTCTATGACGCCATCGCCACAGGCACAGCCGCTCGGAGTGCCGGTAACCTTGCCGCGTTCGTTCTTCGATTGCTGAACCGAGATGTCTTTAGCGTGCAGATGAACCAGTCTGCCTTTAACTCGGTCCAGCCATTCGATAGGGTCGTGGCCGCAAAGGTAACTGTTGCCGGTGTCGAAGTTGATTCCAATAGCCGGAGAATCAACCAGCGCATAAATTTTGTCGAGGCCATCGGGGTGCTTGCTATACTGCTGGTGCGGCTCAAGGCCAATGAGAATATTGCGGACTTCGGCGACTTTCGCGGCTTCGGTCAGGACGTACTTCATTAACACGTGGTCTTCTTCTTCCGTGGTCCAGGGTGGTTTAGGACCTTCATCAGTATTGACCACGGGCGCACCACATTCTGCCGCGAAACGAATTGCCTGTTTGAGGTATTCGGTGCTGACCTCCGGCTTACAAAGCGCAGTGTGCGACGACAAACCGGAAAGCTTAATGCCGGCTTTTTCGCAGGCGCGCCTGACCCGATATGGGTCGTCAAGCAGCGAGACACTCAGGTAATAACCAGCTTCACTGAGCAGCTCCCGTCCCCAGTGAACCCAGGGCTCAACATATTCATATCCCAACTGGGCCGCTTTTTCTATAGCCCACTCAAAGGGCTTGTCAGCGTGTCGCACAAACTCGAGATTGACACCTATATATACGTTTGCCATTTATACGTTTCCTTACATTCCACAAAATTCTTTCCTACAAATGCCAGGGGCTGCGCATCGACCTTGTGAGCATCCTCGATGCGTCTGCGTCACCGATAATCACCTCTTTTTCCGGGTCCCACTTTATTTTTCTTCCGGTGCGGATGGCGATGTCGCTGAGGTGGCATACTATATCTGCGCGCACGGCCACATCAATGGGGCACACGGTCTGTGACCTGCTTTTTACGCAGTCCAGGAAATTTCCTGCGTGGTGCCTGCTTTCGTAAAGGCGGATTTCGTTTAGTCCAATGACCGAGTCCAGCAGTGACTTCGGGTGGGCAACGATGCGGCCTCGGTTTACATGTACCCATCCTTCGGTTCCTTCGAACCCGACGCCGTGGGCGTCAGGTCCGTAACGCTGGCGCCATTGTTGCGGCTGGGGGCCGCCTGCGTAGTTCATTATTACTCCACTGGCATACTTGAATACAATGCGCCAATCGGTGGCAGTGTCGCAGAATCCATCGGTGGGAAAAGTTCCTGTGCCTTCGAGCTCAACGGGGCCGGCAAGGTCTTTGCCGCCGCCCCAGAGGGCGATATCCAGCGGATGAACGCCCCAACCGGCAATCCAGCCGATGGCGTAGTCGGAATGGAACCACCAGAGCTTGTTGGAGCAGCGGTCCTCGGTATATGGTTTGTAAGGGGCCGGGCCGAGCCAAAAATCATAGTCCAGCCATTCCGGTACCGGCGCGGGTTTCATTGAGCCGCCCGCGACGCTGCTGGGGGACAACACGTTAATCGTATGTACCTTTCCAACTCGCCGGTTCAGGGCCAGCTCACAGGCGAAGCGAAATTTCCAATCCGACCGCTGCTGCGTGCCGAACTGAAAGACGGTCCCGTATCGGTGACAGGCTTCGCGCAGCGCCTGGTCTTCGGCCAAACTCAGACCCATTGGTTTTTCCATATATACGTCTTTGCCCGCTCTGGCGGCGGCTAAAGCGTGGAGGACGTGCCAGTGGTCGGTACTGGCAATCATAACGGCGTCAATGTCATCACGGGCGAGCAATTCGCGGAAGTCGTGATACTCAGCGCATCCGGTGTTTCCATAGTGCCCATCCACGCGTTTCATGGCTGCCTGGCGCCTGGTAGTTTTAACGTCACAGACTGCCACGACCTGGGCGATGTCCTGGTTGAGGAAGTTTTGCATTACGCCGCTGCCCTGACTACCAACGCCGATGCAGCCGACTATTACACGATTGCCTGGTGCGACGGAGCCGGCTTTGCCCAGGGCCGACGAGGGGACAATATATGGAAATGCTATTGCGCCGGCCGCAGTACCTGCTGCTTTTCTCAAGAACTGGCGCCGGCCGATATTATTGTTATCAACCATCGGTAACTATCCTGTAAAGTTAGTCTATTTGTCAAACGCGGCATCGAAGGCAACCTGCGAAGGCTTGAAATCTGTCCTCTTGACGAAGTTGCAGGCCTCTTTTGCGCCGTGCTCACGGTCCATACCGCTGTCTTCCCATTCGACAGACAGCGGCCCATTGTAGCCTATTTTGTTTAGTGTTCTAATAATCTCTTCGAAATTTACGCCGCCGTGGCCGAGCGAACGGAAGTCCCAGCCGCGGTCCGGATGGCCGAAGCTCAAATAACTGGCGAGGATGCCGGTGCGGCCGTTAAGCTGCAGTGCGGCGTCCTTCATGTGCACGTGGTAGATACGGTCTGGAAATTCGTTGAGGAAATAAACGGGGTCGACTATCTGCCAGTGCAGGTGACTTGGGTCGAAGTTGAAGCCAAAGGTTTTACGATTGTCCACTGCTTCCAAAGCACGTTTGGCGGTGATGATGTCAAAGGCAATCTCTGTGGGATGGACTTCGAGAGCGAATTTGACGCCGCATTCGTCGAAGACATCGAGTATCGGGTTCCACATCCTGGCAAAGTGCGCGAAACCTTCTTCAATCATCTGTGGTGTCACCGGCGGGAAGCCATACAGCATGTGCCAGATGGATGAGCCGGTGAAGCCGTTGACGACTTTGACGCCGAGATTTTTCGCGGCCTTGGCGGTGTTCTCCATAGCTTCGACGGCCCATTTGCGTTTCTTTTCTGCATTGCCTGCGCAATCGGGCGGTGCAAAGGCGTCACTTCGACTGTCATTGTTGAGGTCGCAGACCAATTGGCCGGCCAAGTGATTGCTGATTGCGAAGAGCTGGAGTTTATTCTTTTGGAGTATTGCGAGCTGCTTTTTGCAGTAGTCTTTATCCGTGGCGGCCTTGTTCACGTCCATGTGGTCGCCCCAGCAGGCCAATTCGAGGCCGTCATATCCCCAGCCCACTGCCTTTTGCGCTAATTCTGCGAGAGGCAAATCCGCCCATTGTCCTGTGAAGAGTGTTACAGGTCTGCTCATTTATGGTCTCCTTATTCTCTTAGGTTTTTATCCTGGTCCATTTTTGTTTAGTTTTGGCACTGGCCAGAAGCGTATCAATAAAGAGCATTCCGCGGAGGCCGTCACCAACGGTGGGAAAATCCAGCGCCAGAGGGTCAGGCTTTGTCCTGGTCATCCGTGCACGGACGGTGTCAGCAAAGTTGCAGTATATGTTGGCGAACGCCTCAATGAAAGCTTCGGGATGACCGAAGGGAAGACGCGTTGCCCTGGCTGCGGCCGGGCTTCTGGCTGCGACGTAATCATTGCCGCGCCGCCAGACCTGTACGGGCCCGTCTGGTTCCTTGACATACAAGTAGTTCGGATGCTCCTGATGCCATTCGAGACTCCGCTGGTCGCCGTAAATCCAGATTGCAAGATTATTCTCTTCGCCGATTGAAATCTGGCTGGCGTGCAGGACGCCCCTTGCACCGTTGTTAAATCGAACGAGACAGTTGCCATCGTCATCGAGCTTTCGGCCCTTTACGAATATGGTCAGGTCGGCACAAATCTCTCTCATCTTCAAGCCGGTAATATACTCGGCGAGGTTTTCTGCGTGTGTTCCGATGTCACCCATGCAGCCTGCGCCGCCGCTCTGCTTTGGGTCTGTTCGCCAGGCGGCCTGCTGCTGACCGGTCTTTTCCAAAAAGGTCGAGAGCCAGCCTTGAGGGTACTGCACGACAATCTTGCGAATCTTGCCTAAGTCGCCCTGCCTTGCCATGTCACGCGCGAGCTTGACCATCGGGTAACCAGTGTAATTGTGCATGAGTCCGAATACTTTGCGGGACTTCCTGACCAATTTTTGGAGGGCTCTTGCCTCCTGGACGTTGAAGGTCATCGGTTTTTCGCACATCACATTGAAACCTGCTTTGAGAAAATCCCTTGCTATTGGGAAATGCCAGTTATTCGGTACGGTGATTGAGACGAAGTCTATTCGTTCGCCGTCGGGGAGCTTAAGCTCGCGCTCAATCATCTCGGTGTAGTTGCGGTAGGCGCGTTTGGGATTGACACAAAGCTCTCGGCCCATTTGCTTTGATTTGCGCGGGTTGATGTCGAATGCTCCTGCCACCAGCTCGATGCCGCCGTCCATACGTGCCGCCTTGCGGTGTACCTCGCCGATAAAGGCTCCAGGCCCCCCGCCGACCATTCCCATTTTCAGCTTTCGGTTGAGTTTCATACCTGCTCCTTTCAATCAAGGTTTATCCGTGAGCCCGCCGTGGCGGGCAAATCCGCCTAAGGCGGACTTAAAACCAGCGATTTGCGTTGGAAAACGCCTTTGTAAGATTATAGAGACTTGGTCGGATAAGGCAACCAAAAATAAGATATGGGGTGAGGGATTACGGAAGAACCGGCTGCAGAGTGCTGGATTCGGGGGGTATGGGCTTATGGTCCAGTGCCTTCGAGCCAGTGGTCGGCTAATATCGCCACGTCCATAAAATTGACAATCCCATCGTGGCCCAAATCCCCCGCTGGATAGACTCTCAAAAACGGATACGTCTGATTCTCCCCAATATCCCAGATTTCAATAAAATCCCAACCCGCATCCGTAAACGTACTCTCTATTTGCATCTCACCCGTGGACAGACCCTCAACATTTGTAACGGTGCCTTCGGTATAACCAAAACTTTCTGTTATGCCGTGGGTTTGTTTGTCGATGTCCCAGAAGCAGTCGGAAACATAATTGGCGTCATTATCTCCCACCAACCCACCGACCTCATTAGCTCCATTTACATCTCCCGTCGAATAGCATCTCGAAAGACTTCCAAGGCCGACATGACCGTTATCACCCACCAGACCACCAACATCTTGACGACCATTTACATCACCGGTGCAATAGCAATCAGTGACACTTCCATAACAATTAAATCCCACCAGTCCTCCCACGTTTTCCCCACCATTCACATCGCCGGTAGAATAGCACCTTGATACACTTCCAAAATCACCATAATGCTCTTCATCGTAATAGTACCCTACCCGTCCGACCAATCCTCCTAAATAATCGCCATCACTGTTGACGGATGCTGTCGAATAGCAGTTCGATATGCTTCCCCGACTAGACCCCACCAGACCACCAATATCACCAACATTTTGAGCCGTTCCGAGGACACAGCCATTAGAATAGGAATCCGAGATACTACCATTATGACGGTTCATACCTACCAATCCCCCAACTATTCTATAGCCGGTTACTGAAACGTTGGAGTGGCAGTTCGATAATGAACCTCTCTCATGCTGACCAACCAGCCCGCCGACAAACACATACGTTCCGGCTACAGTACCGATAGAATAGCATTTTGAAACATCACCGGAGTTATACCCCACCATACCTCCTATATTGAGCTGGCCGCTCACATAGCATTGCTCAAGACCAAGATTATTTATTTCGCCTGAATTGCAGCCGAACAGGCCCAAATAATCGTTGCCGATTCCCGCATCATCTATCGTCAATACTGTTATCTTATGATCATTACCATCAAAGATACCTGTAAACTTTGTTCCCTGAAAATCATCAATGTTATTATTTATATCCGGGGCAATCAGGGCGGTTGTATAGGTGAAACCAGCCATATTTATATCATTGACAAGGATAAAGCAGTCGTTGAAGTCTTCGGGGTGATTGCCGATGTCGTTCAAATCATTTGGCGTGGCGATTCGGTAAGGGTCGTTCGACTCGCCGGTGCCGCCGCTGTATCTGGCCTCGGATACGTTTGCAGCCAAGAAAAAGACCGCTGCGAATGAGAGAATTGCTCTGGCTCTGCCCGTCCTTCGTTTGGTGTTCATTTTCTATCTCTTCCTTTCTCCCCCCAGAAAACAATGGGATTATACCACAATCCGGCTGCCTGTGCAACAAAAAATAAAAAAAATCGGGCGAATTGGCAGCGCCGAAGCAGTTGGATTCCCGCTCCTTCGACCTTGCTCAGGACAGGTTTCGCGGGAATGACAGTAGGATGGTCGAGATTGCCGCGCCCGCCTTCGGCGGACTCGCAATGACGTTATGAGGCCAGGGTGGGCTCCAATGTTTCACGGTGTGAAACAAGACTCGGGGCTGTGGGAAAAATATTGACAGGACCCGCCCGGTGCGGTAAATAGGGTCGCGACGAGGCTATTTTGGACTACCATCAGCCGTGCTTTTGCCACGGCGTTTATGAAGCTGTTTTATGGACGAGAAAGGAGAGTAACGAGATGCACACGCCGCAGATAGCGATAGGGAGCTGGGCATTTTCTTTCGGGCCGTTTGCGAGTAATCCCTGGCCGTTTGAGAAGGTCATAAAATACGCCGCAGAGGCCGGGTACGATGGAATAGAGCTGAACGGGTTTCGGCCGCATCCTCATCACGATGATTACGACACTCCGTCGAAGTGTGCCGAGCTTAAGAAGAAAATCGAGGAGCTTGGGCTGGGTATTTCCGGCCATGCGCCCGATTTGACAGAAGTCCCGCCGGCAGTAGTTGAGACGGAGGATTATCTGGCGACGGTGCGGAAATGTTTGTTCGTTTGTGAGCAGTTTGGTGCAAAGACCATGCGTGTAGACACGGTTAGTCCGCCGGACGAATTGCCCAATGACGAGTACGAGAAGCGTTTCGCCCGATTGGCAAAGAACTGGCGTGCGGCGGCGGAGGAAGCAGCCAAGGCGGGGGTGCTGATTGTCTGGGAATTTGAGCCGGGCTTCTGGCTCAATAAACCGAGCGAGGTCAGGCGAATAGTGGAAGCGGTGGGCAATAGTAACTTCAAGCTGCTTTTTGATACCAGCCACGCGTATATGGGCGCGGTGGTTGGCGCGCGGCAGACGGGAGAGAAAGAGACGCTGGACGGCGGAGTCGCCGAGTATGCCAAGCTCTTAGGTGACGCGATTGGTCACCTGCATTTGATTGACTCGGACGGTACGCTTCACGGTGACGAGACGAGCACACACACACCTTTTGGTGAGGGATATATTGATTTCAAGGCCGCTCTGGCTCCGATTAGGTCGTTGATTAGCGATATGAAGTGGTGGTGCGCGGACTACTGCTTCTGCGCGGAGACGGAGACAGCGGCGAAGGATGGCGTCAAGTTTCTCAAGAATCTGGTTAAGGAGATGACACAATGAAGAAGAAACTAAATGTCGGGGTGATTGGATGCGGCTTTATGGGGCGGGTGCATTCGAACGCTTACCGCAAGGTGGGCGCGTTCTTTGAACTCGAACACGAGCCGGTCTTGAAAGCAATATGCGATAACAATGAAAAGAAAGTCAAGGCATTTGCAGACAACTGGGGCTGGGAGAGCTTCGAGACTGATTGGCGGAAGCTGGTAGAGCGGGATGACGTTGACCTGGTTGATATTTGCGTGCCCAATAATCTTCACTATGAAATTGCGCTGGCAGCTGTGCAGGCCGGTAAGATTATTGCGTGCGAGAAACCTCTGGCGATGACTGTCGATGAGGCTCGGAAGATGACCAAGGCCGTCGAGAAGTCGGGCAAGCCGAATATGGTCTGGTTTAATTATCGCGGCGTTCCTGCTGTGGCTTTGGCCAAAATCATTGTGGATGAGGGACGTATCGGACGGGTATTTCACTATCGGGCGAAATATCTGCAGGACTGGACAATCAGCCCGAAGGTTCCCCAGGGTGGTGATGCGCTCTGGCGGCTTGATGCCAGTGTATCAGGAAGTGGCGTCACCGGTGACCTTTTGGCACACTCAATCGACTTGGCTATGTGGCTGAATGGGAAAATTTCATCGGTCTGCGCAATGACGGAAACATTCATAAAAGAGAGAAAGATGCAGGATGACCCGAAGACGGTCAGGCCGGTGACGATTGACGATGCGTGTGCTTTTCTGGCGCGTTTCGAGAATGGTTCGCTGGCAACGTTTGAATCGACGCGCTATGCACGCGGCAGGAAGAACCAGCATACTTTTGAAATCAATGGCGAAAAGGGGTCGGTGGCCTTCGACCTGGAGAACCTGCACGAACTGGGCTTTTTCGACCACGGCGACGACGGTCGCCTTCGCGGCTGGCGAAACATTCAGGTGTGGGACTCGGACCATCCGTATATGAAGAACTGGTGGGTGCCGGGATGCGGGATTGGATACGAACACACGCATATCCATCTTCTGGCCGACTTTATTTCCGGAATTGA
Source organism: uncultured Pirellulales bacterium (assembly GCA_964582985.1). Lineage (GTDB taxonomy): Bacteria > Planctomycetota > Phycisphaerae > Sedimentisphaerales > Anaerobacaceae > CAZQYB01. The sequence continues at coordinate 4,493 of CAZOUM010000035.1, read as the reverse complement.
GAAGGGCAAGAAGATTTGTCCGGACTTCAGGGACGCACTGGCAACGCAAATCGTTTGTGAAAAAGTATTATCTTCGGCCAAGAACCAGCGGTGGGAGACTATCGAGCTTTAGAGTGGAGGGATAATGGAATACCAAACGCTGGGCAAGACGGGGATGAAGGTGTCGATTATTGGCTACGGCGTCTCGCCATTGGGCAACGTATTCGGCGAGACGGATGAGGCCGAAGGAATTCGGGCCGTTCACTATGCAATCGACCATGGTATCAACTATTTCGATGTAGCACCGATGTACGGAGTGACGCTGGCGGAGACGCGTTTAGGCAGGGCACTGAAGGGAAAACGAGACAAGATATTTCTGGCGACTAAATGCTGTCGGTACGATATCGACAAGTTTGATTTTTCGGCCAAGCGGGTCCTGGAAAGTATTGATGAATCTTTGGAACGGCTTCAGACAGATTACGTGGACGTCTATCAGGTTCACGACATCGAGTTTGGTGACAAGGAGCAGGTGATAAATGAAGCGATACCGGCTGCGAGGAAGGTTCAGGAATCGGGCAAGGCGAGGTTCGTTGGAATCACGGGACTGCCGGTCAGGTATCTGCATCATGTCGCAAGCCAGGTCGAGGTGGACACGATTTTGTCGTGGGCGCACTATGACTTAGTGGAAGATGAAATGGACGATGTGCTCACACCTTTTGCGCGGGAAAGGGGTATCGGGCTTATCAACGCTTCTCCGCTGCACCAGCGGCTGTTAACGGAGAAAGGTCCTCCGGAATGGCACCGCTCACCGAAAGAGGTGCTGGAGGTGGGGCCTAAGATCGCAGCCTTGTGCCGTGAGTATGGAGTTAAGATTGCCGATGTTGCGGTGCGATTTGCCCTGGACCATCCTTACGTTGCTATGACTATTGTGGGGATGTCAAAGCTTCGGCACGTTGAACAAAATGTTAAAGTTCTCGATTTCAAGAACGACCCTGAGCTGCTGGCGAAGATTGAAGAGATGGTTGCGCCGGTCAAGAACAAGATGTGGTTTGAGGGAAGGCCGGAAAACAACATGTAAATTCTGCGAAAGGTTTATTTATGAAGGCCTTGTACATTGTCGAGCCGGGCAAAACAGAACTGCGCGAGATTGATGCTCCGAGACCTGCAGAAAACGAGATGCTGCTTCGCGTGGGGATGGTCGGTTTTTGCGGCGGCGACTTAAATGCGTTCCGGGGCACATTTCCATTACAGCATTACCCGACTATTCTCGGACACGAAATTGGCGCCACAATCGAAGAGGTGGGCAGCAAAGTCCCTGACAAGTTTCGTCCGGAGATGAAGGTTACTGTGTCACCGTACCAAAGCTGTGGGCACTGTGTTCCCTGTAAGCGTGGCCGCCCTAACGCGTGTCGGGACAATCGGACGATGGGAGTGCGTCGGCCCGGCGCTATGACAGAGTACATCACGGCACCGTGGGGTGACATTTACCAGTCTGAGAAGCTTACGCTCAAGGAGCTTGCGCTTGTCGAACCTCTGACCGTGGGCTTTCACGCGGCGGAGCGCGGCCGAGTTTCTTCGACCGACAAAGTTGCGGTGCTTGGCTGCGGTATTGTGGGGCTGGGCGCAGTCTTGGGCTCTTCGGTGCGCGGGGGCGAGGTTATCGCGGTAGATATAGATGATAGGAAGCTTGGAATTGCGCAGAAGGCCGGCGCCACGCACGTAATCAACTCGACCAAGGTCGACCTGCACGAAGCTCTGCGTGAACTGACCAGCGGAGACGGGCCGGATGTGGTTATCGAGGCGGTTGGACTGCCAGAGACTTTCCGGGCGGCAGTTGAAGAGGTGGCGTTTACCGGCAGAGTTGTTTACATAGGTTACACGAAGTCTCCCGTGGAGTACGAGACAAAGCTTTTTGTTCAGAAAGAGCTGGATATCCTGGGCTCACGGAACTGCCTGGGAGATTTTCCACGTGTCATCGAAGTGCTGGAGAAGGGCGACTTTCCGGTGGACGATGTTGTCACCAAGGTTGTGTCGCTGGAGGAAGCGGGGCAGGCGTTGGCGGATTGGAATGAGAGCCCCTTGGGTGTAACCAAGATTATGGTGGATGTGGAGTAAGGAAATCAGGATATCAGTAAACCAGGATGCAGGTTATCAGCAGACCAGGGCATCAGGAGAGTTCGGGCTGATGTCCTGATAACCTGATACCCACCGCCTGATAACCTGTTGGCTTTATGGTCAAATCATGTGTAACAATTTCGCTCGTTCCGTCTCTTTGTGGCGGGCCGTGGGTATACTGGGAGGAACCGGAAGTCAGCATTCCCAAGGCCAAGGCAGCGGGCTTTGATGCAGTGGAGCTGTTTACGGCCTCGGCGGACGCAGTCGATTCGGATGTGTTGGCAAGGCTGCTTGATGAACACGATATGAAGCTGGCGGCGGTGGGCACAGGCGCGGGTAAGGTCCTGCACGGACTGCATTTGGTCAGCGGCGATGCTAACGTTCGCCAGAAAGCGCGTGATTTTATAAGTGGTATGATTGAATTCGGAGCTTGTTTCGGAGCGCCGACCATAATAGGCTCGATGCAGGGTTGTGTAGAGGATGGCGTTGAGCGTAAACAAGCCTTGGCGTGGTTGGCTGAAGGTCTTGGTGAGTTGAGGCAGAAAGCGGCTGGGTGTGGGGTCAATCTTATTCTTGAACCGCTTAACCGCTACGAGACGAATTTGATAAACCGACTCGGTGACGGTGTAGAACTTATAAAGTCCTTGGGCCCAAGGTCGGCGAAATGTGAAAATATGTTTTTGCTTGCGGACCTGTTTCATATGAATATCGAAGAGGAATCGATTGCGGCTACTATACGCGAGGTCGGCAGGCATATAGGGTATGTGCATTTTGTGGACAGTAACCGGCGGGCTGCGGGTATGGGGCATATCAATTTGGCCGAAGCAGCAAAGGCATTGAGCGAAATCGGGTATGATGGATACGCGTCCGCGGAGGCCCTGCCCTATCCCAACTCTGATACGGCCGCTGCTCAGACAATGGCGGCATTCAAGAAGTTTTTTGTTTGAGAAGGAAGGTCGCAGAGGAAGGTGTCACAGTTGAAATGATCTATAAGACGTTGGGCAAGACAGGCTTGAAGGTTTCGATTATTGGCTTCGGCGCTTCGCCGTTGGGCGGTGAGTTCGGCACCATTGAGCCGGAGGAAGGCCGGCGTGCGGTCCATTACGCCATAGACCAGGGAATTAATTATTTCGATGTTGCTCCTTATTATGGCCGAACGTTAGCGGAGACACGTCTTGGCGAATATCTCAAGGGGAAACGGGACAAGATTATTCTCACGAGCAAGGCGTGCCGGTACGACATTACTGATTTTGATTACTCTGCCAAACGCATAATGCGGTCCATCGAGGAGAGCTTAAAACGCCTGCGGACCGACCATTTTGACCTCTACCAGATTCACGATGTCGAGTACGGAAAGAGAGAGCAGGTTGTCGGCGAGGCGCTTCCGGCGATGTTCAAGCTGAGGAAGCAGGGCAAGGTACGTTTTGTCGGCATCACAGGTTATCCCCTTACGCCACTAAAAGAAATCGCCGAGACCTTGGGCCCAGGGACAGAAGATGTCGATACGGTTCTGACCTATTGCCGCTACAATCTGATGGATACAACTATGGACGATATTCTAACGCCGGTGGTGAGACAGCGCGGGATTGGTTTGATAAACGCGTCTCCGCTGCACATGCGGGTGTTGACAGAAAAGGGGGCGCCAAACTGGCATCCAGCGCCTGAGAAAGTGTTTGCGGCAGCGGCGAAAGTTGCGCAACTTTGCCGGGAGCGAGGAACAACGATTTCGGATTTGGCGATGCAGTTTGCGCTGGCGCACAAGGATGTCTCGATAACGCTGGTCGGTATGAGCAAGGTGCGGCACGTCGAGGCCAACATCAAAATCGTTGGTACCGAGGCGGACCCTGACCTGCTGGCGGAGGTACTCGAAATGATAAAGCCGGTGGCGAATATTTACTGGAAGGAAGGACTGCCGGAGAACGACGACCCGGGTGCGATTGACAAGCGGACGCTGGGTATGGAACGAAGCGAAGAAATGAAGAAGTAAAAAAGCAAATGAGGATAGATACGCATCAGCACTTTTGGGAGTACAATGAGCGCGAGTACGGCTGGATGGGGCCGGGAATGGAGAAGCTCAAGTGCGACCGGCTGCCGGCAGACCTTGCCCCCCTACTAAAGAAAACGGGAATAGACGGAACAATCAGCGTGCAGGCGCGTCAGTGTCTTGAGGAAACGGAATGGCTGCTTCGGCTGGCTGACGAGAACTCGTTCATCAAAGGGGTGGTCGGCTGGGTTGACCTTCGCAGCCCGCAGCTTGAACTACAATTGCAGCGTTTTTGTTATCATCCGCGGCTGCGCGGAGTGCGTCACGTGGTTCACGATGAGCCGGATGACAAGTTCATGCTGGGCGATGATTTTGTTCACGGGATAAGCAAGCTGCGAAAATACAATCTTACTTA
>CAZOUM010000034.1:0-32714 GCA_964582985.1 uncultured Pirellulales bacterium | reverse complement strand
CCGCCTACTCATTCACCCACGGTCAAGCCCTCGGAACTCTGCCCTTCGGGTTATTTGATATTGTTTTGTGCTTCGTGTTTGGCTATTTGGAGACGGTGTGTTCGCTGTGTCGATGAGCGAGTCTTACGGCCTTTCCGGTTCTCTTGCGGAGGAAATAGAGTTTTGCGCGCCTTGCTTTTCCGCTTCGGATTGGTCGGACATCGATGACGTTTGGTGAATGAATGGGGAAGATTCGCTCAACACCTTCGTTGCCTACAATTCGGCGGACAGTGAAGGTTTGGTTTATGCCGCGGCCTCTGCGTGCAATTACGGTGCCGGTAAATATCTGAATGCGTTCCTTGTCGCCTTCTTTGATTTTGCAGCGCACGTCGACCGTGTCGCCTATTTCGAAATGCGGTATATTTTTTTTAAGGCTTTTGCTTTCAACAGCATCAAGCAACTTCGTTTTCACGTTGTTTTCTCCTTCGTACGGTCGTTAACAAACAGGAGATGTTAACGAGTTTCTGCGGCGAAGACAAGTACTTTTTCAAGAATCGTGGTCTTTTAGCAAATCCGGGCGGTATTTTTTTGTTCTTTCGAGGGCCTGGGTGCGTCGCCACTGGTCTATTTTGGCGTGGTCGCCGCTCATGAGGATGTCCGGGACTTTCATTCCGCGAAAGACTTCCGGCCGGGTATATTGGGGGTATTCAAGGAGACCTTCGCTGAAAGTATCATCTTTGGGGGAGTCCTGGTCGCCGAGGGCACCGGCCAATAATCTGACGACGGCGTCGATGATTACCATAGCAGCGAGCTCACCGCCGCTTAGGACGTAATCGCCTATTGAAATTTGCTCGGCGTCGAGGCCGATGCGGATTCGCTCGTCAAATCCTTCGTATCTGCCGGCAATTAAAATCAGACGCTCTTCTTTGCCAAGCTCGACTGCTTTTGAGTGGTCGAACTTTTGTCCCTGGGGTGTTAGCAGGATGACGCGGCCCTTTTCGGGGGCGAGCTTTTCGACGTGTTCGAAGCAGTCGAAGACAGGGCCGGGCATCATAACCATACCGGGGCCGCCGCCGTAGGGCTTGTCGTCGACTTTGTTATAACTATCAGTTGCGAAATCTCTTATGTTGGTGAGAACGATATCAACTATACCGGCGTCCTGAGCCCTCTTCAATATTGAGTGATTCAGGGGCGATTGGAACATCTCTGGAAAGAGGGTAAGTACATCAATCCGTGTCACTGGCGTCCGTCTCTTCTTTCGAAGCTGTTTTCTTTTTGGTTTTTGCCTTCGGTTTCTTCTCGGTCTTTTCCTTAGCTTCTGGTTTTGCCTCTTCTTTTTCTTCTACCGCCTGCGGTTTTTCATCGGGCTTTTTCTTCGATGGTTTAGCTTTGGGCTTTTCCTCTATGGCTTGAGGCGCTTCGTCTTTGGGCTTTTCGGCTTTAGCCTTTGCTTTCTTAGGCGCTTTGGCTTTTGGCTTTTCTTCTTTTGGCTCTGGTGCTTCGGCTTTAGGTTCGGGCTTTGGCTCTTCAGCTACCTGCTCTTTGGCTTCGGGCTCGGCCTTGGCTTCTTCGGGTGCTTTTTCTTCGGCTACAGGTTCGGTCTTAGGCTCTTTTACTTCTTTTGGTTCTTCTTTCGTGGGTTTGGGGGCGGCTTTTGGTTTTTCAGCTTCGGGTTTTGGCTTTTCAGCTTCGGCTTTTGCTTTTTCAGCTTCGGCTTTCGCTTTTTCGGCTTCAGCTTTTGCCTCCTTGGCAGCTTTTTCTTCGGCGGCCTTAGCTTCGGCTTCAGCCTTGGCTTTTTCGTCGGTAGCTTTTTTTGCGGCTACTCTTTCGGCCTTCGTGAAGAACCTGCCTTTTGCGCGGGCTGCGGCCCTCGCTCTTGCGCGGCGCGCAGCGCTTTCTTCGGCGTATTTATGTTTTATACCCTGGCGCAGCAGGATTTGTGAAACAGTTTCGGAGGGGATTGCTCCCTGGGCGAGCCAGTATTCTACGCGCTCGCGATTGAGCACAATCTGCTTGGCCGGGTCTTTTTCGATTGGGTCGTAATGGCCTAACTTTTCGATGATTCTACCGTCACGGGGCGTGCGGGATTCGACGGCGTTGATTCTGAAGAACGGCCGATGCCGTCTTCCTATCCTGGTCATTCTTAGTTTTACTGCCATAATTTTTCCTTTCGTTACTCGTTTATAATTAATTTCCGTGACTGGCCGCGGCGAATCACGAAACACGTTTGCAATGTAATGCGTAGCCGTTAATGAAAATGGCAAATATACCGGGATCTGTATCGGCGTCAACGGCTATTTTTTGTATCTGGTCGTCGGTCAAGGCGTCGGCGTTTTGCTTTTCTTCGGGGGTCATTATAGCGACCGCCCTTTTTAATTGGTCCAATTCGGCGCTGCTTGGGGCGGCGAGCATAGCCAATTCGCTGCTGCCTTTGAGATCCTTGAACTGGTTGCGGACCATTTTGCCGTATTTGCTGTCAGCAAACCGAGCGACCTCCTCGAGGTACTGTTCAATCGAGATTTTCTGGTTTACCGCCGTTTTATGTTCCCCTTTCGCTCTTGCAATTTCTTTTACTTCGACAAGGCCCTACTTTGATGTGAGCAGCAACGGCTTTGGGTTTTCGACCCAGCCGGCCTGTCGGAGGTTCGCGCCTTTGCGGTCGAGGTCGCCGAGGTCGCGGCGGGCCTCTTCGGCCAAAGCGAGCAGATGTTTTACCACATTTGGGTGGTGTTGTGCAAGATTGTTTTTCTCTGCGATGTCATTTTCGAGGTCGTAGAGGGCCAGGGGTGCGTGTGGGATGGGTTTTCCCCAGTGGCGTTTTTTTGGTGTAAGAGGCAGGTGGAGCTTCCATTTTCCGGAGCGGACGGCCTGGAGCTGGTCAATCTGGTAGTAGTAGAAGGCCCGGTGTGGTGACTTAGCTTTCGGTTTGGCTGAGATTAAGGGCCAGATGTTCCTGCCGTCAATGATTCGGTCAGCGGGTGGTTGTGTGCCGGCAAGCAGCGCAAAGGTGGGCAGCAGGTCCATCGTAACGGCAATTTGGTGACAGGTTTTTCCGGCGGGGATTTGTCCGGGCCACCACATAATACAGGGCTCTCGCATGCCGCCTTCGAAGGTGGTTCCTTTGTGGCCGCGGAGTGGTGCGTTTGAGCCGCCGTACCTGTCACTGGCGCCGTTGTCGGAGGTGAAGATTACGAAGGTGTTCTTGTCGAGGTCGAGGTCTTTGAGGGTATTTAGAATTTGGCCGGTGTAGAAGTCAATTTCTTCGACGGCGTCACCGTAGAGGCCGTTGGCACTTTTGCCGCGGAATTCTTTGCCAGGATTGAGTGGGTCGTGGACCATGGTGTGAGGCAGGTAGAGGAAGAACGGCCGGTCTCTGTTTTTGTTTATGAATTTGATGGCTTCTTCGGTGTAGCGTTTTGTGAGGGTGTGCTGGACAGCGGGGGCTTCGATGACTTTTTCGTTTCGCACGAGGGGCAGCGGTGGATTGCTGGTTTCTTTTCGTACGCCCATGTCGTTGCTATATGGGACGCCGAAGTAGTAGTCGAAGCCCCTGCGGGTGGGGAGGAAGGGCGGCTGGTCGCCAAGGTGCCATTTTCCGATGCAGCAGGTGGCGTAGCCCCGTCGTTTCAAGATTTCGGCAATTGTGATTTCGTTGGGGTTGAGGCCCTTTTTGTCAACGGGGAAGAGGACGCACTTGCCGTGGGAGTCCTGGTGCATATCGAGGCGTTTGGGGTAGCAGCCGGTCATGAGCGAGGCGCGTGACGGGGTACAGACACTGCTGGTGACATAGAAGCTCGTGAACTTCATACCTTCGTCAGCCATTCGGTCAAGGTTTGGCGTGCGGTGTAGTTTCGAACCGAAGCAGCCGAGGTCCCCATAGCCGAGGTCGTCGCAGAAGATAATAATGAAGTTGGGGGCTGAGCCATCCCCAAGCAAAGCTTGAGGCTGCCACCCATCACTATGACATCCGGGCATCGCCAGAGATGCTGCTGTTAAGCCAGCAGCTTTCAGAAAATCGCGACGATTTAAATTTTTCATCGGAGAAAAACACCCAAATAAATTTTGTGGCTAAACATTCCTGGTGGATTATTAGCGGCGTTTTTTGATTTTTCCTTTTCGTTTTACGACCCTTTTTCTTTTCGAGCGTTGTTTTATTTTCCGGCCGGAAGACATAGCCGCACCAAGCGAGTCCATATTGAATCCGCCTGAGAGGAGGCTTTTTAGTCCGCCGAGCTTTCCGCCGCTCATTGCTTTTATCATATCCCGGCTGCGTCTAAAAGTTTTGACGAGGCCGGAGACATCGTTTGGCTGAACACCAGCCCCGGTGGCGATTCTTCTTCGGCGTGATGAGTCGATGATGTCGGGTTCGCGTCTTTCGTGTGTTGTCATTGAATGAACGATTCCCTCCATCTGTCGGAACTGGCCGTCATCAATATCCATATCGTCGAGCTGGGAGCCCATACCGGGCATCATTTTAAGCAGGTCTTTGATTCCGCCCATTTTTTTGACGGCCTGCATTTGCTTTAGGAAGTCATCAAAGCCGAAGCTGCCTTTGGCCAACTTCTTCTGCATTTTCATTGCCTCTTCGGCTTCGAACTGCTCGTGGGCTTTTTCGACGAGTGTCACGACGTCGCCCATACCGAGGATTCTGCCGGCCATACGTTCGGGGTGGAACTCTTCGAGCTTGTCGAGCTTTTCGCCGACACCGATAAATTTTATGGGCTTTCCGGTGACGGCTTTGACACTGAGGGCAGCACCGCCGCGGGCATCACCGTCGAGCTTGGTAAGGATGACGCCGTCGAGCTCAAGTCGTTCGTTGAACTCTTTTGCTGAGTTGACGGCGTCCTGGCCGGTCATTGCGTCGCAGACCAAATATATCTGATGGGGGGTAACGGTCCTGGCGACGTTTGCGACCTCGGTCATCATCTCTTCGTCGATATGGAGTCGGCCTGCTGTGTCGAGGACGACGACATCGTAGTCGTTCTGCTGGGCGTGCCTGACGGAGTTTTTTGCGAGCTTTATGGAATCTTTGCTGTCTTCACTGTAGACGTCGATGTTTATTTGCCGGCCCAGGACAATTAGCTGCTCGATGGCAGCTGGTCTTCGCAGGTCGTCGGCGACTAAAAGTGGCCTTTTGCCTTTTTCGACGAGGTATTTGGCGAGTTTTGCGGCGGTTGTGGTTTTTCCGCCGCCCTGGAGACCGGCGAGCATAATTACGGTTGGGCCGGGCGAGACAAAATAGATGCTGGTGTCGACGGGGCCCATCAGTCTGGTCAGCTCGTCGCTTACGATTTTTACCATAACCTGGCTGGGATGGAGGCTCTTTATGACCTCGGCACCGATGGCGGCCTGGGTGACGTCTTTGCAGAACTGCTTTACGACGTTGTAGTTGACGTCGGCTTCGAGGAGGGCCTTGCGGACATCGCGCATAGCATCGGAGACGTTGGCTTCAGTGATTCTTCCCCGGCCGGCCAGCGACCTGAAGACTGAGTTTAATTTTTCGGTTAAAGATTCAAACATACTCGATTCTCGATGCTCGATGCTCGATGCTCGATTCTCGATGCTCGATGCTAGATTCTCGATGCTCGATTCTAGATTCTCGATGCTCGATTCTAGATTCTCGATGCTCGATTCTCGATGCTCGATTCTCGTAGGGTTGCCGTGTCGGCAACGGCTAAACGAACCCCCAAATAAATTTGGGAGCTAAATATAGTATCGCATTTTACTCTTACCAAAGATAAGGATTTTAAGGCAGAAAGGGTGGTTTTTGCAAGGGGAAATTGGTGAGTCATAAATGATGGGGGGGATTTCAGGGTTGACGGATTAGAAAATTTAGGGTAGTGTATGGTTTAAAAGAGGGATTACTGACAGGAAAGAAGTGTAGTAGACAGCAGAGAGGGAGCCATCTGTGGGCACTGGGGTAAATGAATTACTCTGAGAACAGATTGTTGTGAGGGTCAAAGGTAATGGTTGTGAGAAAGGTACTTGCGGCGGCCATATTCTCGATAGCCGTTCTGCTGGCGGCTAAGGGGTGCATTCCAGTCGAGGATATGGGTGAATATTGGGACAAGGGGACCATAGACCCGGCTTTGGAAGGCGCGTGGAAAGAGGCCGGAGCAGAAGGCGCCGACTATGGGCAATTCTTCTTGTTTGTGAAATCGGATGATTACTACGAAGCGCGAAACACGCCCGTCATGGGCGCCTCCGAGATGGGTCGGATGCCGTCAATTCATGCAAAGACGATGATGGTCGGCCCGCACAAGTTCCTACTGCTCAATTATGAACAATATTATAAGGACGTTGAAGCGGCCCAACGGAAACTTGTTGCCAAAATCGCTGAAGAAACAGGCGAGGATGTCAACGAGGCGGACGACACAGGAATGATGTCCGAGCAAAGACACAATTTTAAAGGCATACTTCAACGGTATACGGTAGAGAATAATATTCTGAGCATATACCAGCCCAACTACGAAGCCTTAGGAAAAGCGATAGAAGATGGAGAAGTCAAGGGGACGCTTTCCGATGAAGACGAAATGACGCCATTGCGAATCAGCAAACTGGACGAAGAGACCATCAAGTTCCTGCTACGTATGTCAAATGATTCGAAATATTGGGAAGAAGTTCAACGTTTCAAGCGTATTGAGAGCCTGGAAAAGGCACTGGAAGAAGCGAGAAAGCGGCTGAAAGAATTGGGATTTCTTCTTGAGGAACAAAAATGCCGCGGGAAGGTCTTCGACAGATTGGGCGGCCCTGTTTCCGGAGCGCAGGTCCAGGCTCAGGGAATTGTATCTTCTGGCGGAGGGACGTATTACTTACCATCAAAGATCGAAGTAATCGATGAGGTCACTACGGACAGCAACGGGGGTTTCGAATTGAATTTGAAACAAGACGCATATATGGGTGAGGTGACAATTGCGGCCAAGAAAGATGGTTTCTCCTTGGGGTGGAAGCAATGGAGTCGTTACGACGATTCGAACAGTGTAATCATGCTGGCTGAGGCGGTCGGGATAAGGGGGCAGGCGGTTAACGAGGAGAACGTTCCAATAGCCGGGGCAGAGATTCGGGGAATTTTAGTTGCGGAAGATAGTACCGGTGAAAGCGCGTTCTACAGCATGGCCCCCGTGGACTGGCTGGTTACAACCACGAACGAGCAAGGGGAGTTTGAGTTCAGTAATTTACCAGCCGGCGCTATGATTCAACTTTTGGCCGCCGCTGATGGATATGCGAAGCTGTGCTGGGTTGACCTTGTGAGCAGAGAGGGAGACCACAGGTCCGGGTTGAAAATAGTCGATGGCATGCAAGACATTTCGCTTGTTCTGCAGCGCGAAGCGATTATCGAAGGCACCGTGGTGGATGCGAATGGCTCTGCAGTCGGCAACATAGATTTGGAGATTCGAGGAGAAATAAACGTAAACCGTTTTGATCCCGGGAACACTGTGTCGCTTACAAGTGGTAGCGACGGGAGTTTTCAAATGGGGGGATTGGCCGGCGGACGCTACCTGGTAACGTCACCGAAATCAAGTTACGAGGAAGCAGGAACCTGGAAAGCCGTGCCATCCCGCTTTTTTGCTGAAGCAGGCAAAACAATAACAGGTAAGGTGGAAGTCTCAAGAGGGGGTGTGCTGGAAATTGTGGTAATCGATGTTGAGGTTAATGAGCCGATGGCAGAAGCGGAGGTTGCGATAAGACCTGATGCCAAATATATAAAGTCATACTACGACAAAGAAATGGTGATGGACAAAAAGACGTCGCGGTTAAGGATATCCACGTGGCATTACGGACTAAGGAATTATCACGGTTGTGCCCGGTTCTACTTGCCAGCCTGCAAGTATGTGGCAGAGGTATCGACGGACAAATATAAACGCCGTTCCAAGTTAATAGAACTGAAAGATGGTGAGACCAAGGTTTTTGAGTATGAGGTGGGCGACGAAGCAAGAACAGTGATTAGTGTAGCTGATGTGGAGGGCGAACCGGTGGCAGGAATACGACCACAGGTGCGTAGAGACGGTTGTTATCTGGCGCCCACTGATGCTCAAGGCAGGTCGATAATTGGGGAGCTACAAAAAGACTGCATACGTTCGCAAGGTATTATGGCAAGGGACCCCGACAGGAATCTTGCAGGCCTGATAATAGCCCCTGAGGAATTTGATAGCCTGCATATCGAGGTGAAATCCGGGATGACATTTGGGGGTCGCTTTGTCGACGAGAAAGGGAATCCAATCCCGGATATAGCCATTCGTTTGGGGTTGCCGTGGGGCAAAATAGACAGCAATGGCAAAGATTATGTCAGTGATGCGAACGGGTATTTTGCAATACCGGCAATACCCGCACTTCCTGAAGGTTTCCCAAACGTCGGGTACGTGATGAGCGGAAGGCCAAAAGGGTACTCCCAGTTCTGCAGGCGAGATATAAGAGCCAAAGGAGATGTCAACTTTGGTGATTTGGTTTTGCGAACTGCAGATAAGTATGTTTGTGGAATTGTAGTTAATGAAGACGGTGAGCCGATTGTCGGGGCAACAGTAGGCGGTTACGGCTACGGGCAGCCGATTAGTGTGAAGAAGGTGACGACGGACGAAAAAGGAATGTTTAGGCTTGACGGTGTAACGAGCGCGTCCATAACTGTGCATGCTACGCTTGAGCCGGAATACAGGAGAAGATACGAAGACTGCAGAGGTGGAGACCAAGATGTACGAATTGTTTTGGAAAAAACGATAGAGGGGGTAATCGAGGTATTCGTAGTTGATGCTGAGAGTAGTGAGCCTGTCGACGGTGTTAAGGTTACGCTCAAATCTAACAGGGGTAATGAGAGCACATCTGCAAAGTCCGACAGGAATGGATGCGCTCGCTTGTACTGTAATTGGAAAGGGGAATACAGCGTCAGCGTAGATAGGAAAGACTGCCGGGTGTATCCCAGCAAATTGAAGGTGGACGAGAGCGGGAGATATGAGGTGCTTGTTGAAATTGGGAAGCGTTAGCCAAAGAGGTTTGGTTCTGGTAAGCAGAGCCATTTCTGCTTTTGCAAACGGACTGACGTTCAACGGACAGCATTTCAGGGGATAGTGAATTTTGAATTGAGAAGGGAGAAAATGTGGGGTGGGTTTTTTTGCTGGCTTTGCGTGTAGAAGCGGCTATAATTTGCGACAAACCGTAAAACCCGCAGATAAATAAGGACTGTATGCTTGCCAAAAGCCATAGCCTGGAACGTGGTAATGCTAAATAAAAGCTTGTTAGTTTTGGCTATGTTAGTTTTGCTGCCGGCCGCTAACCTAAGTGGTGGACCGGCTGCGGAGGGTGGTGTCTCCAGTTCGCGGGTCGGTGGGTTTGTTGGGCTGGATTTGTATCTGATGGGGGATGAGCTTGTAAGCTATCAGCCGGCGACCGGGGGACATATTCTGGTTTTCCGGGGTGGATTCTCGATGTCCATCGGGACGAATCGATTTTCGAGTGACAATGCAGTGGTGTGGCTGGAAAGCGTCAGACTTGAATCTCGCGGTCGCATTCGGATTGATTACGAGTCAAAGGTCTATCTGCAGGGCAATGTATCGGTTAAGAAAGGCCGAGGTGCAAGGGGGGCGGGTTTGAGCGAGGCGGTAATCGAAAAAGGTCAGTCGATGGTTGTTCGGCTTGACGTTAGCGGCGAAGTTTTTGTGACCGCGGAGAAAAGAAGGATTGAGGACCCTCGCGGATGGGAGCTTTATAAAGAGGGTCTTGCCGCAGTTGAGCAGACTAAGCGGAAGTTTGTTATTCAAACGGAGGCTCGTGTTCCTACGTGGGCGCCGGAGGAAAAGCCGCCGGAGGAAGTTGTTATTGAAAAACCGCCGACTGAGAAACCTGTTGGGCCGCCAGAAGAAGCTGCTGAGCCGGAAGAGAAGAAGCCCAAGTTTATGTATCCGATTAATATATCGCCTGCCGGCGAAATTCGCCCGAGTTTAGAGTCTGAGAAGGCATCGGACGGAACAGATATTTGGACGGTAATCGGCAGGTTTTACATGTCGCAAAAGCAGGACGAGGCCGGCGGTTTGCTGGAACTGCAGGCTGACAGTGCGGTAATATTTATTCCTGCCGAGCAACCTGAGCCGAATGAAGGGTCCGGGCGTGGCGGCAGCCTGGAAGATTCGCTGGCGGCGGGAGGCGTGCAAGGGGTTTATTTGTCGGGCGATGTGGTGATGACAGAGGGACCGCGGACGATTCGTGCCGATGAGATGTACTATGATTTTCCTGAGAAGAAGGCCCTTGCGATAAACGCGGAGATGAGGAGTTTCGATCTAAGGCGTGGGATTCCAATTTATTTTCGGGCGGCGGAGATGCGGCAGTTAGCGGAAAACAAATTCGCTGCGGAAAACGCCACGATGACAAGCAGTGAGTTTCACCGGCCTCAGATTTTACTTAATGTAGCGAGTGCGGTTATCACCGATACGACGCCGGTGGACGCGCGGGGTAAGAAGCTTACCGACAGCAGCTATGAAACGGAGCTACGTGACATCCGTTTGAAGGTTTATGGTAAAACGGTTTTTCGTTGGCCTTATTTGCGCACTAACCTGCAAAGGTCTGACATTCCGCTCAAAAGCATACATGCCGGTCACGACAGCGATTGGGGGACGCTTGTTGAGACGCGATGGTACCTGGCCCGGCTGTTGGGATTGCGAGAGCCGGAGGGGGTGGACAGCACCTTTGCACTGGACTATTACGGCAAGCGCGGGGTCGGCACGGGTGCAGAGATTGACTACGTACGAGAGAATTGTTTCGGCAGAATGTTGGCTTACATCATACGTGATTCAGGCTATGATGACCTTGGCCGGCACGATAGCCGAAGAAACCTTAAGCCGCCGCGCGAGCTTCGCGGACGGTTTTTCTGGCAGCACAGGCATTTTCTGCCCCACAGCTGGCAGCTTACGACGGAGGTCAGTTACGCTTCCGATGAGAATTTTATAGAGGGCTATTATCGCAGTGAGTTTAATGTCGGCAAATCGCAGGAGACGCTCATTCATTTGAAGCGCATTGAGGACAACTGGGGCCTTTCGATTTTGGGCAAAGTGCGGATAAATGACTTTGTCAGTAAGCTGGAGGAGCTGCCGACGGTTGGGTATCACTTAGCAGGTCAATCGATTTTTGACGATAAATTGACATTCTATAGTGACAGTCAGGTCAGTCGATACCGCCAGCGTACGACTACGAAGGGGGTTTCGGAGCCGTTCTTTACATATATGTCTGAAAGGGCGGAGCTTGATATGCCGTTGACTGTGGGTCGTGTGAAGGTGGTGCCATTTGTGGCGGGGACATACGGTTTTGAAGACGGCAGTGGGTTCTATACCCATATTGACGGCTCGACAAAGCCAAGGGAGGATAATGTTTGGTTTGGTGAAGTCGGCACGCGGGTGTCATTACAACCATTCTGGAAGGTTTATCCGAATGTCAAATCGCGAGTTTGGGATTTGAACGAATTACGGCATATCGTAAGGCCGTACCTGACGGTCGTCACTTTTACCGAAAGCGACTCGGTTGTTGAGCAGCGTGATACGTTGAACATAGGTCTTTCCCAGCGGCTGCAAACCAGGCGGGGACGCGGCGCGAAGCAGCGAACAGTTGACTGGATGCGGCTGGATACGGACGTTACGTGGGTTGGTAATACTGATGACCCGAGCGTGTCGGGGCCTGGCCCGGACCGTTTCATCTGGAACAATCCGTTTATTCCGCTGGATAAAAGGCGCAGCAGCAGCAGGTTTGGGCCGAGGCGTAATTACTTTGGTGCCGACTATGTGTGGCGTGTTAGCGATACTACTGCAATATTGAGCGATATGAATTATGATTTGCAGAGCGGGGTGGTGCAGCAGATGAATGTTGGTTTCTCACATTTGCGATGGCCTAATTTGAGTTATTATATAGGAAGCAGGTATCTGAGGCGAATTAACAATGATTTTGGTGAGAAGGGCTCGAATGCCTTTACTTTTGCGGCAACTTATGTGCTTGACCCTCGTTATACGATTGTTTTTTCGCAGCAATTTGATTTTGACTACGGTGCAGCTATACGAAGCGATATAGCGCTTCTGAGGCGATATCACAGGATGTATTGGGGTCTTACTTACAGTGCGGATGAGTCGCTGAAGAGGCACGGGATTGTTTTCAGCATTTGGCCTCAGGGTGTGCGTGAGCTGGCGTTTGGGCCGAGAAGATATATGGGGCTGGGCGGCATGCCGGGCTTTTAGAAGGTCGTGGTGCCTGACTTGTGATAAATTATAAAATAGAAACTTCATTTGGTTATTTTGCCGATAGGAATTTTGTCAGGGTTAATTTTGATTTGAGATGATTTAAGGAGATTATTATGGCGTTGGTTGGTACGAAAAAGATGTTTGAGATGGCTTACAAGAACGGCTATGCGGTCGGCGCGTTCAATGTGAATAATATGGAAATCACCCAGGGTATCATATCTGCCATAGCTGAGGAAAAGGCGCCGCTTATCCTGCAGATATCCAAAGGAGCTCGTGCTTATGCGAGTATCGGCTATTTAAAGGGGATTATCAATGTGGCGGTTGAGGAAAATCCGGACATTCCTATTGCGATACATCTGGATCATGGTGACAATTTCCAGACTTGCAAAGAATTTGTCGACGAGGGTTTCACTTCGGTGATGATAGATGCTTCGAAGCAGCCGTTTGAGGAGAACGTTAAAGCCGTCAAGCAGGTGGTCGAATATGCACACGACAAGGGTGTTTGTGTGGAAGCTGAATTGGGGCAGCTGGGCGGTATCGAGGAGGATGTGGTCGGCGTGGCCGCCGATGATATAGGCAAGCACCTTACGGACCCGGAGGAGGCGGTGGAGTTCGTGGAAAGGACAGAGTGCGATTCGCTGGCGGTGGCCTGTGGGACGAGTCACGGCGCCTATAAGTTCAAGACTGAACCAAAACTGGCGTTTGACGTAATAGAAGAGATAGGACGGAAGCTACCCGGCTTCCCGCTGGTTATGCACGGTTCGAGCAGCGTCCTGCAGGAGTTCAAAGACCTCATTAACAAATACGGCGGTGATATGCCTAACGCAATGGGGGTGCCGGAGTCGGCCATAGCCAAGGCAGCGAAGCTGGCGATTTGCAAGGTTAATATCGATACTGATTTGCGGATGGCGCTGACGGCCAAGATAAGGCAGGTTTTTGCCGAAAAGCCTGCTGAGTTTGACCCGCGTACATACCTCGGCCCGGGCAGGGAAGCTATTAAGGACATGGTTAAGCATAAGCTGCACATTTTGGGCTGCGCCGGAAAGGCGGCCGAATGTATATAAGGGAAAGTCCGGGAAACACAAGACGAGAAATGCGAAGCTGTAATTCGAAAACCAGGATTTTAATTCTTACGCTATGGTTTTTGATTTTTCCGGGGCCGACTTGTGTTCCTGCAGCGGACTCTGGGGCTGCCGGAAAGCCAAACCTGGTTTCTGCACCAGTTGCGGGCGAGGCGACCAGCCAAGTTGAGCAGGTCTGTTCGGCGATATATGAAGGTGATTTTGCTGCCGCCCAAGAGCTGCTCGGCGGAAGCAGTCAATCGAAAAGTACGGCGATTGCTGAACTGGCAACCATAGTTTCCAAGTATGAGGCCGTAGAAGAAAAAAGAGAGTCGACCCGCCAGGCTGCGTATGAGAAGCAGCTGGCGAAGCTGGAAGAGTATAGAGCAGCGGCGGGAAATGGCGGGGTGGAACAGAAGGCCGGTGACCCGAACAAACAACGACCTGATGTAAACAACATTCCAAAAGTCCTTTCGGTTATAGCCAGCGTGGGTGATTCTGCAAATGAACAGCAGAAAAAGCAGCTTTTGTCCGATTCGTTTGTGAAGCAAATTATTCAAAAGGCCAAGACCAAAGGCAGGCAATACGACCTGGACGGCAAGTGGCTTGATGCATACACGGATTACTACTGGTGGCTGGTGGCGATTGACCCGAACAAACAGGAGTATTCGGATTACGCAGAGCAGCTTTTGGAGAAGGCCGGCCTCGTGATATCTTTTCAGGACAGTCCGTGTGAGAGCTGCAAAGAACGTTACGATAAAGTGGAGAAGCAGATGTTTGTTCGGGCCATTGACGTTCTGAATTTCAATTACGTCAATGCTGTTGATTATCGTGAAATGGCAATCAAAGCAATCAGGCGCTGCGAGCTGCTGGCAGAGGTGATTAGAGGGTCAAGCGCTGTGCGTGACGCATTAGGCGTGGAGCTTGGTGAGAAGTATGGCAAGAAGCTCTCGGCGTGCTCTTCGGCTTTGGCGGCACTTTCGAGTGAGATTAATCAGTCGCTTACCGTTATTAGTAAGGACAAGTTTGTTGATGTTTTTGAGAAGGTAATCGCACTAAACTTGACGACCTTGGAATTGCCGAGCGGGATGCTGATTACAGAATTTGCAGAAGCGGCGTTGTCCTCACTTGACCCTTATACGAATATGGTTTGGCCTGCGCAGGCTAAGGATTTTGAAAAGTCGCTGACCAACGAGTTTTCAGGTATTGGCGTGGAGATTACGAAGCAGAGAGGTCTGCTGACGGTACTAAGCCTGCTGCCTGACACACCTGCTTACAATTCCGGTCTTGATGCCGGGGACGTGATAGAAGGGGTTGACGGAGATGCAACGAAGGACATGACGCTTATGTGCGCGGTTCGGAGAATTACCGGTCGTGCAGGCACAAAAGTGAGATTGACGATAAAGCACCCGGGTGAGGAGCAGACCAAGGATATTACCATAACCAGAGCGAAGATAACTGTTCCAACGATACGAGGCTGGCAAAGGACCGAAACAGGCAACTGGCTGCATATGATTGATGAGCAGGAGAAAATCGGGTATGTGCGTATCACAAGCTTTTCTGAAAAAAGCGTCTCAGACCTTGAAAAAGTACTGAAACAGCTTGAGGAAGAGGGACTTAAGGGACTGATTTTAGATTTGCGGTTCAATACTGGTGGGCTTTTAAGCAGTGCAATTGAGGTGACGGACAAATTCGTTTCTGAAGGTACAATTGTGAGCACGCGACCTCGGTTCGTGTGGACTTATTCCGCGGCGAAGAAGAAAGGTACGCATCCGAATTATCCGCTCGTTATACTTATAAATCGTTATTCTGCGAGCGCCTCTGAAATAGTTGCCGGGGCTTTGCAGGATAAGGAGCACAGCCGAGCGGTTCTGGTTGGGGAAAGAACTCAGGGCAAAGGCAGCGTTCAGGGGATAACGCCGTATCCCGACGGGGGGGCGCAATTGAAGTATACGATGGCGTATTATCACTTACCCTCAGGTCAAAGAGTTGAGACCAAGGAGGCAATGAAGAAACAGGGCAGAAAAGACTGGGGTATTGGGCCGAATATTGAGATGTATTTGATAAGTGACGAACTTGGAAAAATGACGAGGGTGCAGAGGCAGAATAATATTCTGGTAAAAGCCGGCCACGAAGACACCAGTGGGGCGGAATTGAAAAAACATACGATAGAGGAGACCCTTGCTGCCGACCCGCACCTGGCGGTCGGCGTTTTGGTTGTCAAGAGCAAATTGATTCAGGAGAGAGTCAAAAGCAAGAAGCTGTGAGCTGCCAAATTCAACAGGTTTTTAGCTCTTTTAGTTTTAGGGATATGGGGATTTGACAAATTCGGAAGTGAGCCAATTCGAACGGCAGAGGCAGGAGAAAGTGGCCCGTATTAAGGAATTGGGTATCGAGCCTTATGGGGTCAGATACGACGACACTGAGTGTGCCTGCTCCATCAAGAGCAGATTCAAAGACGGCGACGAGATGCAGAAGGCCAGATGTGCCGGCAGAATTGTGCTGTTCAGGGACATTGGAAAGCTGGTTTTTATTACTCTGCGGGATTGGAGCGGGGCTATCCAGGTTGGCCTGAGCAAGAAACTGCTCGGCGGTCAGTGGTCACTTGCTAAATTGCTCGACCTTGGTGACGTAATCGGCGCTGGTGGGCGTTTGGGAATGACCAAGACGGGTGAGATTACTATATGGGCCGACCCGGTGTTGGATACGGGCCTGACGCTGTTGAGTAAGTGTCTGTGTCATCCGCCGGAGAAGTTTCACGGCCTTTCAGATGTCGACCGTCGCTACAGGCAGAGATATGTGGATTTGTGGGCAAATCCTGAGGTGATGGAGCGATTCAAGAGGCGCAGTGACATCATCGCGACTATTCGTGAATTTCTGCGGGCACGTGGCTTTTTGGAAGTTGAGACGCCGATGATGCAGACGATAGTGGGTGGAGCGGCTGCAAAGCCTTTCATAACGCATCATAACAGTCTGGATATGGATTTGTTTTTGCGGATTGCACCGGAGCTGTTTCTGAAGAGACTGCTGGTTGGCGGGATGGAGA
Organism: uncultured Pirellulales bacterium; assembly: GCA_964582985.1. GTDB lineage: Bacteria > Planctomycetota > Phycisphaerae > Sedimentisphaerales > Anaerobacaceae > CAZQYB01. The sequence continues at coordinate 16,422 of CAZOUM010000034.1, read as the reverse complement.
AGGTCTTCGAGATAAACCGCAACTTCCGCAATGAAGGTTTGAGCAGACGGCACAATCCGGAATTTACAATGCTGGAATTGTACCAAGCCTACGGCGATTACTTTTCTGTGATGGATTTAACGGAGGAGCTTATCTCTACGCTGGTGGAAAAATACTGCGAGGGAAAGCAGGTACAGTTCGAGGGAGAGACAATTGATTTCACCCGGCCGTGGCGTCGGGCTCGATATGCAGAATTGCTGAAGGAGTACAGCGGGTGTAATATAGGTGACATCGACGGTATCAGGGCAAAAGCGAGGGAGCTTGAGCTTGATGAAGCTAATATGGACGATGCGATTGTTATCAACGAAGTGTTTGAAGGTACAGTCGAGAACAATCTTGTCAATCCGACATTTGTGATGGATTATCCGGCCGGGCTTTGCCCGCTGGCCAAGTGCAAGAAGGATGAGCCTGAGTATGCCGAGCGGTTTGAGCTGTTTGTGGGCAAAATTGAATTGGCGAACGCGTATACGGAGCTAAATGACCCAGCGAAACAATATGAGAATTTTCTGGTTCAGCTTCGTGGGCAGGAAAAGTCGCTGGCGACAATGGACGCCGATTATATAACAGCATTGAAATATGGTATGCCGCCGGCCGGCGGCCTGGGCATCGGGATTGACAGATTAGTTATGGTCCTGACCGGTGCGACGAGTATTCGTGACGTAGTTCTGTTTCCACTTCTAAAGTCTGCCCCAGAATGAATTGGTTGGACATGAGATGCTGAAATTTTTTCTGTGGCTGCGATATCTGCGTAAGAAAAAAATCGTGCTTTTGAGTATTGTCGCAGTTGCTCTTTCCGTTGCACTGCTAATAGTTGTCGCAAGCATTTTCAGCGGTTTTATTGCTGCTATTGAGAAGACCGGCGAGGAAGTTTTCGGGGATATATATCTTTATGCGAGGGTTCCAATCCCTGAGCATAGGCAGCTTCTCGGGCGCCTTGAGTCGCTGCCGGAGGTGGAGGCTGCCACAGCGATTCTTCGGACTTATGGTTTGTTGCATCTTGGGCGAGGGAATGTCCGAGCGGTCAACATTTCGGGAATTGACCCTCGTACGCATTCACAAGTAACCGGTTTAAAAAAATCACTGTTGAGGCAAAAGGACGCACCCGGACTGCCGAGCTTTCTAATGGCAGACTATCCGGATGGAAGAGGAGGTTTTGTAGGTATCGGCGTACTGGGCAAGCCGGACGAGCAGACGGATGAGTACGACTTTGAGCAGATAAACGGTTGGTTCGGCAAAGAGGTTATTGTTACTACGGGTGTGGCTGTTGATAAAGAAGATACGGCCGGCAGCAAAACAAAACAGCGTTTTAAGCGCCGGGTCTTGACATTTAGAGCTGCCGATATTGTTTTTACGGGTATGTATTTGTTGGACAGCCAGAGTGTTTATCTACCAATTGAGCAGGTGCGGGCGTTGAAGACGGATGCAGGAGGACGGACCGGGCCTCCTTATGAAGAGGTACAAATAAAAGTGGCTGACGGAACTGAGCCGCAACTTGTGCTGGGGCCGGTCCGCAAGGTGTGGGAAGGATTTGCGGCTGAGTATCTGCCCAAGTACTCCGCGTCGAATCTTGTTTTGGAAACATCGAAGCAGGTACAGGAATGGTTTGTTACCGAGCTGCGCAAGCAAGCGGCGGTTCTGATGCTGATATTTGGGGTGATCTCATCGGTCGGGGTGCTGTTGATATTCTGCATATTCTATATGGTCGTGATGACAAAGCAAAAGGATGTCGCAATAATAAAAAGTTGTGGGACAGCAAGCGGTTCAGTAGCACTAATTTTTATCGGCTTTGGCATTTGTGTCGGAATAGTCGGCTCCGGTCTCGGTGCGGCGCTGGGATATGTTGTAACAAAGAATATAAATACTATCGAAGAATGGATTAGAATAATCTTCGGGCTCAAGCTTTGGAAAAGCAGTACGTATATCTTTGAAAAGATTCCCAACGAGTTAGATATAGGCGCGACCTGCTGGATTATTTTTTTTGCCATTGTTGCCGCTGCTGTCGGAGCACTGGTGCCGGCAATAGTGGCGGCAAGAACAAAACCGGTTGAAATCCTTCGGTATGAGTAAGAGTGTATAAGATTATTCTTGCAATCAGGTATTTGGTGAAACGGCGCATAACTTATCTTGCGGTGCTGGCGGTCGGACTCTGCGTCTTTATGGTTGTCGTTGTGATGACCGTTATGACAGGGTTGGTGCGTGATTTCAAGGCTAAGAATCACGACTGGGTGGGTGATTGTATTATCAGCAGTGATTCTTTGGTGGGCTTTGCTTATTATGAGGAATTCATAAAGATTCTCGATGCCGAGAGTATCGTTGAGGCAGTTTCGCCGGTAATTAAAAGCTACGCGCTCCTGACCTATGGGGGGTCGGACTGGAATGAGGGCGCAGAGATTATGGGGGTTGACCCTGTTAGACACAGCATGGCCACGGGTTTTGGTAAGACACTTCATTACCGCAAAGACGATGTTTCGAAAGCGTTTGTGCCGGCTTACGATGCTAATCTACCGGGGTGTATTGCTGGGATAGACAAGGTACTTCGCCGAGACAAATATGGGCAGTATAATCAATTTCCGAGCGTGCCGAGTTATTCTTACACGGTCAGTTGTTTTCCTTTAACGGCCAGAGGCGCACTGGTCAAGGTGGGTCTGGGACTGGTCAATACAAAGACTTTTTATTATAGTGATAATTCTCACAGCGGGCTGGCGAAGGTGGACGGGGTGTTTGTATATGTTGGGTTTGAGGATGCGCAATTACTTTGCGGTATGGGTGGCGCCGAAAAAAGAGTCAGTGCTATCCACATAAAGTTTAGGCCTGATGTGAGACTGCAAGCGGGCTGTGAAAGAACAGCACAATTATGGAGAGAGTTTAAGGTCCAAAAAAGCGACCAGAAGCTGGCGGATTTGCTAAATAACGTGAGGGTCGAAAGCTGGAAAGGGTATAAGCGGGGAGTCATCGCCGCGGTGGAAAAAGAGCACATTATGATGATGGCGGCGTTCGGGATGATTGGGATTATAACAGTTTTTGTTATTTTTGTTGTCTTTTATATGATTGTAAGCCACAAGAGTAAGGACATTGGGATATTGAAAAGCATCGGAGCTTCAAACGGTGACGTGTTGGAGTTGTTTCTGGGTTTTTCCTTTCTGGTGGGGGTTTTGGGTTCGGTTATAGGTGTGCTTGGTGGATGGCAGTTCCTGGTACGTATCAACCGGATAGAAGACTGGCTTTTTGAGCATTTTGGATTTCAGTTATGGGACAGGACAATTTTTGTTATAGAAGATATTCCCAACCAGATGGAGTTTGGCGTCCTGGCGGTAATTGTCGTTTCAGCGATATTTGCCTGTTTGGCTGGTGCGTTGGTACCGAGCTGGCAGGCGGCACGGTTGAGGCCGATCGAGACTTTGCAAGTGAGCCGATTATGAGCAAGGATGATTTTCTGTTAGAGGCTGAAGGAGTCCACAAATCTTATCGGATGGGCACAGCGGAAGTCCGGGTGCTCACGGGCGTGAATTTGGGCGTGAGAAAAGGCGAGTTCGTCGCGATAGTGGGTGCCTCGGGCAGCGGGAAAAGTACGCTACTGCACATATTAGGGGCGTTGGATAAGCAGGACAAGGGTATTGTGAGGTTTGAAGGCCAGGACTTGAGCCGATTCAGCGGGTCCCAATTGAACAGGTTCCGCAACAAAATGGTAGGATTTCTTTTTCAGTTCTATCATTTACTGGACGAATTAAATGTATTAGAAAATGTAATACTACCGGCGATGGCAGGCAAGGGCGTGATTGGGTGGCTTGCGAGTCGGCAGTTGGCGAAAAGCAGGGCCAGAGAATTGCTCGGGCAGCTTGGTTTGAGCGAAAGGGAGCGGCATAAGCCTTATCAGCTATCCGGCGGCGAAAGGCAGCGGGTAGCTATCGCGAGGGCTTTGATGAATGAGCCGAGGCTGCTTTTGGCTGATGAGCCGACAGGAAACCTTGACTCTGCGACGGGAAATGGTATTCTAAGCGTCTTTGAAAAATTGCATAAAGGCGGCCAAACGATTGTGATGGTAAGCCACGACGAAAGAATCGCACAAAAGGCTGAGCGGATAATAACGTTGGCCGATGGGAAGATAAGATAGCAGAAAGCGTAAAACCTGGGACGAACGATGTAAATCACGCGGCGTAGGGTTCAAAAGTTTTGAGTCTTAGACCACCGCTTTTTGCTTTTAGTTTTTAGCTTTGGAGTTTTCTTATGGCACTGAAGATATGGCTTGACGACAAGCTGGTTGATGAGGCCGATGCGAAGATAACCGTTTTTGACCATGGCCTGCTTTATGGCGACGGGGTCTTTGAAGGTATTCGTGTTTATAACGGCAGGATATTTGAGTTTGAAGCACACATCAGACGGCTTTATGAATCGGCCAAGGTGATTCGCCTTGAGGTTCCGATGAGCAAGAGTAAGCTCATCAGGGCGGTTGAAAAAACCGTTGAAGCTAACGGCGTTATTGACGGTTATATTCGACTGGTGGTTACCCGCGGGGTGGGAACTCTGGGACTGAATCCTTTTGAGTGCGAAGATTCAAGGCTATTTGTCATAGCTGATAATATTCAGCTCTATCCCGAGGAGCTTTACGAAAAGGGGATGAAGGTAATCAGTGCGACGACGGTTCGCAATCATCCGCTGGCGATTCCACCGCAGATTAAGAGCTTAAATTACTTAAACAACATATTGGCCAAGATTGAAGCGCTGGACAACGACGTGCCTGAAGCGGTTATGTATAACCACGAAGGGTACGTTGCCGAGGCCACCGGCGACAACGTTTTCATCGTAAGAAACGGTGTGATTTACATGCCGCCGGTTCAGGCCGGCGCACTCGGCGGAATAACACGAGGTGTCGTTATCAAGCTGGCCAAGGAAGAAAATCTTGAAGTGGTCGAAAAAAATCTTACGAGATTTGATTTGTATGTTTGCGATGAGTTTTTCCTTACGGGCACGGCAGCCGAGGTCATCGGTATCGTCGAGATTGACGGCAGGATTATCGGTGACGGCAAGCCCGGGCCTATCACAAAACTGATGGGGAAAAAGTTCTTCAAGTACGCCCACGGAAAGGAGAAATAGTCGGCAGATATGATTCTCGGTTTCCAATTGTCTATCGACGATTGGAAGATGCTAAATCAAGAATCGGAAATTGCTGAACGCCAAGCCTAATGCAGTCACCCAGTCATACTGACATATCTGTTGATAACCTGCCGAGAAGTATTCCTGCTTTTAGACTTATCAAGGATGAATTGGTGCACGTAAGAAAGCTGATTGATGAGCAAGTAGCTGACTGTCCTGACGAAGCGTGGTTGAGCCGATTGTCCGGACAGCTTAGTAACTGCGGCGGCAAGATGCTTCGGCCCGGGCTTTTATTGCTTTCCGGCGCCCTGTTTGGCGCAGTCACGGACAAGCACATTCGTGTTGCGGCGATTATTGAGATGATTCACAACGCCGCACTATTGCACGATGATGTTATCGATGAGGGAGAGCAACGACGCGGCGGCCCTACGGTGAATAATTTGTGGGGCAATGAATCGGCTGTGTTGTTGGGCGATTTTTTATTGAGCAAGGTCTTTGAAATGTGCGCCGATTTGGAGCTTGAAGTTACCGGCATAATCGCCGGGGCTACTGTTGGAACGTGCAGAGGTGAATTGAGGCAGGTAATTCAAAGGCACAACTGGCAGTTGAGCGAAGCCGAATATATCGAGATAATAACCGAAAAAACCGCCGGCCTTTTTGGCAGCTGTTGTTTGCTTGGCGGGCTTATGTCCGGGGCAAGTGAAGATGAGGTTTGTGCACTTGCGGACTTTGGCACGAATCTAGGCATCGCGTTCCAGATTACCGATGATTTACTGGATATAACAGGCGATGAAAACAAGGCGGGCAAAACACTCGGTCGTGATGTTGATAAGAACAAGCCGACGCTGCCTGTAATACATTTGCTAAGAACAGTGGACGATGGTGAAAGAAACGCGGTTATAGATTTGTTCTCTCAAGCGTGTAGTACGGTTGGTCACGGGGAAAAATCGCAATACGCAGTGCGCAACCGGGGAGGCAACAGGGAGGTTCTCGTGGAGATGCTAAGAACGAATGGCAGTTTGGAATACGCGCATAACCGAGCGCAGGAATTTGTTGCAAAGGCGATTGCAGCGTTGAGCAAGTTAAGAGAAGCTGATGCCAAGAAAGCTCTGATTGAAGCAGCCAGATTTGCCGGACGATGCGTGATTTAGATTAAGGCACTCTAACAAAACCCGACTCGAATACAAGGAGCCGCTTCGCGGAGCCATTCTAATAGATTTCTCGGCTTCGCTCGAAATGACAAACTGGGTTTTGTTAGAGCCTCTAAGAGATAATCTCGCGCGTTGTTAGCTGGCGCGGGGTCGAAAAAAAAGGCCGGTTTTTCCAGACCGGCCTTTCTTTTAACATAGAAACTACTGCTCTTAGAATCTGTATTTCATACCCACGCTGATCCAGGTTTCATCCTTGTCGTTATTTACCGAATCATCGAATGTTATTTGATGATATACGCCAGGAGTGAGAGCAAGATTGTTGCCGAGGTCGAACTCTGTCGAGGTGCCCAAGACCATATGTGACCAATCCTGGTCAACGTCTTGGCCGACAGCACCAACACCATCGTTGTACACGAATTCCGTGTGCAAGTTCACCACCTGCTCTGTGGTGCCGGGTAGTAATCCTTCAGTCTGCACGGTCCAGGGGTAGTCAAGCATGAAAACGTGTAAGAAACCGGAGGCGGTTCCAGTTGTGCCGGACCTGCTTCCAACGGCGGAACCACTGCTGTGCGGCCACAGTTTAATAATGGCGTAGCTCGGGATTACACCAGCGGGACAAATCTTGGGCCACCAGAGAATCGTGTGCAATTCCTGCAGGTCGATGCTTCTCCTGGAATGACTGGAGTTATCCGGATAGTTATAGTAGACCCAGCCAATTCTGTAGTTTGTAGCATAAACCTCGTCTTCAAAGAGACTATTATTGTAGTACAACGTGTAATCCCACCGCTCAAGGTTTTCGAACTCGTCTGAATTGGCCCTGTGACCCATGATGTTGATTCCAAAACCTGTGTCATACAAATCCAGGTCGATGGACGGCTGGATTGCGCTCTTGTCGTCATAAATGTCGAAGCCTCGCCAGACATACTTGCTCAAATATGTCACGTCGACGCTTCCGGTCAGCTTGCCTTCCTGGGCATGGACAAGACCTGCTGTGCTCAACAAGATTACGGCAATCAGTAAAATTCCTTTCTTCTTCATACTCATCTCCTTAAAAAACCTTTACCTTACCTTTCTTGGTACTCGGCGCCAGTTTTCCGGCACCAACTCCACATAAACCTACCGACTATCTCAAGAGTTTATCGGCATACGGCTGTAAATCAAATAAAAAAAAGTTTTTTCGATTTTTTTTTGCACACCCTGCCCAAGGCGCCAATAAGGCTGTCAAAAGCTCAAAATCGCCTATAAAGCAAAATGCTGTTCGTCGGACTCTGGGGTGAAAACAATGCTCGCATACTACAAGTTCTATGTCAAAACTTAAGTTTCTCCCTGCGTTCTCCTTTATTCGGAGCATCAACATCGCAATCTGCCAGCACAGCCGTTTTTACAAGACCTGCAAATGAAGCTACAATACTTGTCTTACCAGTTCCGCCTTTGCCGATGGTGATGTTGCGCAGGGCCTGGGCACAGAAGTCCATAACCCATTTCATCTGCACTCTCTCTGGGTCGATGTCAAATCGTTTTGTAATATTGCTCTTTGCCAGGCGGGCGTCGTCATAGTTTCTTTCGTGCTGCATACGCGAGGTCAGCGCCACCATCGCCAGGTTGTGGGCGTTTGTGATGTAATCTATATCGCCGGTGAGTCGAATTGAGAAAGGGGTCAGGAATTTATCTATAACAAGAGTACAGCAGTCATAAGTGCCTCCGTCATAAGTGTTCTTGTGCACCTATGCCCTTATGCACTTTTTCCGCTATATTTCTTCGTGTTTTACTTTTCTTTCTGTGACTTTTATATATGTTTCCATTCAGGCTTTGCTTGCCGAGAGGTACGCCTTAACGAAGGAGTCAGAATATATTTGTTTGTTCATTAGCATCTCAGTAGTGGCAACGACGTTCATGAAAGCTTCGTCGAGCACATCGGCAATAGCGGAATCCAAGCCATGCGAAGCAGCTATGGCGAGAAATACGCGATTTATCAAGCTTCTTTCCGCTGCTCCTTGTGAGATATTTGACAGCCCCACCGTCATGTGTGGAGGTGGGTCCGCAAGCAGTCTTATCTGGTCCATCGCAGCTAAGATATTGCCGGGCTGAACCTGGGCGTTCGGCACTTTGACCGGCAGGACAATAGGGTCAATGAACAACCGCTGAGTGTCAAATCCTTTTTCCATCGCCTTTGATACTATCTCTGCAGCTATTGCCACACGGGTGTCAATATCCTGAGGGACACCATTTTTGTCCATCGTCAAGGCGATGATGCTTGCTTTTGGTCCGGCCTGCTCCGCCATCTCTATGTATTTATCGAACACTTCTTCATCGCTCTTCTTATTCAGGGGTGTGGAGTTGAGGATAGCTCCGGACTTGGCGTTGAGGACCTTTATTCCCGCTGCGATAACGTCAGGCTTTTGTGAATCCAGACACAGAGGCGTAGAGCAGGTTTCCTGGATAGTCTCGACGAGCCATTGCATTGTCCCTTCCTGGTCCGCTGCCGCAGTGCCCACATTGACATCAAGATACGCGGCACCAGCTTCGGTCTGTTTTTTGGCCAGGTCTTGAATGACCTGCTTGTTTTTTTCAGCAATGGCCTGCTTAACATCAGAAAACATTCCGTTAATTCGTTCGCCAATTAGTATCATAGTTCTCTCCTTCCGATATGAAGAGTTTCGGCTTTTATTGCCAGATTTGGTTTATGAAGTCCCTAACGGTTGTGACCGCTTTTGGATGACGCATCCGGATTATATCGGCGCCGGCCTGGAGAAGGCAGATGGCGGTCACGGCTTCCCACATCGGGCCTCGGTCCTGGACAGCTCCCCAGCCTGGCGCGTCAGCGAGCTTGGCCTCTTTTGCCCGCCACGATTCATAACCTGCATCGCAAATAATCGGCATCGCCATCACTTTGTCGCCGCTAAGGGCAGCAAGACGCTGACGCTCCTGGATCGAATATGAATACTCTATGCCGTATCCTAACGCACCGGTGGACTGAAACATCACTATCCGCTCAAGCGGAAACCCCATATCCGAAACTAAAATGTTGACCTGCTTACCGATGTTTATGTCCAGAGGCGCTGCGGTGATGAGATTGTGCCCATCAGCAAGAGCAACGGCGGTCAAAGATTTGTAGTTATCTTCTTCGGCAGCCCCAATAAGACAATTCTCTCCTTTAGCAGCCTCACTTACCTTGGGCATAACCTGGTTGTCTTTTTCGTCGTTTCCAGAATCCCACAGAATAAGCGGCACACCGACCGCCTTCAATACCTCTTCGGTGACTTTGACAGCGTGAGCGGCATCCTTGTCTGCTTTGTCAGGGTGAACGCCGTCAAACTTCAGGCAGATTAAATCAGCCCCGAATTCCTCCACGCACTTTTTGGCCCAGTCGCCGGGGCTGTCCATTACATCTTTATAAGGTTCAGCAAGCGGGTCGGGCCAATCCTCCGGCTTAGTGTCGATAACGTCCATAGCAATGACCGGTTTTTCGCCGGCATCTTCAAAAGAGCCACCGTAAGCTACATTGCGTGCTCCTCCCACAGTTACCGTTGAGCTACGCGTGCCGCCGCTTTCTTTGGCTGCCCCAAGCGTAACTCGGTTTACAGAGCCGGTAAAACTTTCTACAATTTCAGGAACTGGCATTTGAAATCCTCCAGATCAAACATTTTTATTACGGTCTTCAGTTTCTTAATACCCCTAACCTTTGTTCAAGTATATTGCCGACAGCTAAAAGTGCCGGGCTTTTCTGTCCAACGTTGAATATCGTTTCTCCCCGCATCGATGCATCCAACACAGCCTTGTCGTAAGGTACAGACCCAAACACATCTATTCCGTTCAATTCTTTGCTACTGTCCGTCCTGTTCCATATAATGCCGATGTTCTTCACGGATATTGGCAGTTTTTTAGCAAGCTCAAAAATCCTCCGAGCAGTAAGCTCACCAAGTTGCGTTGCTTCCGCTACTATACAGAGCAGGTCAACATTATTAGTGGTTCGGCGAGAGAGGTGTTCCATTCCCGCTTCGTTGTCCATAACGACGAACTCATAGGCTGAGCTTAGTTTATTCAGAAACTCTCGCAGAAGGTTATTCGCCGCACAGTAGCAGCCTGGTCCTTCCGGCCTGCCCATAGTGAGCAAATCGAATCCATTGGCTTCTGTAATTGCCTGCTGAATATCGTATTCAAGCGACCGCACCTTATCAAGGCCGGTATTACCGGGTCCCTTGCCAGCCGCTTTTTCCCGAACTTCGGCAATAACAGCCGCAGGTTGAACTCCCATCGTCAAGCCCAGGCAAGAGTTGGGGTCAGCATCCACCGCAAGTACGGGCCTGCCGGTCTGCTCAGACAAAAGCCTGATAATCATAGCGGCCAGGGTTGTTTTGCCTGAACCGCCTTTTCCGCTTACAGCAATAGTTGTTGCCATTTTCTTATCTCGTGCCTCGCTTTACGCTTCACACTTGACGTCTTTTACCGATGGGAATAGTGACAAATCCGTATGCGGCAGGAAATTTGCTCGAATAAATTCATCCATATACCCCGGATAGCTCATCAAGTCGAAATATGTCATACTCTTGGCGACCTGCTCGGCTGTCTCAAGGGCCTTTCGACTCAACAGAACTGTTTTTGCTCCTGCGATTGAAGTATTTCCCACAAACTGAATTTTCTCCAACGGCACATCAGGGAGCATTCCGATAGTGACGGCCTGTCGGACATTCATAAAGTTTCCGAATCCACCTGCAATGTAAATTGCGTCGATATCTTCCGACTTAGTTTGTGTCGAATCCATAAGGACTCTAATCGCGGCAAATACCCCTGCCTTTGAACGAATCAGGTTGTTAATATCGGTCTGGGTTATCACGATTTGCTGATGCTCATTAGTAGGTGGGACTAATTGAAACTGCCAGCCTTCGTCTGCTTCCTCAAATCTTGGGTCATCAGTAATCCTAAAGCGGCCCGTCCGGTCAATAATTCCGTTTACAAAAAACTCCGCAATCGTATCCAGAAGACCTGACCCGCAGATGCCGGCCGGGTAGGTATTGCCGATTGTCTTAAAATCGATAGAACCATCAGTAAGAATTTTTAGTTTCTCAATAGCCCCGGCCCCAGCCCTCATACCGTGTTTAACGCCGCTTCCTTCAAACGCGGGGCCTGCCGAGCTTGAGGCGCAGATCAGCCAGTCTCGATTACCAAGAACGACCTCGCCGTTTGTTCCAATATCAACAAAAAGCGAGATGCGTTTTTTGGTATAAATGCGTGTGGTTAACACACCTGCCACTATGTCGCTGCCCACATAAGCAGCTATACTGGGCAGGCAGTATAATAAACCTCGCTTGTTGACCTGGACACCCGCCTCTGCTGCTCGAATTGGCGGTACAAAGCTGACAGAGGCAATATAGGGTTCTCTACGTATTCGCGTCGGGTCAAGATTCAGCAAAAAATGTGCCATTGCGGTGTTTCCGGCACATATTACAGCGGTTATGTCCTGCAAATCGATTCTTTGTCTTGTCGCCAGCGTGACTATGAGATTATTTACATCGTGCACTATGCGGTTTTGCATTTCGTCGAAAGCGTCATTTTCTTCTGCGTAGATGATTCTGCGAATATAGTCTTCGCCAAAGTTTATCTGGCTGTTGTACGTTGCTTCAGTATCTATTGTCCTGGCATTTGTCAGGTCGACAAGATGGGCCACCACGGTGGTTGTGCCCAGGTCAACGGCCACAGCGAAATTCGTTTTACACCGCTTACCCGGCTCAACCTCTATAACTTCCGTAGTACCGCCGCGCCGACCAATTGTCACCGCAACCTTATAATTTGCTTCGACAAGCAGTTTGGAGAGTCTCTGCAGTATGCGAAAGCCGGTTTGCATTATTGGTGCGTCAATTTGCTCTCGTATGGCCAGATACAGACGCTCGTGGTCCGCTGTATTGTCGTGTACCGTCGGCGCCGACATCTCAGCGCAGAGTTTGCGAACCAGAGGGTCAAATTCAAACACACCTTCCCGGACCTCGCCGGCAAGCTCGCTGAATCTATGGGCATCTACATCCATAAGTATCTGGCCGGCCTCGAGGGCGTGCGATTTCGGAACTGTTACCGTCAGGTCGGAGAGCACTTTTGTCTGGCAGGCCAGAACAATGTTTTCCCGCACTTCATCCGGCGTAAGCAGAGTAGTGGGCCTGCTTTGGAATTGTCCTTCGTCGATTACCACTTTGCATTTGCCGCAATATCCATCTCCGCCGCAGATGCTGGTTAGATAGATGCCGGCTTTGCGGGCCGCTTCAAGCAGAATGGTCCCCGCCGGAACCTCTGTCCTGAGGCCGCTTGGCTCAAACCGAACTGTGCATTTTTTCTTCTTGCTCTGTTTCATACTCGATACTCGATTCTCGATACTCGATTCCCGATACTTGATTCTCGATACTCGAAGGAAAAAGGCGAGCATCGAGTATCCAGCATCCAGCAAACGGCCAATTATTTCCAAAACTCCTGCAGATACTTGGGCAGCATCGAGCTTTCTCGCGGCCCTACCATAACTTCCCAGTTCGTGGCTTCTTCGAGTTTGCCGCTCATTACCGCCACATAACCGGGAATTATCAGCTTGCGGTGTTTAACCAGGCTCTCTGCATTATGCCTGGTGATAGCATCTGCTACCGTCTTTTCGTTGAGCTTGTCGCCTGAATAGGCCGTCAGCACACTTGTGCCTTCGGTGTCGACAACGAGAATATAGCTTGGCACCCTGCTGGCCTCGACGTCCGATTCCACGGTGTAGTATGTCAGGGAGAAGTTTGTCGTAAACATCAATGGTGAATTGGCATCAGGTTCGCCGATAGGATACACTTTCGGTTCTACCTGGACCGGTTTCTGCGGGTCGCTGAATATATTCATCACAACGGTCAGCATTGGCAAAAGTGCATACGCCTCGACAGTATCAATCACGACGATACCGGAGTACTTGCAGATAAGGCTCGTAGCTATAGCCGCCTGTTGGTTTGCGTCGCCATCTTTGACAAAAGATATGGTTGGATAACCTAACGGCCTGAAGGCTTTTTTCAGCGACAAAGCCCGCATCCTTGAGAAGTTAAACAATTTGTCCCGCAGATTCGAGGCTTCCAAGTTCAGAACAATATCCTCAATACCCTGCGCCTTAATCTTCTCAGTAAGGTCAGCAAGTGCCTCAATTGATTCAGCTTTTGCCACCAGCGGGCAGTTGTTGTCTTTGGCGACTTTGGCCATTGCTTCGGCTGTATCCGCTGCGGCTTGCGCTATCAAAGGGACAACCTCTTTGGTTTTGCCAATCGCCGCTGCCATTGCCTCCGGGGAATCTGAAACGAGGATTAGAGCAAGACTGCTCAATTCTCTTGCCTTTGCGCAGGCTTCAGCAAATTGTGATGAGGAACCGCTGTCGTTAATAACTACTAAGGCATTGACTTCAATTTTTGTCCCGACCCGTTCAAACTGCAGTGCGTTTATGGACTCAATGCGTTTTTTCAAATCTTCGCCTGCAAGTTTGTCCGAGACGGTCACCGCCAGAACGGTGGGATTATAGAATTTCTCCTCGTGTCGGAACATTACCGTCTCCTGCCCAACCTGTACTTGATTATCCCCACTGCCGAACACTACTTTGTGCATCGGAGGAGCGGCAGCGGCTGCGAGCACTTTCTTGGCTTCTTCTGAAACGTCAGGGCAGTCTTCGAGCTTGGCGCGTTTCTGAGCAAGCTGCATGGCAAAGGCAAGACAAGTCGGCATGCCGCACTTTTTGCAGTTGGTTTTTGGTAGCAGTTTGAAGATTTCTAATCCTGTCAGTGCCATAGTTTCGTCTCCCGTTGCTCGTCGCTCGTGATTCGTTCCACTCACGGGTCACGGCCAACGAGCCAATTTCTTAAAACATAGGTTCCAAAGAGCATACAGGATGGCCGGCTTTGGTGATAAATTCTAAGACCTCATCTTCCGTGGCGGCCGAGGTTTCATCAGCAATCTTGGCGAGAAATTCTTCTCCACCAAGTTCAAATTCCTTTGCTCTCTCAATGAACTTATCCTTGATCTCCTCTTTTAACATAGCAGGCATCCAGACAATCCGCCGAATTCCTCCTTCAGCGGCAATAAATTTCCTTGAGTTGATATAGTGCTTCGAGTGCCCGATGAAGCCGGGCGATTGGTTACCGCCGCCTACGGTACCGGCGAGGGTCGAAAACTTCATACCACAGGGAGTCATATCCGGAAATTCACGGTTGACAATCATTATCCCGCCTGTAGAAGGCAGTACCGCAGCTATACATTCGAAGCAGCCGCAGGAAGTCATCGGGTCGGTAATCATACTGTACTGACTCATTCGCTCGACATTGCCGCCGCTCGTCTTAAGCACAAATGCGTTTACCTTGTCCCATTGACCAATGGTTGTCTCGATGCACTTGCCTTTCGAGATAGGCTGATTGGCGCCGGCAGGGCTTATCTCATAAGCTGCCCGGCAGTCCAGCCAGCTATAAGCCCCGCACAAACCGGGCCGCTCCGGCGAAATTACGCACACATGGTTCGGCGCAAAACTCTGACACAGTGTGCACGAATAAAATGTATCTATATCCTCATCCGTCATACCTGCCAATCGAGCATCCCGCTCTGCATACACTTTTGTTGCCTGCTCACGGAGTTTTAGAACATCTTTTTCATCCGTGAATATTTTGACCTGCGCTTTGTCGAGGATATTCGAATACTGCTCATGATACATCGCGTGCAGGAGCTTGCCGATGTGTTCGAGTTTGAATCCCGCTTTTGCAGCATCTTTGCTGATTCGTATCCAGTTGATGTTCCGCTGACCCATATGCCAGAGTCCCTGGGCCTCGTTCATAAACGTATGTACCTGGCGCTCCAGTACAGGCTCGAAATCAGTTTGCATCTTTCTGCCTGCCACTTCAACCACTATGCCCAGCGGCATCTTTCCACCTGTCTGAACCGAGTCAACACCCGGCCCCTTTATTTCAATCTTGCCGTCCTCAACCTCAGCAATATCAAGCATCCGAAGCCATTCAAACGCCGGCGTCCTTTGTCCTCCAAACTCAACGTGCATATCTTCCTTACGAATACGCTCGCCCTCAAATGCCGGGCTGTACGGGACAGGGATCGGCACTTCGGAGACCTTAATCTTGAGCCCTCTGACTTCGATGGCTTTTTCTATTATCTGCTCGTGTGGTACCTTGGAAACCACATGCTCATAAGTACAGACTCCGGTAGGGAGAATCTGCGGAATATCCGAATCGGCTATAACAGGGAATCCAAAATTGATCGCCCCCGCTGCCGTCGCATACCATTCGTCGGTAACCTCACCCAAAGCCACCACAAATGCAAAGATTCTGTTTTTGTTATAAAGGAGATTTCGCTTGAAATCACCCGCCGGAACACCCCCGTAGCTCAGTGCCGCTCTCGCCGCAAAACCCGCCGCATATATCGCCGCCGTAATCTCGCGCCCGAAAGGTACCAATCTGGTATCCCAGCCCAATTGCACGCCACCTTCAACAAGCTGCTCTGCAAAGGTGGTCCCGTTGTGGTGGCCGGCCATAAACACATACAAGCAACGCTCCTGGCACTTCCGGGCTATCTCGACCGCAGTTTCAACATCCGGCGCTGCGCCCACAATTGCAGCAAAACCGGGGGCTGAGCCGTCAACGAACTGAATACCGCGTTCTCTGAGGATCACATCGTCTGCGGCGCCCAACCAGATACCATCCACCGGATTAGGCCCGATTAAATATTTGCACGCCTCGATAATCTCCTCAGCGAAAAGTGTAGCCATACCGGCGTCAAGCGCAGGGCCAAGGTATGGCAGCCACATATCGTCCGGAACGCGTTCGGGCAGCAAGGGCCTGATTTCGTTGGCCATCACTTCTTCAAAATCACTTAAAGTCTCGACGGCCCTGCCTGTCATCGAATAAATAATCGGTATGTAATAGCCGGTGTTCGGAAACTCGACCTTGCAGTCTTTGCCCTTTTGCTCGATGACGTTCGCCAGCATGCTCTCGGCCTGCTCGACTATCTTGTAAGCACCATTTATCGCGCTCGTCGCAATTACTCTCGACATTTTACAAATCTCCTTTTTATTCGCCGATTTATACCACCAACGCTCGTCGTTCTTCCATATCGTAAAGTTTTCGTTCTTTTTCTACGTTTATTCCCAGAGCGT